>CACFLX010000006.1 GCA_902567235.1 uncultured Pelagibacteraceae bacterium
TAAAAAAACTAATTAAATTTCATATTAAAAATAACAAAATTGCCACTTTAACAGCTGTGAAGTATAAAAATCCTAAAGGAGTTTTATTAATTGATTCAAAATCTAAAATTAAAACAATAAAAGAAAAACCAACTGAATATATTAATGGAGGTTTTTTTGTTCTTTCAAAAAAAATATTTAAATATTTAAAAAATGATAAAACAATATTTGAAAAAGATTGCTTGCCAAAACTAACAAAAATTAATCAATTACTTGCTTTTAAACATAATGGATTTTGGGCTTGCATGGACACTATTAGAGAGAAAAAAGAGCTCAATAAAATTTGGAAAAGTAAACAAAAAGCTTGGAAACTTTGGTTATAATTAATACTAATTTACCTCTCTTCTTAATTGTTCGACCTTTATTTTTTTCTGCAAACTTCTATTTTTATCATAAAGCAAATTAAAACTAATTCTTTTGTTAGTCTTAATTATAATTTTTTTTGCGTTTCTTACTTCCTGATTGTCTGCAACAGCACTAATTGGTCTTTTTTTTGGATTAAGATTTTTTATCTCAAGCTTAGACTTGTCACTAACAATTTTACCCCTCCATCTTCTTGGTCTAAAAGCGCTTATTGGAGAAATAGAAATCTTTTTTGAATTTAAACTTAATATTGGTCCGTGGACTGATAAATTATAAGCTGTACTGCCTGCTGGTGTTGATACCAAAACTCCGTCTGAAATAAGTTTTTTTATAATTATTTTTGATCCAGATTTAATAGATAGTGTAGCTGCTTGCCTGCTTTGTCTTAATATTGAAACTTCATTAATTGCAATAGATTTTCTAAGCACTCCTTGTTTATTTTTCACACTCATTTCTAAAGGAGAAATTGTAATCATTTTTGCCTTATTTAAGTTTTTTATTGTATGTTTTGGAGAAAATTTGTTCATAAGAAAACCATAGTTTCCAGAATTAATTCCATAAAAAAAATTGGATGAACTTTTGTTTTTCTTTAAAGTTTTAAGCATAAAACCGTCACCTCCAATTACAATGATTAAGTTAAATTTTATTGATTTAATCTTTTTAATATTTTTTGTTAGATGCGCTTTTATCCTCAAAGATTTTTTATTATTATCAGAAATTATTTTAGGCTTAATCATTTTTGTGGTGCCCTCGGCCAGACTCGAACTGGCACTCCCAAAAGGGCAAGGATTTTAAGTCCTTTGTGTCTACCAATTTCACCACGAGGGCATTTCTAACTTTCATTTTTATTTATTCTATCTTTTATTCTGTGTCTACCAATTTATAATATAATTTACATTGTAATTTGAAATTTTTCTTTTTAAATAATTCAAATCTAAACTACAATTTTTATAACCTTCTATAATTGTATGCAAATATGCTGAACTAGGTTTTTGTAAATAATAAACATTTTGTATATATACTAATGCTTTGTTACCATTTATTGACAAATAATGCTTTGAGTAATAGTTGTAATCTACACCTTCGTAGCCATCTAATTCTTTTTCATCAGCTTTAGTAATTTTCCAAATTGCACCTGGTACTTTTGAATTTTTGCTTTTGATAATATTTGCATGTCCATAAACTGAGGTTTGAGTTTTATGGCTAAAACAAAGTTTATAGTCTTTTAATATGTAAGGTTTAAAATATTTGGCACTGTTACATCTATTTTTCATTTGTAGATGGTTAAGATTGCTTCCGTATGCAAAATAAAGCATATTATTTTCTATCTACTATCTCTATATTTTTTTCTTTAACAAAATCTAATATTTGAGAAATACAAACATCAATTTTTGCTTGTTCCTCAGATCTAATTACTATTGAGACTCCCAATTTACCTGCTTGGAAAAATGGATAGCTCCCTATTTCTACATCACTATTGTTATCTTGAACTTTAGTTAAAGAATTTGCTATCTCACTTTCAACTGTACGGAGATTGATTGTATGACTTAATATTGGCTCTCCTCCTACTATTTCATTTTTTAAACCACCTAACATTGATTTTAAAATTGAAGGTACGCCAGGTAAACAAAAAACATTTTCAACATTAAAACCTGGTGCGCCGCTTGTTGGGTTTAATATTAATTTTGCATTTTGAGGCATCCAAATCATTTTTTGCCTACCCTCATTAAATTCCCCAGGCTTATAATATTTTTCAAGAAGTTTATAACCTTCTTTGTGCATCTCATATTTAAGATTGAATGCCTTAGATATTGATTCGGCAGTAATATCATCATGGGTAGGACCTATGCCCCCTGTAGTAAAAACATAATCATACTGCTTTCGCAATAAATTTACCGAATTTACAATTGTTTCCTCAAGATCAGGAATTATTTTAACTTCCTGAACTTTTACTCCAATAGAATTTAGCCATAATGACAATGTACTTGTATTGGTGTCTTGAGTTCTTCCAGATAAAATTTCATTGCCTATGATTAGTATTGCTGCATTTACTTTTGTTTTTTTAATCATTTCTTATATATATTTTGAATATGGAATTTACCAAGTCTTTAATTAAAGGCAAACTTGTAAAAAGATATAAAAGATTTTTTACTGATATTAAAGTAAATAAAGAAATTATAACTGCTCATTGTCCCAATACTGGTTCAATGATGGGTTTATTAGACCAAAATAATGATGCTTGGATTTCAAAAAATGATGATCCAAAAAGAAAATTAAAATACACTTTAGAAATAATTAAGGTAAAAAAAAATCTTGTAGGTGTTAATACACATTTGGCAAATAAAATTGTTGCTGAAGGTCTTAAAAATAACTCTTTTAAAGAGTTTAATAATTTAAAAAATATCCAATCTGAAGTATTTTATAACAAAGAAACACGATTTGATTTTCTAGTAAATAAAAATAACAAAAAAATATTTATAGAAGTTAAAAATGTTACTCTTTTTAGAAACAACAAAATATCTGAGTTCCCCGATGCACCCACATCTAGAGGAACAAAACATATTAAAACATTAATAGATGCCTCAAAAAAAGGCTTTAAATCTTATGTTTTGTTTTTAGTACAGATTGAAAATATGAAATATTTTAAAATAGCAAAAGATATAGATAAAGACTATTATGAGAATTATTTAATGGCAAAAAAATCTGGAGTTCAATTTCTTGCCTATAAATGTAAAGTTGATCCTAAAGAAATAAAAATAGATAAAAAAATAAAAATTATTAATGAATAATTATAAAGAAAAATTTGAGAAGATGCGTGCTGCTGGGAATTTGGCTGCTAAAACATTAGATATGTTAACAGGTTATATAAAACCTGGAGTGTCGACTGATGAGCTGGATAATCTTGGGTATGAATTTATAAAAGATCATGGAGCGTATTCAGCACCGCAATATTATAGGGGATTTAAAAAGTCTTTATGTACTTCTTTAAATCATGTTGTTTGTCATGGAATACCATCGGAAAGAGTTTTAAATGAAGGTGATGCTATAAATATTGATGTAACTACAATATTGGACGGCCATTATGGTGACACAAGT
The DNA here is from genome assembly GCA_902567235.1 of uncultured Pelagibacteraceae bacterium. Taxonomy (GTDB): domain Bacteria; phylum Pseudomonadota; class Alphaproteobacteria; order Pelagibacterales; family Pelagibacteraceae; genus Pelagibacter. The sequence goes on from CACFLX010000006.1 coordinate 3,499, forward strand.
AGAATGTATACTGTCGGTGAAGTTTCAATAAAATCTAAAAATTTAATTGATGCAACTTACGATTCAATGATGAAAGCTATTAATATTTTAAAACCAGGATTGAATTTGGGCGATATCGGCCATGAAATTCAATCTCATGTCGAAGAAAAAGGTTTTAGTGTTGTAAGAGATTTTTGCGGTCATGGAATAAGTACAATATTTCATGAACCTCCAAATATTTTGCACTATGGAAAAAAAAATACTGGAATCAAGGTTTATCCTGGAATGACTTTTACAATAGAACCGATGGTTAACTTTGGAAAATATGATGTTAAAGTATTAAATGATGGATGGACAGCTGTTACTAAGGATAAATCACTATCAGCACAATTTGAACATACCGTAGGAATTACTGAAAATGGATATGAAATCTTTACAAAATCTGCTAAAGGTTATTCTAAGCCTCCATACAAATAATTAATGATTGCTAGATATTCAAGAAAAGAACTCACAACAATTTGGTCTGAAGAGAACAAATATAAAATTTGGCTTGATGTAGAAATAGCTGCAGCCCAAGCGATGGAAAAATTAGGTCAAATTCCAAAAGGAGTTTCTTCAACTGTAAGAAAAAAAGCTAAAATAAATGTAAAAAGAATTCATGATATCGAAGTTAAAGTAAAGCATGATGTAATAGCATTTTTAACTTCGGTTACTGAAAAAGCAGGAATTAAAGCTCGTTATCTTCACCAAGGAATGACTTCATCAGATGTATTGGACACAAGTTTTAATATTCAATTAGCTCAATCAGGAAAAATATTATTAAAAGATATAGATCTAATTTTAAAAGTTTTAAAAAGACAGGCAAAAAAACATAAGTTTACTCCTTGTGTTGGAAGAAGTCATGGAATCCATGCAGAACCAATTACCTTTGGGTTAAAATTGGCTTCGTTTTATGAAGAATTTAAAAGAAATAGAAAAAGATTAGTTGATGCCATAGATGAAGTCTCTAGCTGCGCTATTTCAGGAGCTGTGGGAACTTATGCAAACATAAGCCCGAATGTAGAAAGACATGTTGCAAAAAAACTTGGTTTAAAAATAGAACCAATATCTACCCAAGTTATACCAAGAGATAGACATGCATTTTATTTTTCTGTTTTAGGAATTATTGCTGGATCAGTTGAAAGAGTAGCAACTGAAATTAGACACCTTCAAAGATCTGAAGTTTATGAACTTCAAGAATATTTTTCAAAAGACCAAAAAGGATCTTCTGCAATGCCTCATAAAAAAAACCCTATTCTAAGTGAAAACTTAACTGGATTATCTAGAATGGTAAGAAGTTACGTAACACCAGCTTTAGAAAATATAGCACTTTGGCACGAGAGAGACATTTCGCATTCTAGTGTCGAGAGAAATATAGGTCCTGATGCAAATATTACTTTAGATTTTGCTTTAAATAGGTTGGCAAATATTTTAGATAAAATGATAATTTATCCAAAAAAAATGATTCAAAATATTAATTTAACAAAAGGTTTAATTTTTTCTCAAGAAATAATGTTAGAACTTACAAAAAGTGGATTGAGTAGAGAAAAATCTTATAAGATTGTTCAATCACATTCAAAAAAATGTTTCTCAGAAAATAAAAATTTGTTTGATTTGATATCAAAAGATAAATTAATAATGAGTAAAATTAGCAAGCCTAAATTAAATTCAATATTTAATTATTCTTCTCATTTTAAAAATGTAAATTTAATTTTTAGAAGAGTATTTAAATAATGAAAAAAGGTAAAAAACTTTACGAAGGTAAAGCAAAGATTATTTTTGCTACGAGTGATAAAAATACTGTTATTCAGCACTTTAAGGATGATGCAACCGCATTTAATAATCAAAAAAAAGCAAATATAGATGGAAAAGGAATTCTAAATAATAGAATTTCAGAACACTTGTTAAAATCTCTTTCAGACATTGGAATTAAAAATCATCTTATTAAAAGATTAAATATGAGAGAACAACTTGTTGAATTGGTAAATATAATTCCAATTGAATTTGTAATTAGAAATATTGCAACCGGATCTTTGACAAAAAGACTGGGAATTGAAGAAGGAACAGTTTTAGATTATCCGTTAATCGAATACTGTTTAAAGGATGATAAACTTGGGGATCCAATAATTTCTCGTGAACATATTTTAAATTTTAAATGGCTTAATTTAATTGAGTTAGACTTAATTAATGAACAGTGTTTAAGAATAAATGATTATCTCCAAGGTTTATTTAGAGGTATTGGAATTAAATTAGTTGATTTTAAAGTAGAGTTCGGAAAAACAAAATCAGATGAAACAATAATATTAGCTGATGAAATAAGCCCAGATACATGTAGATTATGGGATCAAGATACTGATAGAAAATTAGATAAAGACAGATTTAGAAAAGATTTAGGTAATGTAGTTGAAGCCTATCAGGAAGTAGCTAGAAGACTTGGAATTCTTCATGAGCAATCAAATATAAGGCCAATAAAATTCACAAAACCAACCGCAGTAAAAATTAAAAAAAATAAATGAAAGTAAAAGTAATTGTTACTCTAAAAGATGGAGTGCTTGATCCTCAAGGTAAAGCTATACAGCAGACATTAAATGGTATGAACTTTTCTGAAGTGAAAGAAGTTAGACAAGGTAAATATTTTGATATTGAAATTAATACTAACGATGAAAAAAAAGCGAAAGCTAAAACTGAAGAAATGTGTAAAAAACTTTTAGCAAACATGGTTATTGAAGATTATAAAATTCTGTAAAATTAATGAAATCATCAGTAATAATTTTTCCTGGATCCAATTGTGATAGAGATATGGATGTAGCACTAAAAAAATTTGGTTTTAAAAATCAAATGGTTTGGCACGATAATCAAGAAATTCCTAAAAGCGATTTAATAGTTCTACCTGGAGGTTTTTCATATGGAGATTATTTACGTTGTGGGAGTATTGCCGCTAAGTCAAAAATAATTAAATCAGTTATTGAATTTGCAAATTCAGGAGGTTTAGTATTAGGAATATGTAATGGATTTCAAATACTAACAGAGACTGGCTTGTTGCCAGGTATTCTTTTACAAAACAAATATCAAAAATTTATATGTAAAAATGTTCATGTAAAAATAAATGATAAAGAAAATAAGTATTTTAAAAATATTAAAAAGGAAATTCTAGAACTACATATTGCTCATAATGAAGGAAACTATTTCTGTTCGGATGATGAAATGAAATCCTTAAATGATAATAATCAAATTGCAGTAACTTATTGTAACGAAAAAGGAAAAGAAGATGAAAAATTCAATCCAAATGGTGCATTAAAAAATATAGCTGGAATTTTTAGTAAAAAAAAAAATATCCTAGGAATGATGCCTCATCCAGAAAGAATGATTGACAAATATCTTTCAAGTAATGATGGAAATTTTTTCTTCGAAAACTTATTTGAAAATTTAAAATAATGAAAGTTAATGAACAAATTGCAATAGATCACGGTTTAAAAAAGGAAGAATTTAATAAAATTTGTGATCTATTAAAAAGAACTCCAAATCTAACTGAACTTGGGATTTTTTCTGCAATGTGGAATGAACATTGTTCGTATAAATCATCAAGAATTCATTTAAAAAAACTAAATACAAAAGGAAAAAAAGTTATTCAAGGACCAGGCGAAAATGCTGGTGTTATTGATATTGAGGATGGTGATGCGGTAGTTTTTAAAATTGAAAGTCATAATCACCCATCATTTATAGAACCTTACCAAGGAGCAGCTACAGGCGTTGGTGGTATAATGAGAGATGTTTTCACAATGGGCGCAAGACCTATTGCAAATTTAAATTCAATACATTTTGGCTCACCACAGCACTCTAGGACAAAAAATTTATTAAGAGGAGTTGTAAAAGGTATAGGAGGTTACGGAAATTGTATGGGCATACCAACTATAGGTGGTCAAACAAGTTTTGATGAATCTTATAACGGAAATATTTTAGTTAATGCAATGACTTTAGGACTGGTTGATAAAAATAAAATTTTTTATTCAAAAGCCACAGGCATAAATAAACCGGTAGTTTATGTTGGATCAAAAACTGGGCGTGATGGGATTCATGGTGCTAGCATGGCATCTGCAATTTTTGACGATAAGATAGAAGAAAAAAAGCCAACAGTTCAGGTTGGGGATCCTTTTACAGAAAAATTATTATTAGAAGCATGTTTAGAATTAATGGCAAAAAAATCAATTATATCTATTCAAGATATGGGTGCTGCTGGATTAACATCTTCAAGCATTGAAATGGCATCAAAAGGTAACCTTGGTATTGAGCTAAATTTAAATAAAGTTCCATGCCGTGAGGAAAAAATGACACCTTATGAAATCATGCTATCTGAAAGCCAAGAAAGAATGTTGATAGTTTTAGAAAATGGTAAAGAAGATGAGGCAAAAAGAATTTTTGATAAATGGAATTTAGATTTTGCAATTATTGGTAAAACAACAGATACAAGAAAAATAGAACTATTTTTTGATAGTAATAAAGTTGCAGAAATTCCAATTAATATATTAGCAGAAAATGCACCAATCTATGAAAGAAAGTGGAAAAAAACAAAACTTCCACAAAAAATAAAATTTAAAAAAGATGATTTTAAAAAATTAAAAATTACTGAAGTTCTTAAAAAAATTTTAAGTTTACCAAATATTTCAAGCAAAGAATGGATTTGGCAGCAGTACGACCACACTGTAATGGGTGATACTATTCAAAAACCTGGTTCTGACGCTGGCGTTGTAAGAGTTCACGGTACTAACAAAGCTATTGCAACCTCAGTAGATTCTTCTGCCGTCTATTGTTACGCTCATCCTCTTACGGGTGGAAAACAGGTTGTTTGTGAAAGTTGGAGAAATTTAATTTCATGTGGATCTAAACCAATTGCTATTACTAATTGTTTAAATTTCGGTAATCCTGAAAAAGAAAAAAATATGGGCGAGTTTGTTGAATGTGTTGAAGGAATTAATGAAGCAAGTAAATTTCTAGATTATCCTGTTGTTTCAGGAAACGTATCTTTTTATAATGAAACAAAAGATAAAGGAATTAAACCTACTCCTGCGATTGGTGGCGTTGGATTAATTAAAAATTATAAAAAAATGATCACTATGGAGCTCAAAAAAAATAATAATTTAATCTTAGTTGTCGGAAAAACAGAAGGTCATTTAGATCAAAGTATTTTTGCAATAAATATTTTAAATGAAAAAAAAGGACCTCCACCAGAAATTAATTTATTTAATGAAAAAAACAATGGTGAAACAATTTTAAAATTAATGGAAGAAGGTTTAATAAATTCTGCTCATGATGTCTCATTAGGTGGCATAATTACCGCTCTTTCAAAAATGGCAATAAAAGGTAAAAAAGGATTTAAGCTCAACAATCTTAGAGTTTTAATTAACAAATTTGATTATTATTTTGGTGAAGATCAAGGAAGATACATAATTGAAATTGAAGCAAAAAATCTTCCAAAAGTAGAAAAAATTTTAAAGGATAATTCAGTTCATTATGATGATATTGGATTAGTAACTGAAAATGAGATAATAGTAGATAAAGAGCCAATTCTGCATATTGACGATTTAATTAAATTGAATAAAAGTTGGTTAGAAGATTATATGGATAAATAAAATGGCAATGGATTTAAAAGAAATAGAAAAATTAATCAAAGAAGCAATGCCAGATGCAAAAATAGAAATTCAAGATTTAGCAGGTGATGGCAACCATTATTCTGCTACAGTTACATCGTCTACGTTTGCAGGAAAAAGTAAAATTGAACAACATAAAATGGTATATAATTCATTAAAAGGAAGAATGGGAAATGAATTGCATGCATTAGCAATTAAAACAAAGGAGTAAAATGGAACAACAAACGAATGATTTAATAAGTAAAGAAATTGAAAATAATGAAGTGTGTCTTTTTATGAAAGGAACACCTGATGCACCGCAGTGTGGTTTTTCAATGGCTGTTTCAAATATGTTAAAAATTCTAGAAGTAAATTTTAAAGGCGTTAATGTTTTAGAAGATGAAAAACTTAGACAAGGTATAAAAGAATTTAGTGATTGGCCAACAATACCTCAATTATACATTAAAAAAGAATTTGTAGGCGGTTGCGATATAGTAAAAGAAATGTACGAAAACGGTGAGCTTAAAAAAGTTCTTGAAGATAAAGGAATTAATTTTAAAAAATAGTTATCTAGAATAATATTCAATTACTAAGTTTGGCTCCATAACAACTGGGTAAGGAACTTCTTCAAACTTAGGAACTCTTACAAATTTTACTTTTTTATTTTTTTCGTCTAATTGCAAATATTCTGGAACTTCTCTTTCTTTATTCGCAAGAGCTATATCAATTAAAGCTAATTGTTTTGATTTGTCTCTAATCTCTATATTGTCCTCTTCTCTAACTTGATAACTTGCTATATTAACTTTTTTTCCATTAACTCTTACATGGCCATGGTTAATTAATTGTCTTGAAGAAAAAATAGTATTTGAAAGTTTTGATCTATAAATTACTGCATCAAGTCTTCTTTCTAATAAGCCAATTAAATTTTCTGCAGTATCCCCTTTTTTCATTATAGCCTTTTTATAAACATTCCTGAATTGTCTTTCATTCATGTTGCCATAATAAGATTTTAGTTTTTGCTTAGCATTTAGTTGGATTCCATAATCTGAAGGTTTGGCTGATTTTGTTTGACCGTGCTGTCCCGGAGGGTACGCTCTTGTATTAAATGGGCTCTTTGGTCTTCCCCATAGATTCACTCTTAGCCTTCTATCAACTTTATGTTTAGAGTTTAATCTTTTTGTCATTTAATAGAACGCTTTATAAACACAAGATCAATTTTGTCAATCAGCCTTTTTTTTAGCCAAACTAGCAAATACACTGGATAAAATACGTGTTTCTTTTTCTGATAAATCCATTTTATAAAATATACTTCTCAGATTTTCTAGCATTTTAGGTTTTTTTTCTTTCGGTTTAAAAAAATTTATTTCTTCGAGATGTTTAATACATAAATTTGTCATAGATTGGATATTCTTTTTGGATGCAGTTTTAATTTTCTTTGATTTAGAGTATTTAGTTTTTTTTATATTTAAGAATTGAAAAATAGTTTGAGCTACAATTATTAAACTATGTGATAAGTTCAATGATTTAAATTTAGTATTACTGGGTATTTGCAATACATAGTTTGAAAAGCTTATTTCGTTATTTGACAGTCCAGAAGCTTCTGGGCCAAATAAGAAAGCAACTTTTTTACTAAAATCTATTTTATTTAGTTCGTTTAACTTTATATGTTTAATATTTTTATTTCTAAATCTTGAAGTTGCTGAAATTAAAATATCAATATTTTTCATTGCTGGTTCTAAATTCACATAAACCTTGCTTTTTTTAATAATTTCATTAGCTCCCACTGAGGTAGCAACAATTTTGTCATTGGGGAAAGTCGGTTTAGGATTTATTACGATTAATTTAGAAAAGTTAAAATTTTTCATTGCTCTAGCGCATGCACCAATATTTTCTGATAATTGGGGCTTATGTAAAATGAAAGAAATATTATTAAACATTAAAGACTTGCAGGTGCTTTATCCTTAAACAGTTTATAATCTAAACTATCAACAAGTGCTTTAAATGATGCGTCGATAATGTTTGGAGAAACTCCAATTGTAAACCAGTTTTTACCTTTTGAATCTGTACTCTCAATTGAAACTCTTGTTACAGCCTCAGTTCCAGTATTAAGAATTCTAACTTTATAGTCAACTAATTTTAAATCTTTTAAATACTGAGAATATTTTGCAAGTTTGTCTACATTGTTTCTTATTGCATTATCAAGTGCATGGACAGGGCCATTGCCCTCTCCTTCACAAAGAATTAATTTCTTATCAACTTCTAACTGTGCTTTTGCAGAAGAAACAATTTCTCCTGAACTATTTTTTTTTACAGAAACATCATATTCTTTAATTGAGATGTATCTTGGAATTTCTCCCATTATTCTTCTTGCTAGTAGTTCAAAAGATGCATCTGCACCATCGTAGCTGTAACCGATGAATTCTCTATCTTTAACTTCTTCTAAAAGTTTTTTTATTTTTGGATCATCTAGTTTAAAATCTATTCCAATAGATTTTAGTCTAGAAACTATATTTGATTTTCCAGATTGGTCGGAAACAACAATATTTCTTACATTTCCCACATCATCAGGATTTATATGTTCATATGTTTTTGGATCTTTTTGTACTGCAGAAACATGCAAACCACCTTTGTGCGAAAAGGCAGCAGCTCCAACATAAGGTAAATGTTGATTGGGTTTTCTATTTAATATTTCATCAAGTAATCTTGAGCACTGAGTTAATTTACCAATATTTTCTTTTTTAACGTTTATTTCATAGCTCTTTGAGTAAGTTTCTTTCAAGTGTAAAGTTGGAATTACAGACATTAAATTTGCATTTCCGCATCTTTCACCTAATCCATTAATCGTTCCTTGTATTTGTCTAGCGCCTGATAAAACTGCGGCAAGAGAATTTGCAACTGCATTACCTGTATCATTATGGGCGTGAATACCAATATTTTTTCCTGGCACTGATTTAGTAACTTCATTTACAATATCTGTAACTTCATTAGGCAAGGTTCCCCCATTTGTATCACAAAGCACAACCCATCTAGCTCCATTGTCGTATGCTGATTTTATACATGAAAGTGCATATTCTTTATTGTTTTTAAAGCCATCAAAAAAATGTTCTGCATCAAACATAAATTCTTTTTTTTCTTTAACAAAAAGTTTTGCACTTTCTGAAATATTTTCTAAATTTTCTTCATTTGATATTCCCAATGCAACATCAACATGGAAATCCCAGGATTTACCTACCAAGCATACTGCTGGAGTATTACTATTTAATATAGATGAAAGTCCTGGGTCATTTTCAGCACTTCTACCAGCTCTTTTTGTCATACCAAATGCTGTTAATATTGAATTATTAAATTTAATTTTTTTTTGAAAAAACTCTGTATCAGTTGGGTTGGCTCCAGGCCAACCTCCTTCTACATAGTCAACACCTAAATCATCCAAAGCTTTTGCTATTTTTAATTTATCGTCTATTGAAAAATCGACACCTTGGGTTTGTGCGCCATCTCTCAATGTAGTATCAAATATATGTATTTTTTCTTTACTCATTTAAATTTCCAAAGGGTTTTATCATCTTTGTCTTCAATTAAAACTCCTTTGTCTAATAATTCATTTCTTATTTCGTCAGCTGCTTTATAATCTTTATTTTTTCTAGCTTTATTTCTTGCTGCAATTTTTTGGTTTATTTCTTCTTCGGATATCTTTGATTTACTTTGCTTGAATTGATCCCATGAGTTTTTACTCTCGTTTAATAGGCCAATAAAATTACACGCTGAAACAAATATTTCTTTATCCTTAGTTGAACCTTTTTGAGATTTTTCAAATAATTTATGAAGATTGGCAATATAACCTGGTGTATTTAAATCATCATACAATGGAGAAAGATCGTCTTCAGGAATTAAAACTTGTTTTTTAATATCTGTATAACTTTCATACCATTTGTTAATTGTTTTTTCACACTCGGATAAAAGTTTATCATTCCAATCTAAAGGTTGTTTGTAATGTGCGCTAATCAAAGCTAATCTTAATACTTGCCCACTTACTTTATTTTTAAAGTCACCAATTTTTAAAATGTTGCCTTGTGATTTAGACATTTTTTCACTTGAGATTGTTATAAATCCATTATGAACCCAATAATTAGCAAATGTCTCACTTCCATTAGCACATCTGGATTGTGCAATTTCGTTTTCATGATGTGGAAAAATTAAATCCATTCCACCTCCATGAATGTCAAATTTGTCACCTAAAAATTTTTTTGACATTACTGAGCATTCAAGGTGCCAACCAGGCCTGCCTTTGCCCCATGGTGAATCCCAGGCTGGTTCGTTTTCTGTGGATGGTTTCCATAAAACAAAATCAGCTGGATTTTTTTTGTTTTCTGAAATCTCAACTCTTGCACCAGCAATTAATTCATCTAAATTTTTATTTGATAATTTTCCATAATCTTTAAATTTTTTTACTTCAAAATAAACATGGTTATTTATTTCATATGCAAATTTATTTTGAATAAGTTTGTTAATCATTTCAACCATTAATGAAATATTTTCTGTCGCCTTTGGTTCGTTTGTAGGAACTTCACAATTTAAATACTTACAATCTTGATGAAAAATATTTGTAATATTCTTTGTAAGATCATCAATTGAAATATTTCTTTCTATTGAAGAAGATATAATTTTATCATCAATATCTGTAATATTTCTTACATAACTAACTGAACTATTTCCGTATTTGCATTTTAAAACTTTGAACAGGATATCAAATATAACCAAAGGTCTTGCATTTCCAATATGTGGATTATCATAAACCGTTGGTCCACAAACATACATTCCAATTTTTTTTGGATCAATTGGAATGAATTTCGCCTTTTTGTTACCCAGACTATTTGTTAAAAAAATATCTTTATTCATTATTCTAGAAATATACTTTAATTTGATGTTTGTGAATCTTTTAGATTACTTAGGAATCTTACAAACTGGAATTGGCTCCATTTTGTGAAGATTTAATTTTCTAATTTTAATGTATTTTTCGTAATTAGGGGAATCTGGGTTGTTCATAGCGTCTTCTACTTCGTCATACTTTAAGCCTAATTGGCTTTCGTCCGTTCTTCCATCATCCCATAGACCGTCTGTTGGTTTTGCTTTAATAATTTCTTCAGCTATTTTTAATTCTTTTCCGAGTTCCCAAACATCTGTTTTTGTACAATCTGCAATTGGAGAAATATCAACACCGCCATCTCCATATTTTGTATAAAAGCCAACACCAAAGTCCTCTACTTTATTTCCTGTTCCAACTACAATACCTTTGTTTGCTGCAGCTACTTGATATAAAGTTGTCATTCTTAATCTAGCTCTTGAGTTAGCCATACCATGTTCACTTTTAAAATCTGACAATGTATTTTCAAAATTTTTAAATACATTATCAAGTTCTAAAGAATGAGACTCTACATTATTAAATTTTTCACTTAACCACTTCTTGTGCAAAAGACTTAAATCATTCTGTTCTTTGTTTTGTTTGATTGGCATTGTTAATACAATAGTTTTTAAACCAGTCATAGCACACAAGGTGCTTGTTACTGAAGAATCTATTCCACCTGAGATACCTATAACAAGTGATTGTGCTTTAACTGGCATTGAATTTACGTAATTCGATATCCAATCTTTTATAAATATGACTTTTTTAGCTACTTCCATAATTCAATTATACGTTAAAAGATTTATTTTATAAATGCGTTAAGAAACCGCTCTTATTCCACTTCTTGCATAAATAGAATTTTTTTTAATTTCATCAGAAATCAAAAATGACAGTTCTAATGCTTGATTAGCATTCAATCTTGGATCACAATGTGTACGATATCTACTTGATAAATCTTTATCTGAAATTTTTTGTGTTCCTCCTGTACACTCAGTGACGTTTTGTCCAGTCATTTCTATATGTAACCCACCAGCATAAGATCCTTCACTTTGATGTACTGCAAAAACATTTTTAACTTCTTTTAATACATTATTAAATGGTCTGGTTTTAAAACCTGTAGAAGATTTAACTGTGTTTCCATGCATTGGATCACAAGACCAAATAACATTTAAACCTTCTTTTTTAATAGTTCTAACTAATTTAGGTAAAAATTTTCCAACATTTTCACAACCAAATCTTGAAATTAAAGTTATTTTTCCTTTTTCATTTTTAGGATTTATTACATTACAAATTTTAACTATTTCCTCTGGTTTTGATGTTGGTCCACACTTAATACCAATTGGATTTTCAATTCCTCTGCAAAATTCGACATGTCCGCCATTTAATTGTCTTGTTCTATCACCTATCCACACAAAGTGTGCTGAAGTATCGTGATACTCTCCAGTTGTTGAATCAATTCTTGTCATACTTTCTTCGAATGGGAGCAATAAAGCTTCATGAGAAGTCCAAAAGTTAACTGTCTTTAGTCTTCTATTAAAATCTGAATTTATTCCACATGCATCCATAAATGCTAGTGCATCTGCAATTTTGTCTTCTAATTCTTTAAATTTTTTAGCTTGTGGACTTTTTTTAATATAGCCTAAATTCCAAAGATGGACTTTTTTTAAATCAGCAAATCCACCATGACAAAAAGCTCTAATTAAATTTAGTGTTGATGCTGCTTGCGAATAAGCTTTAAATAATCTTTTTGGATCAGGTTTTCTAGCTCTTTTGTTAAATTCAATACCATTAATATTGTCACCAAGATAACTTGGTAATTCTAGATCGCCTTGTTTTTCAGTCGGAGCACTTCTGGGTTTTGAAAATTGTCCCGCTACCCTACCAAGTTTAACAACTGGTAAAGATGCTGAATAAGTCAAAACTAAAGACATTTGTAACATAACTTTAAAATAGTCTCTTATATTGTCGGGATTAAATTCGGCAAAACTTTCAGCACAATCTCCTCCTTGCAATAAGAAAGCCTTTCCATCAACAACATCAGCTAGTTGTTGTTTTAAGTGTCTTGTTTCTCCAGCAAATACTAATGGGGGAAAATCTTTTATTTTTCCAAGAACCATATTAAGTTCTTTTTCATCCTCATAAGTAGGGATGTGTTTAACCGGATAATTTCTCCAACTATTTGTTTTCCATTTTTTCATAATACAACTTAAAGTATATATAGATCAGATATTATAAATGTAAATTTATTTTTTATTAATTATTTATTACTCTACAGTTACTGATTTTGCTAAGTTTCTTGGTTTGTCTATATCGCAATTTTTTAATAATGCTACATGATAAGCCAAGAATTGAAGTGGGATACTTAATAAAAAAGGGTTAAGAGTTGAGTTCGTTTTTGGGATTTGAAATTTAAATCTTATATTTTCACTCATTGTTATAGATGTATCGTCAGTTATCATTATAACTTTGCCACCTCTTGCTATTACCTCCTGCATATTCGAAATAGTTTTTTCAAAATATCTATCTTTTGGCGCTAATACAATTACCGGCATACCATCTTCAATCAATGCGAGTGGCCCATGTTTCATTTCACCAGCAGCATAACCTTCAGCATGAATATAAGAAAGTTCTTTTAGTTTAAGAGCGCCTTCCATTGCAATTGGATATGAATATCCTCTACCTAAATACATGGTTCCTTTAGCGGTAACAAAATCTCTAGCTACAACTTGTATATCTTTTTGTTTTGATAAAGTTTGTTTAATAAAATCTGGTAACTTTATTAAATCTAAAATTAGTTTTTTATAATTTTCTTGATCAATTTCACTTCTTTCTTTTGATATTTTTAATATTAGCAAATAAAGAACTAGCATTTGACCTAAAAAAGCTTTCGTAGATGCAACTCCAATTTCAGGTCCAGCATGAATTGGTAAAACAAAGTCTGCAAGTCTTGCTATTGAGCTTTCTACAACATTAACTATTCCACAGGTCTTGACATTATTTTTTTTACATTTTTCAAGTGCAGCATATGTATCAGCAGTTTCTCCTGACTGCGAAACAAAGATATAAAGATCATCTTTATTTAGTTTTACATTTCTATATCTAAATTCTGATGCTATGTCTGCTTCAACATCAATAGAAGTATTTTCTTCGATCCAATATTTTGCCATTAAACATGAATGATATGCTGTTCCACAGGCTATTAATCTTATTTTATTAATATTTTTGGGATCAATTGGTAGATTGTAAATATTAATTTCATTACGAGATTTATCTAAATATTCATTGATACATTTTTTTGTAGTAAATGACTGCTCATCAATTTCTTTAGACATAAAGTCTTTATAGTCTCCTTTATCAGCAATATTTTCTTCATTAGATAATTCTAAAATTTCTTTATTAATTTTTTTTTTTTCTGAATTATAAAACTCGACCTTTTCCCTATAAAGTAGGCAAAAATCTCCATCATCTAGATAGGAAATCTTATTTGTCATTGATTTGAGTGCATAAGAATCTGAACCTATAAAATTTTCATTATGTCCATATCCTACTGCTAGTGGACTTCCTCTTCTTGCTCCAACAACTAAATTGTTAAAATCTTTAAAAATTACTCCAAGAGCAAAACTACCTTCTAATTTTTCTAAAGTTTTATGAATGCAATTTATTAAATCTTCCGACTTTAAATAATCAGTTAACATTACTGTTATAACTTCTGTATCTGTTTGAGATTTAAAAGAATAACCTTTTTTAATATACTCATCTCTTAATTTATCAGAATTTTCAATTATTCCATTGTGTACAACCGAAACTACTTCAGAGGAATGTGGGTGAGCATTAATTTGATTTGGGATTCCGTGTGTTGCCCATCTTACATGTCCTATACCAAGATCACCATCTGAAGGATTTTGAAAAAGTATTTTTTCTAAATTATCTACTCTTCCAGAGCATTTTTGTTCATTAATTCGATTATTACTTAATGTTGAAATCCCAGCAGAGTCATAACCACGATATTCTAATTTTTTTAATGCACCAATTATGCTTGATGATACAGATTTATTACTTACTATTCCAACTATTCCACACATAATTTATTTTTTTCTCTTATAATTTTTTACTTCACTTTGACTTGGTCTGGTGAGTGCTAAAGAATTTTTTCTAACATTTTTTGTTATTACAGATCCTGCCCCTATTGTGCTTTTCTCGTTTAAAGTAACTGGCGCAACTAAGGATGAGTTTGAGCCAACAAATACTTTATTTTTAATTACAGTTTTATTTTTATTTTTTCCATCATAATTACAAGTAATTGTCCCAGCACCAATATTAACAAAATTTCCAATATTGGTATCTCCAATATAAGACAAATGATTTACTTTTGAATTTTTTCCTAAATTGCTTTTTTTTATTTCCACAAAATTTCCGACTCTTGATCCTGATTTTAGAACTGTACCTGGTCTTAACCTTGCAAAAGGTCCTACGGTTACATTATTTTCAATTTTAACATTTTCTAAGTGAGAAAATGATTTTATTTTAGAGTTATTTTGTATTTTAACTTTTTCTCCAAGAACTACATAAGGTTCTATTGTTACATTTTTTCCAATTTTTGTATCTTTTGAAAAATAAACAGTTTCTGGTGCAAGCATCTTAACACCATTTTTTATAAATTTTTCCCTCAATCTTAGTTGGGCTTTTTGTAAATTTGTTTGTTTCATTTGCAATTTTATTTATAGTTAAGTAAACATGATCGTTAATTCACAAATTATTTCTTATTAATACTTTTTAAATGACTCAAAAACTTACCATATTATTTGATTTAGACGGAACTTTGGTTGATACAGCTCCAGATCTTATGAATGCCCACAATCATGTTATGAAAAAATTTGGATATAAAACCAAATCAACTGATGACATAAGAAAATTAGTAGGTCAAGGTGCAGGATCATTGATTGGTAGATCTGTATGGGGTCAGGCAAAAAAAGAATTAAAAAATATAAATGATGATAAAATTAAGAAAGAGATGGTAACAGAGTTTATAGATTTTTATGGAAAAAATATTGCAATTGAAAGTAAATTAATTAATGGAGCTCATGATTTTTTGAAATGGTGTAAAGAAAAAAAAATATCAATGGGTGTGTGTACAAACAAACAAGAACATCTTGCAATTGATTTATTAAAACAAATTAAAGTTTATGATTTTTTTGAATATGTTGCTGGAAGTAATACTTTTGATTTTTGCAAACCTGATCCTAGACATTTAACTAATGTAATAGAAATTATGCAAGGTGATATAAAAAAAAGTATAATGATCGGTGATAGTGAAACGGATGGAAACGCAGCTAAGGCTGCTGGAATACCATTTATTCTATTAGAAGATGGATATACTGAAAAAAACGTAAATGAAATATCACATGATCATTTAATAAGAGATTTTGTTGGAATTGAAAAAATAGTTCAAAAATACTTACATCATTAATATTGATTATTGTCATTCCTGGTTGTATTAAAAAACAATAAAAAATTGGAGAGAAATTGAAAATTCATACTGTAAAAGTTTACCCATCAAAAATTAAATTAAGTAAGAAAAATCAACTTGCCTGGAAATTAGCAGAAATATCTAGTGACAACGCAAAATTAAATAAAAAATCTATTGAAATGGTAATCAATAGAATTATTGATAATGCTTCCGTTGCAATTGCTTCATTAAATAGAAAATCTGTAATTTCTTCAAGAGAAATGGCTTTAAAGCATCCAAAGAAATATGGGGCAACATTGTTTGGTATTAATTCAAAAAAAAAGTTTGATTGTGAATGGGCAGCGTGGGCAAATGGTACGGCAGTAAGAGAATTAGACTTTCATGATACTTTTTTAGCTGCAGATTATAGTCACCCTGGTGATAATATTCCTCCTCTTCTCGCTGTTGCTCAACAAAACAAAAAAAGTGGAATGGATTTATTAAGAGGTATAATTACCGCTTATGAAGTTCAAGTAAATTTAGTTAAAGGAATTTGTTTACATAAACATAAAGTTGATCATATTGCACATCTTGGACCTAGTGTTGCCGCTGGTATTGGAACAATGCTTAGATTAAATACAAATATAATTTATCAAGCAATTCAACAGGCACTTCATACGACAATATCTACTAGACAATCAAGAAAAGGTGAAATTTCAAGCTGGAAGGCTTACGCGCCTGCTCATGCTGGTAAACTTGCAATCGAAGCTGTAGATAGAGTAATGCGTGGTGAAGGAGCGCCAAGCCCTATTTATGAAGGAGAAGATAGTGTAGTTGCTCGAATACTAGATGGTAAAAAAGCTTCATATAAAGTTCCATTACCAAAAAGAAATGAAGAAAAAAAAGCAATCTTAGAAACATATACAAAAGAATATTCGGCCGAATATCAAGCACAAGCTCTTATCGATATAGCTAAAAAACTTAACAAAAAAATTCAAAATCTTAGCCAAATTAAAAAAATTGATATCTATACAAGTCATCACACACATTATGTAATTGGAACAGGTGCAAATGATCCTCAAAAAATGGATCCAAAGGCAAGTAGAGAGACACTAGATCATTCAATAATGTATATATTTGCTGTCGCTTTAGAAGATGCTAGTTGGCATCATGTTAACTCATATAAAAAATCAAGAGCTAATAAGAAAAGTACGATCAAGATTTGGAAATCAATTAAAACACATGAAGATAAAAAATGGACTAAAAAATATCATGACCCCAATCCAAAAAATAAATCATTTGGAGCAAAAGTAGTTGTGACATTAAATAATAATAATAAAATTATTGAACAATTAGATAAAGCTGATGCACACCCTTATGGATTAAGACCATTCGTAAGAAAAAATTATATAAATAAATTTTTAACATTAACAAAAAATATTCTTTCTAAAAAAGAAAGTGACCGTTTTTTAAAAACTGTACAAAATTTAACAAAATTAAAATCAGGCCAGTTAAATAAACTTAATATAGAAATAAAAAGTTCAAATTTGAAAAAAAATAATAAAAAAGGGATTTTTTAATGCATTTTGTTAAAAAAAAACCAGAAGAAAAAAGGATAGAATTTGATGCAAAATTAAAGTCAAAAAAAATATTAAGAGTTCCAGGCGCTTATAATCCCTTAACAGCAAAAGTAATTGAAGAAATTGGATATGATGCTGTTTATGTTTCTGGCGGTGTTATGTCTAACGATTTAGGATATCCTGATATTGGTTTAACTACTTTAAAAGATGTAAGTAATAGAGCTAATCAAATAGCTAGAGTTACAAACTTACCAACAATTGTCGATATTGATACTGGATTTAAATCTTGTAAAGAAACTATTGAAACCTTTGAAAAATTTGGAATTACTGGAGTTCACATCGAAGATCAAGTAGCACGAAAAAGATGTGGTCATCTTGAAAATAAAGAATTGATTACAAAAGAAAAAATGATCAAAAAAGTTAAAGAATGTGTAAGTTCAAAAAAAGATAAAAATTTTAAAGTGATAGCAAGATCAGATGCAAAAAATGTTGAGGGTATTGATAAGATGATAGACAGGTGTAAAAGCTACGTTGATGCTGGTGCAGAAATTATTTTTCCTGAAGCTTTGCATGATGAAAAAGAATTTGAAAAAGTAAGAAAATCTTTAAACTGTTATCTGCTAGCTAATATGACTGAGTTTGGTAAATCAAAATTATTAAATTATAAAGAATTAGAAAATATAGGTTACAATATAGTAATTTACCCTGTTACAACTCAGCGATTAGCTATGAAAAATGTGGAAGATGGACTGCGTGCTATTTTTGACGATGGACATCAAAACAATATTATTGATAAAATGCAAACAAGGAAAAGATTGTATGATTTAGTTGAGTATGAAAAATACAACTCACTAGATGAAAAGATTTATAATTTTAATACAGAGGGTCATGAATAATGAGTGATGATATTAAAAAAGGCTTATTAGGTATTGTTGTTGATGAAACAACTGTATCTCAAGTAATGCCAGATATTAATTCTCTTACTTATAGAGGTTATGCGGTTCAGGATCTTTGTGCAAAATGTAGTTTTGAAGAGGTTGCTTATCTTGTTTTAAATGGAGAACTTCCAAACAAAAAACAGTTAAAAAGTTTTATTAAAGAAGAAAGATCAGATCGGAAACTTTCAAAAGAAATTTTAAGCGATATTAGAAAAATGCCAAAAAAAGCTCATCCAATGGATGTAGCTAGAACTGCTGTAAGTCTAATGGCTTTAGAAGATAAAGAAACAAAAGATAATTCTCCAAAAGCCAATATGAGAAAAGCTATAAGAATATTTTCAAAAACTCCTATTGCTTTAGCTGCCTTTTTTAGAGCTAGAAAAGGTAAAAAAATGATAGCTCCAAAAAAAAATTTATCTTTCTCTGAAAACTTTTTTTATATGTGTTTTGGAAAAGTTCCGAGTAAAGAAATTGTTAAGGCCTTTGATGTGTCTTTAATTCTTTATGCAGAACATAGTTTTAATGTTTCAACATTTACTGCAAGAACTATAACTAGTAGTTTATCTGATATTCATGGAGCAATAACTGGTGCTATAGCAAGTCTAAAAGGGCCTTTGCATGGTGGTGCCAATGAAGAAGTGATGCATATGATGAATAAAATTAAAAAACCTGAAAATGCTCTAAAATGGATTAATAAGGCCTTAAAAAATAAAGATGTTGTTATGGGATTTGGACACAGAGTTTACAAAAGAGGTGACTCAAGAGTTCCTACGATGGAGAAGTACTTTAAAAAAGTTGCATCAATAAAAAAAGATAAAAAGTTTATTAAAATTTACGACATTGTTAAAAATGTCATGATTGAGAGAAAAAATATTCACCCAAATGTTGACTATCCTACCGGGCCAACTTACCATTTAATGGGATTTGATACGGATTTCTTCACACCTATTTTTGTAATATCTAGAATTACTGGTTGGTCTGCACACATTATGGAACAACATGCGGCAAATAAATTAATAAGGCCACTTTCTAAGTATAGTGGAGCAAAGCATAGAAAAGTTATGCTTTTAAACCAAAGATAAATTTAATCTAAATCTAAATCTCCACATTGTACTTTTGTGAATACACAAGTTGAATAATGATAAGTGGTTTTAACATCTTTTATAACGCCTAAAGCAGTTCCTTCAACACTTCCTGTTACTGTATTACATTGATTGAGAGTGATAAGTAAAAATAATAATAAAATTATTTTATTCATTATTTAAAACATTTACGAAAATGCTTCTGTCCAGTTTCCTTGGGTCGACGCTTTTGAATATTCCGTTGCTCTTCCTTCAAAGAAGTTCATATGTTCAACTGCGTTCAACATAGTATCTAGCCAAGTTAAAGGGTTTTTGTCTACTTTGTAAATTGGCTCTAAACCTAATTGAGCAAGTCTTCTATTTCCAATAAACCTTATGTAATCTTTAACTTCTTGTGCTGTTAATCCTTCCATTGGTCCCATTTCAAAAGCTAAATCAATAAATGCATCTTCGTGATGAATTATAGTTCTGCAAGCTTCGTAAAGTTCTTTTTTAAGTTGAGGTGTCCAAATTTCTGGATTTTCTTTTATAAATTCTTTGAATAATCTTATCATAGAATTACAATGTAAAGTTTCATCTCTTACTGACCAAGTAACTATCTGGCCCATACCTTTCATTTTATTAAATCTTGGAAAATTAAGTAAGATTGCAAAGCTTGCAAACAATTGTAGTCCTTCAGTGAATGCACTGAACACTGCCATTGTTTTTGCAATGTCTTCTTTTGAGTTGACATTAAAGCCTTGCATGTAATCATATTTATCTTTCATTTCTTTATATTTCATGAACGCTGAATATTCAGACTCAGGCATTCCAATTGTGTCAAGTAAATGAGAATAAGCTGCAATATGAACTGTTTCCATTGATGCAAATGCTGTCATCATCATTAAAACCTCAGTTGGTTTAAAAACTGTAGTGTAATGTCTTAGATAACAATTATTAACTTCAACGTCGGCTTGAGTAAAAAATCTAAAGATTTGAGTTAGTAAATTTTTTTCAGCTTGTGATAAATTTTTTTGCCAATCTCTTACGTCATCACCTAACGGTACCTCTTCTGGTAACCAATGAATTCTTTGCTGAGTTAACCAAGCATCATAACACCATGGATATCTAAATGGTTTGTACACCGGGTTCTCCACTAACAAACCCATTTTTTTTGGAGTGATTATTTCTTTTTTAACATTTTTTATTACTGACATGATAAACATTCCTCATATTCTTGTTCTTCGTTTTGTTGATTTTTAGATTTATAAACATTGGCCGTAACATCGGTTAATTTTGCATCATTAACATTTTCAGCTCTTTGGATTGACTTAGATCTACAATAATAAAGGCTCTTAAGACCTTTCTTCCATGCCTGAAAATGAATTTGATGTAGTTCTTTTTTATGAATGTCTGCAGGTACAAATATATTAATAGATTGTGCTTGAGATATATGTGGCGTTCTATCAGCACCTAATTCAACAATCCATTTTTGATCCAATTCAAAGGCTGTTTTGAACACATCTTTTTCTTGCTGTGTTAAGAAATCTAAATGAGATACAGAACCTTGATTGGTTGTGATACTGGACCATGTTTCATCATCATTTTTATTGTGTTTTTCTAATATTTTTTCAAGATGTCTATTTCTAACATTAAAAGATCCTGAAAGTGTTTTATGTGTAAAACTATTAGCAGCAATTGGCTCAACACCTGGAGAGGTACCTCCACAAATAATTGATATTGAAGCTGTAGGGGCTATTGCTGTTTTGTTTGAAAATCTTTCTTTTATTCCATAATCTGCAGCATCTGGACATGCTCCTCTTTCTTCTGCTAAATCTTTTGAAGCTTTATCTACATCTTTTTGAATATGTTCAAAAATCTTTTTATTCCAAACTTTGCTCATAACTGACTCAAGTGGAATCATTTTTTTTTGAAAGAACGAATGAAGGCCCATAACGCCTAAGCCTACACTTCTTTCTCTCATAGCTGAGTATGTAGCATCACTAAATTCTTCAGGTGCTCTTTCAATAAAATCTGTTAACACATTATCTAAAAATCTCATTACATCGCCTATAAAATTTTTATCATCTTTCCATTCATCATATTTTTCTATATTTAAAGAAGATAAACAACATACGGCTGTTCTATCTCTGCCTTCTTTATCAACTCCAGTTGGTAAAGTAATTTCACTACATAAATTAGATGTCTTGACTGTTAATCCAGCAAGCTTATGGTGTTGGGGAATAAGTCTATTTACTGTATCAATATAAATTATATAAGGTTCTCCTGTTTCTATTCTTGCTGTTAACAATCTTATCCATAAGTTTCTCGCAGAAACAGTTGACTGAACTACTCCATCTTTGGGACTTTTTAGTGCCCATTGTTCATCAAGCTCAACTGCTCTCATAAAAGCATCAGTTACGAGTACACCGTGATGAAGATTTAATGATTTTCTATTTGGATCTCCTCCTGTTGGTCTTCTCATTTCAATAAATTCTTCTATCTCTGGATGGTCAATTGGAAGATAACAAGCAGCCGAACCTCTTCTAAGTGATCCTTGGCTAATTGCCATTGTTAAAGAATCCATTACTTTAATGAAAGGAATTATTCCTGAAGTTTTCCCTACTCTGCCTATTTTTTCTCCAATAGATCTTAGGTTTCCCCAATAGCTTCCAATACCTCCACCTTTAGCAGCTAACCAAACGTTTTCACTCCAAAGATCTAAAATTCCATGAAGACTATCATTTGCTTCATTTAAAAAACACGAAATCGGTAAGCCTCTTTTGGTTCCACCATTAGAAAGTACTGGCGTAGCTGGCATGAACCAAAGATTACTTATATAATTATATAATCTTTGAGCATGTAAGTTATCATCGGCATAATGGCTTGCTACTCTTGCAAATAAATCTTGGAAGGATTCGTTAAAACCTAAATACCTATCGCTTAAAGTTGCTTTTCCAAACGATGTTAAATTTTCATCTTTGGTTCTATCAATTTTAATTGTTATGCCTTTTGAATTTTGAAATAGTTCAGTTTCATTGTTTAAAGAAAATAAATCTGGTCTTTTATCTAAGTGGTTTTCTTGTGTTGCTGGTGAAAATTCAGAGACAGCTTTCTTGATAGCTTGAGACAAAACTTTATTCATTTAACTCCCTTATTTTAACTGTTTTTTAGTAAAACAACTAGATGTTGTATGTAGATTTCTTTAATATACTATATAAATTAGAAATCAATAGAACATATATAGAACATAATAAATAAATATCAATAAAAAAAATAAAAAAATATAAGTATATCAACATGGAAAATTCAATAAAAATAGATCCATATGGTTTTAGAGAATATGACGCCAGATGGTTGTATGAAAAAAACGTTAATCTCAAAGGTATTGAAAGCCTAGGAAAAGGTCTTGGAACCCAAATTATAAAACATACAAAAAAAAATAATCCAAGAATAACTGTTGGTCAGGATTATAGATCATATAGTGAAGAGATAAAACAAAGCTTAAAAAAAGGATTAATTTCTACAGGATGCTTTGTGGAAGATTTAGGATTATCGTTATCACCAATGGTTTACTTTTCACAATTTAATTTAAATTCTGATGCTATTGCAATGGTAACCGCAAGTCACAATGAGAATGGTTGGACCGGTGTTAAAATGGGTATCAAAAGAGGCTTAACTCATGCACGGGAAGAAATGGAAGAACTAAAAGATATAACTTTAAATCAAAGATTTATTAAAGGAGAAGGTAAAGAAAAAGAAATAAAAGGTTTTCAAAAAATTTATAAAGATAATTTAATAAATAATAATAAAATCAATAAAAATATTAAAGCAGTAGTAGCATGCGGTAATGGCACAGCGGGTATTTTTGCACCTGATATATTAAGAGGAATTGGTTGTGAGGTTATAGAATTAGATTGTAAATTAGATTGGACTTTTCCAAAATATAATCCAAATCCGGAAGATATGAAAATGTTGCATGCAATTAGTAAGGCTGTAAAAGACAATAATGCTGATATTGGTTTTGGTTTTGATGGAGATGGTGATCGTTGTGGGGTAATTGATAATGATGGTAATGAGATTTTTTCAGATAAAATTGGGCTCTTGATAGCAAGAGATTTATCAAATATTTACAGCAATTCAAAATTTGTAGTAGATGTAAAATCAACTGGGCTATTTTCAACTGATGAAATACTTTTAAAGAATAATTGTGAAACTATTTATTGGAAGACTGGACATTCTTACATAAAAAGAAAAGTAAATCACGATAAAGCATTAGCTGGTTTTGAAAAAAGTGGACATTTCTTTTTTAACCCACCATTAGGATATGGGTATGACGATGGCATAAATTCAGCTATACAAGTTTGCAAATTATTAAATAATTCACAAAAAAATATGAGTGAATTGATACAAGAATTACCAAAAACTTATCAAACACCTACTATGTCGCCATATTGTAAAGATGAGGAAAAATATGATGTAATTGATGATATATCGAAAAAAATAGAAAAAATAAAAAAAGATAAAATAAAAATCGATAATCAAGAAATTATAAATATATTAACTGTTAATGGTGTAAGATTCTCTTTTGAAGACGGTTCTTGGGGTTTAATAAGAGCTTCTTCAAATGTTCCTTCATTAGTTGTTGTTACAGAGAGTCCAACTTCAGATAATAGAAAAAAGAAGATTTTTGAATTTATAGATAATTTACTTCAAAAAACTGGTAAAATTGGCGAATACGATCAAAAAATATAAATATTAAATTCAACTAATAAGAGTTAAAGAAAATTAAGAGAATCGCTTATAAGTAAATTAAGGGGCGGTAGAGGGAGACTGAAACCGCCTCTTTTTTTTTATAAATTTAAAAACCTATAAATAAATATAGTCCCAACTATAAACAAAAATATTCCAAAAAAGGCCTGAACTTTTGTTTTGTCAATTTTGTGTATGGTATTAGCTCCTACTCTTGCCATAAAAGTAGTAATAGGAATAAATATTAAAAAAGCAGGTATGTTTATAAAGCCAATACTTAAGGGTAAATTAGCATCTAAAAAAGAGCCAGAAATTAGAAAACCAATAGCACCAACTATTGAAATAATTAACCCTATTGCAGCAGCACTACCAATAGCCTTTTTAATAGGATAACCAAAATACCTTAGAACAGGAACGTTCATTACAGCCCCACCTATTCCCATTGAAGCAGAAACAAATCCTGATCCAAAACCAGTTATAACTCTTGAAAAAAGATTAAATTTTTTTTTAGCATTAATAATTTTGTTAGAACTCACCAATAAATAAGTTCCTAAAAAATAAACCACTAGTGAAAAGAACAAAACTAATACTTTTGTTTGCATTAAAGCAGCAAAAATAGTTCCTGCTAAAACTCCAATTATTACAAAAATTATATAAGTTTTTATTATATTTATGTCCACATAGTTGTTTTTTTTATGGGTAAAAACAGAAGCTAAAGCTGTTGGTATAATAATTGAAAAAGAAGTTCCTACAGCTAAATGCATTATATAAGATTGATCAACATTTAATGTTTCAAATATAAAGAATAAAAAAGGAACAGTTATTAATCCTCCGCCAATCCCAAATAAACCAGCAAAAAAACCTACAGGGAAAGCTGTTAGGATCATTAAAATAATAAAAAAAGAATATTCGTTTGATAAAATTGAACTAATCAATTTGTCCTACTGTATGTGCTTGGGGAGCCAATTTAACCTTATCCATTATATGATCTATTTTTTTAACATCAGCATCTCTTACACATAAATTTTCACTTAAATATCTTTTCCAAAAATTAGATCCTGTTTGGCCATGAAACAAACCCAAGGTATGTCTCATGATTTGGTTTAGTCTCGTTCCTTTTTTTGTTTCTTCCTTTACATAAGGAATGAGATTTTCGATAACTTCTTGTCTTGAAGGAGTATTGTTATTTTTATAAATTTCTTTTTCTATTTCAGATAAAAAGTAAGGAGAATGATAGACCGATCTACCAATCATTACACCATCCACTTTAATTAGATGGTTTTTAATCTGCTCAGTAGAAGTAATACCTCCATTTATAATTATTTCTTCATTTTTAAAATCTTTTTTTAAGTTATAAACAACATCATATTTTAATGGAGGAATATTAAGATTTTGTTTAGGTGTAAATTTTCCTAACATGGCTTTCCTTGCATGTATAATAAATGTTTTAACACCAGTATTTTTTAGTTTATCTATAAATTTATATAAATTTTCATAATCTTCTTGATCGTCATAACCAATTCTAGTTTTAACTGTCACTGGAAGATTGGTTGAAGATTGCATTTTACTTAAACATTCAGCTACAAGATCTGGTTCTTTCATCAAACAAGCACCAAATTTATTTTTTTGAACTTTTTTGCTTGGACAACCAAGATTTAAATTAATTTCATCATAACCAAATTCTTCACCAAGTTTTGCAGCATTAGCTAAAAGTTTTGGTGAAGACCCTCCTACTTGAAGTGCCAATGGTTTTTCATTAATGTTGAATGATAAAAGTTTTTTTTTATCTCCTCTGTCAATTGCTTCTGAAACGATCATCTCAGTATACAAAAGAACGTTTTTACTAATTAAACGTAAAAAATATCTTTCATGGCGATCTGTGCAATCCATCATTGGAGCAACTGATACTTTTCTATTCATAATATAAGATTGTTATATTATTTAATTAACTATTTGTAGTCTCTGAATCTTTTTGTTCTTCGCTAGCTATTTCTTCGTCCTTTAGATTATCTAATGAAACATCTTCTTCTTGTGATTCTTCCGATTCTATAGAAGAATCGCTTTCAATTGATTGCTCTTCTGGAGAATTTTGTAATTCAGCAAGGTCTTCTTTGGATACTTGAATTTTTTCTGGAACTTTTCTGGCTCTTTTAGAAGGTAATATTGGTACTCCGCTTTTTGAAATTTCACCTTTATAAAGGTTTTCAAAATCATCTCCAACTATTTCATCTTCATCAGATGAATCTTCGACCTGTTCAACATGTTTACGAAGTTTATAAACAGCACTTTCAACTAAATCTTTAACTTTTATTTTTTCTTCAGCAATTTCTCTTAAAGATATAACTGTATTTTTATCTTTATCTCTTTCTATAGTTGGTTCTAATCCAGAATTAAGCTGAGTTGCTCTTTCTTTTGCAACCAATACTAATTCATATGGACTATCTACTTTATCAATACAATCTTCTACTGTTACACGTGCCATGCGAGCTATTTATACTTGGTAAACTTTAAAATCAAGTGATTTTTACAGGATTTAAATTTTTTCTTATAAATAACAATGAAATTATTGAAATAGAAATATAAGCTGCAGAAACTAAAGAGATTTGTTCTATTGAAAAACCTCTATCTATTAAAATTCCAAATACAGCTGTTCCAAAAGCTGTAGCAAATACCATTAAAGCAGTGGTAAGGGCTTTAATAGAACCAATATGTTTTACACCATATATTTCTGCCCAAGTTGATGATCCAAGTACGTTGCAAAGTCCATTTGTAATACCAATTAATCCAAAAAATATAAATGAAGAAAAAGGATTATCAAAATAAAATAAAACCATTGCGGCAAAAAATAGAGGAATATTCATATAAATTAAAATTTTTCTACTGGTAAATTTATCAATTAAAAAACCAGAGAAAATTAAAGCCACAACTGAAAGCATGGAATAAGACATGAAGGATTGTGCAATTATATATGGACCCCAATTTTTTGAAGAAAGAATAAAAGATTGATAAACAAAAGTGCCAGTAGCAATAGATGGCATAGCTAACATATTTGCACAAATTATATAAAATCTATAATCTTTTATAACTTCAATTCTTTTCCATTGCTTAAAATTTTTTTCATCTAAATTATTATCATCCCCTTTTTCTCTTGAATCAAAATCAAGATTTTTTACCAAAAAATAAGAAGAGAGAGGTAAAAAAATTAATACAACAAGTGAAATTCCTATCCAAATATTTTGCCATACTGTAATTGTTAAAAAATAAATCATTAAAACTGGTAAAATAAATTCTGCTGCGGATAAACCAAACCATCCAGTACTTAAAGCTTTTCCTCTAGATTTTGTAAAATATCTAGAAATTGTAGTAGTTGCAGTATGAGACATCATACCTTGACCGGAAAATCTCATTAATAATATTGCTATAAATAATAATGGTATTGAAGAAATTTTAGAAAAAAAGAAACAAGAAAATGCAAGTAATAAAATTACAAAAAAAGCAAATTTAGAAATATCTATGTCGTCAATTTTTTTTCCAACCCAAATTAATATAAAACTACTTAATAGAGTAGCTGAAGCATAAACTGAGCCAAATTGTCCATGAGTAATAGATAATTCATTTCTTATACTAGGATTAAATATTCCTAAAAAAAAACTCTGTCCAAAACTTGAAAAAAATGTAAATATAAAACCAAATATAACTATTTTTAAACTTAAATTTTTAAACATATTTTTTTATGACTTGTAAAGTTGCTTTCATTGGTCTTGGTGTAATGGGTTATCCAATGGCTGGTTATATATCAAAAGGTGGCCACAAAGTAACTGTTTTTAATAGAACAAAATCTAAAGCTGAAAAATGGGTGAGTGAATATAAAGGTAATATTGCAGAAACACCCTCTGAAGCTGCTAAGGATGCAGAATATATTTTTACTTGTGTTGGAAATGATAATGATCTTAGAGAAGTTACATTTGGTGAACAAGGAATTTTTAAAACAATTCAAAAAGGATCTGTGTATATCGATAACACAACAGCGTCAGCAACTATAGCAAGAGAAATTTATGACTATGCTAAAAAAAATGGTTTTGGTTCTTTAGACGCTCCAGTTTCTGGAGGTCAAGCTGGTGCAGAAAATGGCGCACTTACAGTTATGATAGGTGGAGATCAGGCTGACTTTGATAAAGCAAAAGATAAAATTGATTGCTACAGCAAAAAAATGAAATTACTTGGCAAAACTGGGAGTGGACAGTTAGCAAAAATGGTTAATCAAATATGTATCGCTGGCTTAGTTCAAGGATTATCAGAAGGAATTAATTTTGGAATGAAAGCTGGGTTAAATATGGAAGATGTTATTGAAGTTATCTCAAAAGGAGCAGCTCAGTCTTGGCAAATGGATAATAGATATAAAACAATGATTGATGATAAATTTGATTTTGGCTTTGCAGTTGATTGGATGAGAAAAGATTTAAAAATTGCAATGGATGAAGCAAAAAATAATGGATCTTTGCTTCCAATAACAGAGATAATTGATAAATATTATGGTGAAGTTCAAGAACTTGGCGGTAAACGTTGGGATACGTCTAGTTTAATAAAGAGATTTAGGAAGTAATAAAGTATGCAGCCAGCATACTACGAAGATTTCAAAGAAATAAAAAAGAAAATTTGGTCAATGCTAGATGATGCAGTAACTAATAGAAATTCTCAATTTAGAATTCCAGTTTTTATTTGTGGAGATCAAAAAGATTTTGATGGAAGAATTGTGGTTCTTAGAAAATCTGATCAAACAAATAATCTTGTTCAATTTCATAGTGATATTAGGTCCGATAAAATTAATAAATTAAAAAATAATAAAAATGCTTCTATGCTTTTCTATGATAAGGAAGAAAAAATCCAAGTCAGATTAAAGGTTGAATGTACAATTAATCACAGTAATGAAATAACTAAAGATTCATGGTCAAAAACAGGACATATCAGTCGAAAATGTTATTTAGTTGAAAATGGACCTGGAACAGAATCTCCTAACCCAACATCTGGATTAAAACCTGAATTAGACAATTTTGAATTTACTATGAAGCAAAGTGAAGAAGGTTATAAAAACTTTACTGTAATTCAATGTAAAATAAAAACTATTGAATGGCTTTATTTAGCTGCCAAAGGTCATCGCAGAGCTAGATTTGAAGTTGATAACAATAAAGAATATTGGCTTGTCCCTTAAAAATGTTTATAAAATTTATTTTCTATTTATCTCTAATAATTTTAGGAATGTTTGCTATGAGATTTGGAATAATCCAAATAAGACAATACAAACAAGGCAAAACTAAACTTAAAAAAAAGTCATTGGAACAGATTGCTTTTGGAATTTTTTTTATAATAATTTTAGGATTAATTATTTATTCAGTAAATAGCCTACTTTTTAATTAAGAAAATTTAATCTAATGCAGATGATATAAAAAGATCTGTAGCAGCTAAGAAGAGAAACTAGTTAAGAGCAGTCCTTTTTTATATTATAATTTTCCC
Source organism: uncultured Pelagibacteraceae bacterium (assembly GCA_902567235.1). Classification (GTDB taxonomy): domain Bacteria; phylum Pseudomonadota; class Alphaproteobacteria; order Pelagibacterales; family Pelagibacteraceae; genus Pelagibacter. Next base: position 33,329 of record CACFLX010000006.1, read on the forward strand.
TCCAAAAATTTAGCCAGCCCTTATTGTGAGTTGCTTCAACCTTTTTAATTTTAATACATGGGTTTTCTTTATTTCTTATATAAAAACTTTGCTGCAATGCATTAGGGATTACTTTATCTTTATTACCAAAATAATGGATTTGGGCGATTTTACTTATTTTTTTTTCGATAAAGTTAAAATTAATAGATTTACTAAGTGGGGTTATATTTATTAATTCGGTTAGTTCGTTATGGTTAATATTGCCTGCAATAGTTCTTATTGATTTTATTTTAGGATTGTTAATTGACCCTAAATACATTGCAATACCAGCGCCTCCAGAATAGCCTACAATATGTATTTCGTTATACTTGCTTGATAATTGCCCTAGGATCTCTTCATATGAGCTTAAAACAGCTTCTGAGTACTGAGAAATCGTCCATATGTCTTTATTACAGCCTTCACCCCACACGTACTGACAAGGTCTTGCAAGATAGATAACGTTCTCACCTTTATCAATTGATGCCAACTTAAAGGCTAAAGGATCGATAGGAGTTGGATTTGATGATATTGTAAAACGATCTATCCAAGATAAACCATCTCCCTCTATATAAATCACTAATGACTTGTTATTTTGAACTTTTTGAAGTGAATAAATTTTCAAAATTTTATTGTCAAAAATATGCTGTTTAAATGTATTGTTATTTAATTCATTAATAGCATTAATTCTTTTATCGACGTCTAATGATGAGCAAGATGTAAGAATTAATAAAACAAATAATAATATTTTTTTCATAAACTATTTTTAGAGTAATCTAAATTACCACAATAAAAATGACCCCACTAATTAATTAGTAGGGCCAAAATTTAATATTAATAAAATACTTATGTTTTCTTATTTTGACTAAAATTTATGAACAATCTTAAGTGATCCGTAATGACTTAAATAGTCATCATCGTTCGCCTCAGCTTCATAACCAAAATTAACCGATGTCGTATCAGAATTAGATGAAAACCCTAGTCCTAATGTTGCAGACGTTTCTTCAACCTTTGTTGATGTTTTAAATGCACTTCCACCACCTTGGTAAGTGTTCGTGCTGTTAATAGTGTCATCACCAAACTCATTGTTAATTGCTATTGAGAAAAATGGTGTTCCATTGTCAGATACTTTATGAAACTTAAATCCAAATGAGCCAACAATTGATAGCATATCGTCTTGATCAACTTTTAATCTTAAATTATCGTTTGCTGTATTTGATGTTTCAGTATAGCTATCTGCCCAAATTTCTGTTCCAGTTATACTTCCAAAAGCGGTAATAAAATTACCATTGCCCATTTCACTTGGAACTCCTGCTCCAATTTTTAACGAAACTTGTTCGCTATCATATGCGCCTTTGTAAGTTCTACTTAATCCAGCAGTATCAATTTTTCTTGTTGTAGCGTTGTCATTTATTCCATATGTTATACTACCTTCAACGTAACCATTGTCAGAAACTTTATCTAAATAAATTGAAGCTGTGTAACTTTCTATGTCATTTGTTGATTTACCAGGTCCCTTTCCAGCAACGTCCGTGTAAGAGTTAGATAAAGAAAGACCAATAGTCGATCCATTGTCAGTCATACCATCAAATCCTAATGCAAAACCTACAGTTTCAGAATTATAACCAAACTCAGTACCGCTTCCTAAAGCAGTATTTTTTTGTGTTACATCTGAACCAAAAACTTGCAAAAAGCCAGATTTTTTACTTACACCATCACCTGCTGCAACACCTGCAATATATGCATCTCCAGATCTTAAAGAAGCCATTCTGCTTGATACAATTCCTTGTACTGTTCCAGTCATAACTCTTGTAGCTGAAATTGATCCTGCTGTTCCATCAGATTGTGCACCTACTTGATTAGCTAATTCAGTATCAGAAGTCGCACTTAGTCCATTAATACCATTTAATGCATTAGTAAACGAGTCTTCAGCTGTAGAGTCTGCATTAGTATCGTCAATTGCAGCTAACAAAGCTTGTTTAAGAGCTACAGCTTTATTATTTGTAACACCTAGTTCAGATGCAGTGGTTCCTGCAGCTTTAACTGTAGCAGTTACAACAGTTGAACCGTTACCAGCTGAATTTGCAGCAGCAGTATAGTCAAAAAGAGCATTATCTTGAAGTGCAGCACTAGTCTCTGTAACAGTAGTCGCATTATCAGCAAGACCATTATTAGCCTCACCTAAGAATAAAATCAAAGTTTCACTTGTTTTTAAATTACCTGGCATATAAATTTTTGCACCAGAAGTCAGCGTTGGTCTAGTTGTGGCTACTTCGTTAAATACATTGTTACCATTAGTAACAGTATCATCGATAATTAAAGTAGAAGATGCACCCATTGCAACTACTTCTGATTCATTGTCTGCAGCTTGTATAATTGCATCACCAGTAATTGTTAATGTGTTTGCAGCAACAGCAGCACCAAAAAGGGCATCTGCACCAGAAGAAACAGTCACTGAAAGAATTTTTTTAGCATCAGTTCCAACTGCAGCAAAAGTTGCTCTATTTGTATTTGCAGAAGTTATTACACCATCTCCATCAGTAGTAGCAGTAATAGCTCCAGTAACACTAAGTGCAGTAGATCCGCTTGTTTTAAATCCAGCATCACCACTACCTGCTTGTGTTAAAACTACTGCGCCTGTATGAGTACCAGTAATTTCCATAAGTGAATCTTCGACCGCAGCATTACCACCATGAATGGTTGAAGTTGCTTCAACAGTTGAACTAAATTTTACACTACCAGCAGTAGCAGTAGCACCAATAGTAATTGTATCAACTGTTACAGCTCCTGAGATAGTTGCAACACTAGGTGCTTCAGCATCAGCTGAGTTTAAAACAGCTAAAGTAGTTGCACCACTAGTTTCCGATATAGTTCCAGCGATAGTTACAGCATCAGTATTTTTAAATGTAGCTTCACCAGCGACTAAGGCAATATCAGTTGCAGTAACAGCTTTGTTAAATATACCTTCACCTGTTAAAGTAATTGTTGCTGCTTGAACTGTTTCACTAAATGTACCAACTGTAGAATCGTCTACATTAATACTTGCAATACCGTTTGTTTCACCTATTTTGCCTGAAAAAGTTGTAGTTGCACTTACTTCTAATATACCAGCATCCGCTGTTGAACCATCAAAGGTAAATGTATGAGTGTCAGCAGCTGTTACATCAACGAATGCTCCATCAACAGCATTAATTACTACAGTACCTAATGTAGCTTCTCCTAAATCTAAACTACCACCCGATGTACCCAAATTAACAGTCATAGTATCATCATCGGTAGCTTTAAGTGAGAAGGTAGATCCAGTTAAATCTAACTTAAAAGCTCCTGATAATGAGTAAACCACATCAGTACCATCTGTGTTAATCATGTTTGTTAACTGATCAGCAGCTGCTAGAACTGTTGAAGCAGTTGCACCTGTAAAAGTAATATTGTCAGCATTAGCATAAGTGTTTTTTGCACTAGTACCTTGGTTGACAGCAGCGGCATTTGCTGCGTTAAAGCTTCCAAAAGTTGATCCAAATACTATTGCGGAGATTCCAAAATAGTGAGCTAGTTTTTTTGTAAATTTTTTCATGTTTATTATTTTATCCCTTAATATTTTTATCTTATATGATTCCCAATATATAAATTATATAAAATAATTATATTGTAAAATTTATAGAAAGAAACGTTATAAAATTACTGTAAAACAAGGAAAATAGCCAAATATTCAATAATATAGGGTCTTTCAGTGATAAATATGCCATATTCAAAAAAAAAGAGTGGTTATGATAAAAAATTATAAGTAGTTAATGAAAATGCATAAAAGAAAACTCTTAAATAAAATAATCCTACTTACCTACCTTCTAATAGCTCCCTTTGCATCGTTGGCCGATATTGGAAATAAACAATGGACTAAAGAATGTGAAAAAGACAATAAAAAAAATTGCGTAATTGCTATTAATAACCAAGTGTCTGTTTCAGATAGTGATAAAAAACAAACTCTAGCAACCGCTTACATTCGACTAGGATCAACAATTGAAAGAAAAATGGATTTGGTAGATGGAGAAGAAAAAACTTATAAATTAAAAGAGGAAAATAAATTAGTACCTGTTATAGTTGTTGAGCTTCCTTTTAATGTTAATTTAACAAAAAGCCCTTTAGTTCAAATTGATAAAAAAAATATTTTTAATTTACCCTTTTCACACTGCAACGCACAAGATGGATGCGTGGCAACTGTTGCCATTAATGATGAGATTATAAAACTGCTTAAAGCAGGTAAAGAATTAACTGTGATCACGGGGGTGCATGGAAGAAAAGAAAACCTGTCAATTAATTTTCCGTTAAAAGGTTTTTCTAAATCATACGATAGTTTATTAAAATAAAAATAGATAATCAAAAAGCTTTAGAAATTGCCTTCTTCCTATTTTATTTATAAACATTTTTTTCATTTTATTGATTTTGAATATTTTTTCCAGTTATCTTGATAATGTTTAGTGTTTTCTGCTATATCTTTTTTTTCTTCTTCAGTTACTTCTCTTATAACTTTACCAGGAGAGCCAATTACAAGTGAGTTGTCTGGTATTACTTTATTTTCAGTAATAAGAGCTTTAGCCCCTATAATGCAATTTTTTCCAATTTTCGCATTATTAAGAATTACCGCACCAATTCCAATTAAACTGTTATCTCCTATCGTACAGCCATGAAGCATAACAAGGTGGCCAACTGTTACATTCTTTCCAACTTTTAAAGGACAGCCTGGATCAGTATGTAAAACACTACCATCTTGAACGTTTGATCCTTCGCCAATATGAATATTTTCTATATCTCCTCTTAAGACTGCATTAAACCAGATACTTGTATTTTTTTCTAATGTAACATCACCAATTATTGTTGCATTAGGTGCGACCCAATTTTCGCCAGAATTTTTTGGTTTTTTATTTTCCAAATCGTAAAACATATCTTATATAATACTTAACATGTCGCTTACAAAAACTCCAATATGTGATTTTGGGAAAAAAGCTGAAACTTTCCAATTAAAGTCTACTGACAATAAAATTATTTCACTAAATGACATCAAGGGAGATAAGGGAACTTTGATAATGTTTATTTGCAATCACTGTCCTTATGTAAAGGCAGTTATTGAGGATATTGTTGAAGATGCAAATAAATTAACTAATTTTGGAATAAAATCAGTAGCGATTTGCTCTAACGATGTAAAAAATTATCCCGAAGACTCATTTGAAAATATGATTGAATTTTCAAAAGAGAATAATTTTAAATTTCCATATCTAATTGATGAAACTCAGGAAATTGCAAAAAATTATGATGCTGTGTGTACACCAGATTTTTTTGGTTACAATAAAAACTTAGAGCTACAATACAGAGGAAGAATCAGAGAATTAAAAGAATTGAAACCTGTAAGAAGTGGAGAAAGTGATTTATATAAAGCAATGAAACAAATTTCAGAAACAGGAAAAGGGCCAGAAAGCCAAATTCCAAGTATGGGTTGTAATATTAAGTGGTTAAATAATTAATGTATATAATAGTTACTAGATCATTTCCTCCAGAAGTTGGTGGGATGCAAAACTTAATGTGGGGACTAACCTGCTCTATAGCAAAATATAATTTAGTAAAAGTATTTGCTGACTTTCATGAAAATTATAAAGAACATGATCAAAAAGTATCTTTTTCAATTGATAGGGTTGGAGGAATTAAACTTTTAAGAAAATATCGAAAATCATACCTGGTAAATGAATTTATAAAAAAAAATAAAAATATTAATTGTGTTATTGCAGATCACTGGAAAAGTTTAGAATTGATTAAAACAACAAAGAAAAAAATTTGTTTAATTCACTCAAAAGAAATTAATCATAAAAAAGGATCATTTGCTAATAGAAGAATTTTAAAAGTTTTTAATAATATTGATCAAGTCGTTGCTAATTCAGAATATACAAAAAATCTCGCAGTAGAGATTGGTATAGATGAAAATAAAATTATTGTTATTAATCCAGGTGTATTTCCACCCAAAGAAATAGATAAATCATCAGTGAAAGAGGCTGAAAATCTATTAAAAAATAAAAGCCCAAGATTAATTACAGTTTCAAGGTTTGATAAAAGAAAAAATCATGAAAAAGTAATAATGGCATTAAGAAACCTTAAACAAATTTATCCAAATATTGTTTATACTTGTATTGGTTATGGCGAAGAGGAAGAAAACGTAAAAAAACTTACAAATGAGCTAGAATTAAATGAACAAGTAATATTTTTAAAAAATATCCCTCAAGGCCTAAAAAATGCACTAGTTTCAAAGTCAAATCTTTTTGTTATGCCATCAATTATACATAAAACTTCAGTTGAAGGATTTGGTATTGCATACGTAGAAGCTGCTCAATACGGAATACCATCTATTGGTGGAAAAGATGGAGGTGCATCAGATGCAATAAAAAATAATGAAACAGGAATGATTTGTGATGGTAATAATTTAGAAGAAATTTATTCTAGTATAGATTTAATTTTAAAAAATAATTCATATTTAGAAATGGGTAAAAAAGCTAAAGATTACTCAACTAAATTTGAATGGGATAATATAACCAAAGAATATTTAAAAATTTTGTGATAAGATAAATTTATGATCGAAAAATTTAATGGAATAATCTATTTAATAATTTTCTTAGTTCATTTTATTGGATTAGGTGTTTACGCTTTCCAGTTAATAATAGGAACAAAAAAATTTCGTGAAAAATTTCAAATAGATGAAACAGCATCTACTATGATGAGAATGTGTGGAGCTCTTTTTCTCGGCGCAGTCTTAATGGCAATTTACATTATGTTTGTTAGACCAGGAGGAGTTGAGGGAACATGGGGATTTTTTAACTTAGTTTTTGTACAAAACTTATGCATCTTTTTAGTGAATACTTATTCTATAAAGATTGATAAAACTGGAATAAAAAATGACTCAAACGAAGGTGTAATTGCACCATTAGTTTTTACAATTTTAAGTGCAATTCTTTGTTACGGATTAGCAGATAAAATTTATATTTAATTTAAAATAATTTTTTCCAAAACTTTGTCCGTAGATAGTTTTGCTAAATCATTAACTTGGATTGCTTTAAAATTTTCTCTTTCAATGCTTACTTTGTAAGCTGTTGTATGAGATCCAAATAAAGTTAAACCTTTGGCTCCTAAGTGGGCTGCCATATGGGCGGGTCCTGTATCATTTGCAATAATAAATGCACTATCCTTAATTAATGATGAAAGTTGAGAAATATCTAAAGCTTTTCCGTTATCTAAAATACATAATGCATTAATATCTTTTGCATCATTAATTTCGCCTGGGCCTGGTGCCACTACAATTTTGTACTGATCGTTATATTGGCTTTTTATTTTTTCAATTAGCTCATTGTAATAAGGCCATTTTTTTTGAGTAAGATGTGGTGAACAAAATGGAAATAAAACAATATATTTTTCTAATTTGTATTCTGATTTTATTTTAGATATATCTGTGCAACTCCAAGAAAAATCTGGAAGTATTGTGTGTTTAATATTTAACCCTGAAGTATATAACTGGTGGTTAAATCTCTCCAAAACAGATTTTTTATCAAATTCTTCTTTTGTTTTATCTTTTGGTAAAGTTGTTTCGGATGAAGACCAAGTGTTTAAATCTGAACTTGGAAATAAAATTTTTTTATAAAAACTTGATCTAGAAGAGTTTTGTAAATCATAAACCTTCGAAATTTTTAATTTTTTTATTTTTCTCATCAAAAAATAAAGGTAAATTAAATTAAACCTAGATAATCTCTTGTCTAATATTACATCTGTTAAATGGGGATTTTTTTTAAATAAATCAAAATATGGCTTTGTGGTTAAAAGATATATTTTATCGTTATTGTGGTTTTCAGATATATCTTGAATTGCACCACAAGCTTGCGCTATATCTCCTAAAGAACCGTGTTTTATTATTAAAATATTAGACATATTTTTAACAACTTAACACACTATAAAATTTTATGAATAAAATTCTAGTTGAAGTATCTGTTGGAGAACTTTTTGATAAAATATCCATTTTAGAAATTAAAAAAGACAGAATTAAAGACTCCGAAAAGCTTAATTTTATAAATGACGAGTATAAAGTTTTAAAAAGTGAACTAGAAAAAAATGTAAAAATGGATGTAAAATTAGAAAAATTTTTTGTTGCTTTAAAAAATATAAATTCAAAATTGTGGATTATTGAAGATGATAAAAGAAAGTATGAAAAAGATTCAAATTTTGGCGAAGAATTTATTAGATTATCTAGAGATATTCATTTTCTCAACGATACTCGAGCTAAAATCAAATTAGATATAAACAATCACACGGGATCAAAAATAAAAGAAATTAAAGAATATACTAGTTATTGATATCTATATTTTTTTTCCAAATATTTTATTAAATTGTGAACTAAAAAAGTAATAAATAAATATATACTTCCCGCTATTATAAAAACTTCGACTGGTCTAAAAGTTGTAGAAATAATAAATTTTGCAACTCCAGTTATATCCATTAGTGTTACAGTGCTTGCAAGAGAAGTTCCTTTTAACATTAATATTATTTCATTACCGTATGCAGGCAAAGATTGCTTAATTGCTATTGGAATTTGAATTTTAGTAAAAATAAATATTTTATTTAATCCTAAACTTCTGCCAGCTTCAATTATGCCTGGTTTTATTGTTTCAAAGGCTGATCTTAAGATCTCCGAAGTATAAGCCCCAGTATTTAATGAAAATGCTATGATTGCACACCAATAAGGTTCTTTTAAAATGACCCATAAAAAAGTTGTTCTTAAGTATTCTATTTGTCCAAGACCAAAATAAATAATAAATATTTGAACCAAAAGTGGTGTTCCTCTAAATAAGTAAGAATATCCATATGCAAAACCACTAACTAACCTATTTTTATTTAATCTTAGAATTGCAAAAAATAATCCCAAAAATAAACCAAAAAATAATGACGCTGATAAAAGTTTTAAAGTTACTACTGTTGCGCTAAGTAATTTTGGAAAACTTGTCATTATTAATTCTAAATCCATCAATATCCTCTACTATAGTTTTGTTCTAATCTGTTTATTAGTTTCATACTTAAGTAAGTCAGCATTAAATATAAAACTGCAGCAACTGAATAAAATAAAAGTGGATCTCTAGTTGATCCAGCTGCAATATAGGATTGTCTCATAATCTCAACTAGTCCAGTAACTGAAATTAGAGATGTATCTTTTAAAGTTATTTGCCAAACATTGCTTAGATTTGGTATTGCCAGTCTCAACATTTGGGGCATAATTACTTTAAAAAAATATATATATTTTCTTAAACCTAAAACATGACAAGCTTCAAACTGGCCCTTATCTATAGATTGAATTGCACCTCTAAAAACTTCCGTAGAATAAGCTCCCGAAATAATTCCAATTGAAATAGCACCAGTTAAAAAGGCATTGATTTCGATATAATCATAATAACCAAAAATCTGAGCAACATACATTATGGCTCCGCTTCCTCCAAAAAAGAAAAGGTAAATAACTAAAAGTTCGGGAACCCCTCTTACGACGGTAGTATAAAAATTAGCAATTAAATTTAAAATTTTATATTTTGAAAGTTTTAAAGGCGTAAAAATTAATGCAAATAAAAAACCAATTAACATTGCTGTAATTGCAACAGCAATTGTCATTAGTGTAGCTACAAAAAGCTCATCACCCCAACCGTTATCTCCAAATGATAATAATTCCATGAGTAAAAGGCGGTTTAATTAACCGCCTTTTAAATTTTAAATTTACATTGATGCGTCGAAGCCAAACCACTTAGTTGCAAGTTCACTAATTTTTCCAGCTTTTCTTGCTTTATCTATAGCGCTATTGAAATCTTTAAGTAGTTGAGCGTCTCTTTTTCCAAGAGCAGAGTCTGAGCCAAATTGTGCATCTTGTCTTAAACCAACTCCTACTCCGTTTCCAAAGTGTCCACCAGAGAAAGTGGGTCCAACTAACACAACATCTTTTCCAGATTTTTCAGCATAATCAGTAAATGCTACTGCCGCAGCTAAGGCTGCATCACATCTTCCTGCTGTTAAATCTAGGTTAACTTCATCTTGAGTTTTGTAAGTTCTAACATCAACTGATCCAACATCACCTGACTCTAAAAAGTTTTGGTGAATAGTTCCAGTTTGTGTACAAACAGTTTTGCCTGCTAAAGCTCCTGTAATAGTTTTAAGAGCAGCTTTAACATCATTACCACCTATAGATAAATTTATACCTTCTGGTGTAGACATTCCTTCAAGACTAGAACCTTTCATTACTGCGAGAGATGCAACTTCGTCAGCATAACCTTGAGAAAAAGTTATTACTTTTTTTCTTTCATCAGTAATAGACATACCTGCCATAATAGCATCGTATTTTCTCATTCTTAATGCTGGAATCATTCCATCCCAATCTTGTTCAACAATTTTGCAATCTCTTGCCATGTAGATACATAGCCAGTTTGCAAGTTCGACTTCAAATCCAATTAGTTTTCCATCTTCAGATTTAGAGTTCCACGGAGGGTATGCTCCCTCTGTTGCGATTCTAATAGTATCTGCAGATAGGGTTGAACTAAAAAGAAATAAAGAAGCAAAAACACTTAATATGATTTTTTTCAATTTCATTATTTTCCCCCGTAATTAATATTAATTAAAACATATTATTCCACAAAATTTCAGATTTAAAAAGATAAAATTAATGATTAATTGATGAGTAAAAGTTCCAAGAACTGTCAAAGCTTGGGATATATACTCTATCTAAGGTAGCATTACCAAAATTTTTATTAAATACGTCTAACCAGTTATCGACTTGTTTTGGTTTCTTATCTTGACTGCCAACTTGAGCTGTTATTACACCATCAGGTTTAAGAATTCTTACTAATGAGTTCATATTTTTAGCTGCAAGATCTATGCAGAACTGATCATCATTTAAATCAATAAATATTTTATCATAACTATCATCTTCAACTTTTTTGATACTTTCAAAGGCATCTCCCCAAACACATTTTACTGAATTTTTCTCAGTAGCATTTTTGCCAATAGATCCAATATGTTTTTTACAAACTTCAACAACTTCCGGATCTAATTCATACCAATCAATAAATCCAAATCCTTTTGCTATACACTCTCTTGCAACACCTCCATCACCTCCACCAATAATTGCAGCTCTATCTTTACTTTTATTGAGTTTCATTGCAGAATTAACAAATGTTCCACTATATAAATGTTCATCACTCTCAGCCACTTGTAAATCCCCATCTATAAATAACGATTTACCATATTCTACTAAATCTAATATCTCTATATGTTGTCCAACTTTGGATTTAAAATCCTCAATAACTTCTTTTACAAGATAATTTTTTTGCAATCCTTTTGTACTTGTATTGTCATAATAGAAAGAAATTGTATCTCTATTTAATTCTTTTTTGATTATTCTTTTATGTTCTATTTCTTTTTTTATAACATCTAAAGCAATTGATGGAGCAACTGTTCCACAGGTATAAAAATCAAAACTAATTATTCCTTTTTCTGGATATGTATGAAAACTGATATGACTTTCTGCTAACAAAGCTACTAGAGTAAAACCTTGGGGTTCAAATTTATATTTTGCAATATTCAAAACTGTTACTTTGGCTTTTTCTGCAATTTTATGAACTAGGCTTTCAAAGAAAGATGCATTATATTCTTTCTTAGTTCCAATTATATCTAGAGTAATATGCTCCCCTACTTTAATCATATCTCCCTCTATAATTATAAAAAGTTAACCCTTTTTATAATGAATTATTTTATCTAAAATTTTACTCATCTCAGTAGATGAAAGAATCTTAGGTTGTCCTAATTTTAATGCAATTATGTATTGATGACAAATATTTTCTATCTCTTGTGCAAGTTCGAAAGCTTGTTTTAAAGTTCCGCCAATTGTTAACTGCCCATGGTTAGACATTAGGCAGCCTTTTCTCTTTTCTAAAGCTTTAATAATATTTATTGATAAGTCTGGTGTACCAAAGGTTGCATATTCGGCACATTTAATATCATCTCCACCAGCTAGAGCGACCATATAATGAAAGGCAGGAATTGATTTACCATGAGTTGAAACTGCAGTGGCATTGGGAGAATGAGCATGAACAATTGCTTTTGCTTCTCTCTTTTTTATATAAACATCTTGATGAAATCGCCATTCTGAAGATGGATTCAATCCTGAATTAAACATTTTTAGATTGTTATATTTTTCATCTAAGGCAAGAAAAACAATATCCTCTGGTTTTAGGGTTTCATATTTAATCCCTGAAGGTGTCAAAAGAAATCCTTCAACATCATTTTCAATTACTCTTATAGAAAGATTCCCTGATCTAAGAGGAGATAAATTTGTAGTATTAAGCATAAGAGCAAATTTAATTATGTCTTCTCTTTCTTTTAAATTTTTCATTTAAATAAATCCTTTAAACCTTTTTCTGATGCTTCACATACACCTTTTTCGGTAATTAATCCTGTAACATATTTTGCAGGTGTTACATCAAAAGCTAAGTTCATTGACTTACTTTTTTTTGGGTAAATTTGAATTTTTTTTAAATTTCCATTTTCGTCCAAACCTTCAATATGTGATAGCTCTTCTGAATTTCTCTCTTCTATTGGTATATCTTTATAATTTTTAATATTCCAATCTATGGTCGAACTAGGTAATGCTACATAAAAAGGAATATTATTATCTTTAGCAGCTAATGCTTTTAAATAAGTTCCAATTTTATTACAAACATCTCCCGTATATAAAGTTCTATCAGTTCCTACAATACACATATCCACCTCACCTCTTTGCATTAATATTCCACCCGTATTATCTGCAATAACTGTGTTAGGAATTTTTTCCTCATTTAACTCGTATGAAGTAAGGTTAGCTCCTTGATTTCTTGGTCTCGTCTCATCAACCCAAACATGAACTGGTATACCTTTTTTGTGCGCGTGATAAATAGGTGAAGTTGCTGTTCCCCAGTTAATTGTTGCAAGCCAACCAGCATTACAGTGGGTTAAAATATTTACTTTATCTTTCTTTTTATTATAAATTTCTTCAATTATTTTAAGACCATTTAATCCTATATTTTTACAAAATTTAACATCTTCTTCACAAATTGCCTTTGCTTCGTCTAAAGCTACTTTTAAAAATTCGTTATTATTTACCCCTGATAATTTTTTTGTCATACGGTCAACTGCCCACTTTAGATTGATTGCCGTTGGTCTTGATTGAATTAGCTCTTCTGAACTTTTCTTAATAAAATTAGGATCATTTTTTTCCATAATAGCTAAAACAATACCGTAAGCTGCGGTCCCACCTATTAATGGCGCTCCTCTAACTTCCATTACTTTTATGGCATTAATTGCGTCTTTTACTGTTTTAAGATCTTTAATTGTAAATTGATGAGGTAGTTTTGTTTGATCAATAATTTTCACAGCTTGGTTTTTTTCATCAAACCAAATTGTTTGATATTCTTTTCCTTTTATTTTCATTTAATTCTATCAAGACTTTCTTTAGACCATGTTTTTTCCCTATCGTACATTGTGTCATGGCAAATTGTTTTATCTTTAATTTCTATACAAGGATCTTTATCTTTAATAAAAATATGTGCTTGGGGTTCTATTGGGTTTTCTAAAGTTTTTGTTCTAACTGCAATTCTTCCTTTAGAAATATTATATCTACAAAAAATATAAACACCACATATGATACAAAAATAAGCATCATAGCCCTGACCACTACCTGTGGGTAGATCTATGGAAGCAACATCTCCACTTATTTTAAAATCTTCTTCCATAACCATTGTATGGATTACAAATGAGGAACCAGTTGATAATTTGCAATTTTTACAATGACAAGCTTGAGTAAATAATGGTTTTCCTTCAACTTTATATTTTACGTTACCACAAGCACAATTTCCTTTTAATTCGTAATTTTGCTTCATTTAATTTAGTTTTGAGTTAATAAAATTTAAAATCTTTGGATTAAATTCCTTAAAACAAGTAGCTCTATCTATGTCATGAAAATCTTTTATTGACTCACCCCAAACTTTGCAGCTTTTTCCATTCACTTTATTATTTTCAGAAACTACTATTCTCTCAACTCCTGATATTCCCTCTACCCAATCTGACACTAATCCACCAAAAGGATCTTTAGGATGTGTAAAAACTAAAACTGGCAAATTTTCACTTTTTTTAATTTCTTCTATTTGTTTTTGCCTCATATTGGCAGGACCAGTGCCAGCCTTTTCCTTAAATTTTTTTAATGCATCTTCGACTCCAACTTTTTTTACTTTATATGCCTTAGTTAAACGACCATAACATTCAGGAACATAAGATATACCTCCAGCCACAATATTTGGATGTCTTGCCAACAGCATCATTGTCATCCATCCTCCACATGATCTCCCGGTTATAAATATTTGATTTTTTTTGAAACCTTGGCTAACAAAACTATCAATTAGTTTTAAATTTGCATCTAATCTTTTTTCAAGTTTTGGCTTACCTTTATATGGAGCTTTAAACTTTTTCTTATTCCATAGTCTTTTGTAATCATCTCCTTTAAGTTTACCAGTGCAAAATATATAAACTAATACTTCTTTGTCTTTTATTTTTTCACCAACCAAGGATGCCATATTTCTCATACCACCCTTCCATACGCAGTCATTAGACGGACCATCGTGACTACTCTGCCCATGATTATAAATTAATAAAATTTTATTCTCTGGATCATTTATTTTTTGAACTTTGGCATAACCATTTTTATTACTTAAAAAACCATCCTTAGTCATTTTATCTGCAAGGACATTTGTGCAAAATAATATAATAGATAATAGTAAAAATATTTTTTTCATTTTTTTAATATCCTTCCCGCAACTGTTTTTAGTTTATCTTTTGTTTTTTGTGTTCTTTTTTCAGGAGCTGTAATAATCGCAACATCTAAACAATTGTTTGTTGGATCTTTTGGATCAATGTGGCTTTCAAAGATTTCAATTAAATTTTTAATCATATTTTTTGCTTTAGCAGCATTATCTAAAAGAACTTTTATAACTTGTTGAACATCCACATTTTCATGATCTGGATGCCAGCAATCATAATCTGTTACCATTGAAACTGAAGCATATCTAATTTCAGCTTCTCTAGCTAGTTTTGCTTCTGGCATATTTGTCATGCCTATCACATCCGCTTTCCATGATCTGTATAAATTAGATTCTGCAAGTGTTGAAAATTGTGGTCCTTCCATAACAACATAAGTTCCACCTCTTTGATATTCTATATTTTCTTTTTTAATAGCCTCTTCACATGCATTCATTAATCCACTAGATGTTGGATGAGCCATAGAAACGTGAGCTACTATTTCATCTTCAAAAAAAGTTTTATTTCGTGCAAATGTTCTATCAATAAATTGATCGACAATTACAAATTTTCCAGGAGGTAAGTCTTCTTTTAAAGAACCAACTGCCGAAACTGATATAATATCTGTTACCCCAAGTTGCTTTAACGCATCAATATTAGCTCTAAAATTTATATTAGAAGGATTTATAAAATGACCTCTTCCGTGTCTTGGTAAAAAATAGACTTCCTTATTTTTATAATTAGTTTTTAATATTTGATCAGAAGGCTTTCCCCAGGGGGTGTTTAAGTCTAATAATTCTCTTTCTTTGAATTCTTCAACATCATACAAACCACTTCCACCAATTATAGCTAATTTATTGTTTGCCATATCAAAAAAATAATTTATTTAGTTATATATCGTAATTTATTATGGATTTAAAAGATTATATTAGATCAATTAAAGATTATCCTAAGAAAGGAATTCTTTTCAGAGATATAACAACGTTAATAAAAAATGAAAAAGCTTTTAAAGAGTGTGTTAATCAAATAGTCGATAGAACTAAAAAGTTTAAAATAGATAAGATAGCTGCCATTGAATCAAGGGGCTTTGTTTTTGCATCTGCAGTTTCATATTTACTAGATAAACCTTTTATACTCCTAAGAAAAAAAAATAAATTACCAGCCGAAACTCATTCAGTTGATTTTGAATTAGAGTATGGAACAGCGACAATTGAAGTGCATAAAGATTCAATTGAGGAAAATGATTCAGTATTAATTATTGACGACTTAATAGCAACAGGAGGCACTGCAGAAGCTGCTGCTAAATTAGTTGAAATATCCAAAGGTAAAGTTGCGGGATTTATATTTGTAATAAACTTATTTGATTTGGGTGGATGTAAAAAATTAATTAAATTAAATTATAAAGTAGAAAATCTTATAGATTTTCCTGGGCATTAATTGTCTATTCTAAAAAAAGATTTTTTTCCAACTATTGAGTAAAAAGATCCTAAAATTCTCATTTGATATATTTTCCTTTTATGAGAATTAAAAGTTAATAAATAAAAAAAATATTTAATATTTGCTGAAATAATATTTAAAAAAATCTTCGATAAGCTATTTAAGAAACCATAATGTTTTTTATTAAAGTAAAATTTTGACCACATCCAGTGCCAGTTTCTTAAATATTCTAATTTTTCTTCTTTAGATTGGTTTGATGATGATGCTCCCAAATGATCAATTAAAGAATTTTTTATTATATAAATTTTTTCATTCATTTTTTTTATTCTTAAACATAAATCATCATTTTCAAGATATAAGAAAAAATTTTCATCAAAAAAATTATTATCTTTAAATTTATTTTTATTTATTAACATTGAAAAACCATCCAAAGTATCTACTTCAATTATATTTTCATTGAATGATTTTTCATTCTTATGAATTCTAAAGTTTGGGTAATTTGATTTACTATGCAACGGAGATAGAATTGCAAAGTCATTCAATTGTTTACATGTATTAATAAGATTTTCAAATGTATCATTTTTAAAAATAGTGTCTGGATTTAAAATATGTACATATTGTGTTTTTGATCTTAAAATACCAATATTGTTTGAGGAACCCATACCTAAATTATCATTTAGTATTACCTCAATATTGTCATATTTTGTCTCTAAATCTTTTTTTAAATTTATGTCTCTAGAATTTTCTATAATTATTTTATTTGAATCTTTTGGTAGCGAGTTCAAGCAATTATAAATGACATTTTCGCTTCTAAAACAAACAATTATAAAAGTTATATTTTTAAGATTTAAATCCATCGAGACAAAACAAGTATACTTAAAGTAAGGTTTGATGTAAAAAAAATAATGCAAAAAGTTTTAGTAACTGGCGGTCTTGGTTTTATTGGTAGTAATTTAGTCAAATTATTATTAGATAAAAAATACAATGTTATAAATATTGATAAAATTAGTTATTCATCTAATTTTTATAATACGAAAGATTTTTCAAGAAGCAGAAAATATAAATTTATTAAATGTGATTTAAAAAATCAAAAGAAAATAGAAAAAATTCTATACAAAATTAAACCAAATTGTATTTTTAATTTAGCTGCGGAAACACATGTTGATAGATCTATTGATAGTCCAAAAAATTTTATTGATTCAAATATTTTAGGAACATTTAGCCTTTTAGAATGTTTTAAAAAATATTTTTACAAATACCGAAAAGGTAAGCTAATTCATATATCAACTGATGAAGTTTATGGTGATATCTTAAAAGGAAGATCAAAAGAAAATGATCAATATAAACCAAGTTCTCCTTATGCTGCATCAAAAGCATCATCTGATCATTTAGTAACATCATATATTAGAACATTTAATTTACCCGCGATAATTACAAATTGTTCAAATAATTATGGTCCAAGACAACATCCAGAAAAATTAATACCTAAAATGATTTATAATATAATTAATAATAAGCCCCTTCCTCTTTATGGAAATGGAAAAAATTCTAGAGAATGGATTTATGTTAATGATCATTGTGATGCGCTAATAAAAATCTTTAAATCTGGAAAAGTTGGCGAAACTTACAACATTGGATCAAATAAAAATTTAAATAATATAGAAATTTGTAAAAACTTATTAAATATTGCTAAAAGAAATATTAAAATAGGAAAGAAAGTAAAAATTAAATTTATAAAAGATAGACCTGGGCATGATAAAAGGTATGCGCTCAATAGTTTAAAATTAATAAAAAAATTAAATTGGAAACCAAAAACAAGTTTTTTAGCTGGAATTAATAAGACATTTTTGTGGTATCTGAACAATAAAAAATATTTTAGATCTATAAAAAAAAAAGATATTAATGAAAGATTAGGAAAAATTTAATGATCAAAAAAGGTATTATTTTAGCAGGTGGACATGGAACAAGAATGAGTCCTCTTACTAAAGCTGTAAATAAACAATTACTTCCCATATATGACAAGCCTTTAATTTATTATCCATTATCAATTTTAATGCTTTCAAAAATTAAAGATATTTTAATAATTGTAAATAAAGGTCAACTAAATCAATACAAAAAATTATTACAAAATGGAAAAAATTTGGGTTTAAAAATTAATTACATTGAACAAAATTATCCCAAAGGTTTACCTGACGCGTTCATTTTAGGAGAAAAATTTATTGGAAAAGAAAATGTAGCATTAATTCTTGGGGATAACTTTTTTTATGGAGAAAGTTTATCTAAAAAACTTTTAACAAGTAAAAAATTAAAAAAAGGTGCAAAAGTATTTCTTCATAAAGTTAATAAACCTGAGCTTTATGGAGTCGCAAAAATCAATAGTAGTAATAAAATCCTAGGAATTAAAGAGAAACCAAAAAAATATTATTCAGACTATGCCGTAACTGGTCTCTATTATTTTGATAATAAAGTTGTGAAGTATGCAAAAAGTTTAAAACCCTCTAAACGAAAAGAACTTGAAATTGCTGATTTACTCAAAAAATATTTATCAAATAAAAAACTTTCAGCAGAAATTATAGGAAGAGGTGGTGCTTGGCTTGATACAGGTTCAATTGAAGATTTTTATAAAACTAGTAACTTTGTTTCATCTGTAGAAAATAGACAAGGATTTAAAATTGCTTGTCTTGAAGAAATTGCATTAAACAATAATTGGATTAAGAAAAAAAATGTTTTAAACGCTATTAAATTTTATGGTAATTGCGACTATTCAAAATATTTAAAAAACCTAATATCTAGATGATTTTAAAAACAAAATTTAAAGATTTATTAGTTTTCAAAAATAAATCATTTAAAGATAAGAGGGGTTATTTCAAGGAATTAATTAAAGAAAATCGAATTAAAAAAAAATTACCTTTTACAGTAATGTCATACTCTAAAAAAAATGTTATTAGAGGACTACATATTCAAACAAAAAAATCACAAGGTAAATTTATTTCTATTTTAAAAGGAAAAGTTTATGACGTTGCTTTAGATCTTAGGAAAAATTCAAAAACCTTTGGAAAATTTTTTACATGTATATTGAGTGAAAAAAACTCAAAATCTATATACATCCCTCCTGGTTTTGCTCATGGTTTTTGTGGATTAGATAAAGAAAATTATATTATTTATAGTTGTACACAATATAGGAACGCTAAAAGTGAAAAGGCAATAAAATATAACGACAAAAAGCTAAAGATTAAATGGCCTACAAAAAAACCTATAGTTTCTAAAAAAGATCAAGCCGCTATAACATTTTTTGAATTTAAAAAAAAATATTTAAAATGAAAAAAAAAATTCTTGTTACTGGAGGTGATGGAAGATTTGCCAAAATTTTAAAGAAAAATAATAAAAAATTAGATTTATTTTTTGCTTCTAAAAAACAATGCAATATTTTAAATTTAAAATCTATTTCAAAAATTATAAAAAAAATTAAACCCAAAATTTTGATTCATTGTGCTGGTTTGTCTCGACCTATGAATATTCATGATAAAAAGATCTCTAAAAGTATTGATCTAAATATTATTGGTACAGCTAATATTACTAAAATGTGCAAAAAGTATAATATTAAGTTAATATATTTTTCTACAGGTTATGTTTATGAGGGAACTAAAGGAAATTACTCTGAAAATGACCCTGTAAAACCATTTAATAAATATGGTCTCTCAAAACTTGGAGGTGAATGTTCGGTGGCAATGTATAGTAATTCTTTGATACTAAGAATTACTATGACAGAAAAACCTTTTTTGCATAAAAAAGCTTATAAAAATTTAAAAAGTAATTTTATGTTTCATGAAGATCTGGTTAAAATTCTTCCCAAAATAATAAACCAAAAAGGAATTTTAAATGTGGGAGGGAAATCTCAATCTGTCTTCTCTTTTGCAAAAAAAGGTGGATTTAAAGTTAAAGGAATTAAAGCAAAAAAAAATTTAGCTTTTCCATTAAATCAGACAATGAATTTAGCTAAATTAAAAAGGATTATAAGTTAATCTTGGTAGCGGGAAGTGGGATCGAACCACTGACCTCGGGCTTATGAGTCCCGCGCTCTAACCAACTGAGCTACCCCGCCATTCAATTAACGTTGAGTTATAATAAGTTTATATCAAATATCAATAAATTTAGAGAAAATTTTCCTTAATATTTGTTTGTAAAATATCAGACTTAAAAACCCTGCTTAATCATTATATAAATATAAAAGAATATAAAATGGATAATTTAAATCTCGAAATTTCACACCTTGTAAAGTTATGTAATGAAAAATCTTTTGATAAAGCACTTATTGAATTTAAATCTTTAATAACAAAAAATGTTAAAGATCCAATTTTATATAATTTAGGAGGTGTAATAAACGTAAGTCTTAAAAACTTTGAAGATGCAATAGATTGTTTTTCAAAATCTTTAAAAATTAATCCAAATTATGCAGAAGCAAATAATAATATGGGTGCTTTGCTAAAAACTATAGGTCGAACAAAAGACTCTGTTGCTTATTTTGAAAAAGCTATAAATATAAAACCAGATTTTTCAAATGCATACAATAATCTTGGTGCATCTTATAATGTTATGGGTAAATGGGACTTAGCTCTTGAAAATTATAATAAATGCTTAAAAATTAATCCAAATGAAAAAGATTCTTCAAATAATCTTATTAATCTTTTAACTTTTTATGAACCTGAACAAAAAGATTTAAACTCTATAACTAAAACAAACAGTTTATTAAAAAAGAATAATTTTATATTTAATGAAAAAAAACAAATTACTGATAATCAAATAATTAATTATTTTAATACTGCTAATAATATTGTCTTAAAAAATTTAAATGAAACTGAATACGATTTTACTGAAATATTCAGAAAAAATACAATTAACCTAAACTGCAAAAGGCATTTTGAAGTTTTTAATAAATTTAATATTATTCCTGAATTTTGCTTCAGCTGCTATAAAGTACAAGTTGAGCCAAAAAATTTAATTGATTTAATAAAACTCTACATAGTATTTGATAAATTAAATTTAAATAAAAATAATTCTAGAAAAAGCTTTGTTGAGGTAAGACCTAACATTGGAGGAGCTTATAAAGGATTAATTTACTGTACAGGTCTAGAAGAGGCTGAAAAAATTGAAAATTTAATAACTCCAATTATAAAAACTACAATTAATAATGAAACTACTATTTCAATCAAGCGAGGATGTTCAGAGTTTGCTATTTCTTATCCAAAATTTAAAGATAAAAAAAGCAATATGGAGTATGAAAAAACCTGGAAAGAAAAAGAAAATATAATTGATAAACAGCAATTAAATAAAGAAGAAATTATTTTAAATGATACAATAAGTGGATTTACATTAAATGATTTCTTAATTATGAAAAACTGGTTGATGTATGCAAAAAAAATTAATGATATAAATTATGAGAAATTTGATTGTGATATTAATATATCAAAGTATATGGAGTGGGAACTTTCTAGGCAAATAAACTTTAGAAGAAGTGAATATAATAAAAATCATTAAAATATTATGAATATATTCCTATATTTCACATCAATTTATTATAAATTTAAGTAAAAAACTTATCCACAAGCTAGAATTCAATTGAAATAATGTTTTGGAACGCTAGTTTCATCATCGATGAGAATTGAAGAAGATCTAAAACTTGATTATTCAGACGTGTTATTTAGACCTAAAAGAAGTACTTTATCAAGTCGTAAAGATGTTGATTTAGAAAGAACTTATAAATTCAAATATAGCAAGAATGAATGGTCTGGAACTCCAGTTATGGCCGCTAATATGGATGGCGTTGGTGAATTAGAGGTTGCAGAAACCTTATCAGATTTTGGTATGATTACCTGTTTAACAAAACAACATGACGTTAATAAGCTAAAAAAATATAAAAAATTAAAGTCAATTTACAAAAATATATCTTTAAGCATTGGTATTAAAAAAGAAGATTTTGAAAGATTAGATAAAACATTGAAAGAATTTTCCTTTATAAAATTTATTTGTGTAGATGTTGCGAATGGTTATTCAGAACATTTTAGTGCGTTTATAAAATCTGTAAGAGACAAATACCCAACAAAAACAATAATTGCTGGAAATGTTGTTACTGCAGACATGGCTCAAGAACTTGTATTAAGTGGAGCTGATATTGTTAAGGTTGGAATTGGTCCTGGAAGTGTATGCACAACAAGAATTCAAACGGGTGTGGGATATCCACAGCTAAGTGCCGTAATTGAGTGTGCTGATGCTGCTCATGGTTTGGGTGCTCATATCATTGCAGATGGTGGATGCACTTGTCCTGGTGATGTTGCAAAAGGATTTGGTGGTGGAGCAGATTTTGTTATGCTTGGAGGAATGTTTGCTGGCCATGACGAAGGTGGCGGAAAAATTATTAAATCTAATGGAAGTAAATATATTGAATTTTATGGTTCAAGTTCTGAAACAGCTAATAAAAAACATTATGGTGGATTATCTGATTATAGAAGTAGCGAAGGAAGATCTGTAAAAATTAAATATAGAGGTAAAATAAAAGACACTATATTAAATATCTTAGGTGGTGTCAGAAGTAGTTGTACTTATGTGGGCGCTCCATCTTTGAAACAATTAAGTAAATGTACTACATTTGTAAGAGTTAGCAACCAATTTAACGACACCTTTTCTAAATAGAGGTTTTAATTCCAATAAATAATTTGTTATATTTTTTATAAAAAAAAATTACTTATAATGGAAAAACAAATTTTTGATCTACCAATTCCAACAAGAATTTCGCAAAATAATATTTATGACACATATTGTGATAACTATGACTCAATACATTATTTATTTGTCGAATTCCAATTTTCTTGGCTCCAACAAGCTTTTAAAGCTCTAAAGGATTTAGATAAATATAATATACTTGTATATTTGTATAAAGAAAATTTTATTGAACTAAATGAATTATTTAAAGTTAAATCTTTTAATGAATTTTATATTAATCCTAGATTTATTTTAGACAAAATCAATATAATCAAAATTTCACAAAAACTTAGACTCTCTAAAGAAACTGCGAGAAGAAAAATTCTAGAATTAGAAGAAGATGGAATATTAATAAAGAACAAAAAATCAATCAGTGTTACTCTAAAAGCAGGTCTTCTTCAGAAACCAGAAAATACAATTAATTCTTTTTCAAAAATTTTACAATATGTTTCATGGTTACTGTACAAAGAAAAAAAAGTAAAAAAATACTATAAAAAAGAATTTTTTGTAAAAAAAGTAAAGGAAAGGTTTACTCAAATTTTAGCAATTTTTTTAGAGTACCAAATAGATTATGTGCTTACAAGAAAGGCATTAGCAAATAACGATATAGAAATGTGGTTTATTGTTGGATCCTTACTTTACAATCAAATTATGTTTTTAAAAAGATCGGAAAAAAAAAGTCACTATCAAAAAGAATGGATAGAAGAAGTTTTAAATATTGGTGATAAAAAAGGAATAAATGCTATGTCTATTAGCGATCTTACAGGAATACCTAGACCGACTGTAATAAGAAAATTAAAAATACTATTAAAACAAAAAGATATATTTAAAGACGAGAATAATCTTTATTATATTACGAACGGAAAATTGTTTACAGAATTAAACAAACAAAGATTGATCAACATAAAAAACTTAAGCGAAGTAATATCAAGAATTAATAATATTATTTTTTTTTCTTAAATTGAAACAATTATACCGGTTACAAGTATAACTGCTGCGATAAGACTAAAAAAGATAGTTGATTCCATCTTCTCTTTTTTTTGTGCTAATCTTACTTTGTTTAGTAGAACGTTAATATCTACTCTTTCTTTTTTTGGATTATTTTTTAATGAGCGAAGCTCACCTTCCAAATTTTGGGTCTCAACTGTGCTATTTGTAATCTGCTCTCCGCTCATATAATTCAAATTAAACCACATATATCGAGTATGAACAATTAAATAATTGTCCACTTTGGGTTAGGATAAAAATATAGGCTATAATAGTTCTAAATTATGAATTTTTATAATTTTTTTGGTTAAGGGGTTTGGTTAAAATTTCTGCTTTATATTTATTTTTTTCTATTTCAATTTCAATTACATTATTTTTTAACATGCTAATATCTTCATCGATTTTTAAATATCCAAAAGCTAAATTTTTATTAAAATTAAATGAATAATTTCCTGAAGTTGTTCTTCCAACAATTTTACCATCAAGATAAATAGGTTCATCATGAAGCATTAATGGCTTACCCGGTTTGCTATCTTTTAAAGTTAACATGACAAATTGTTTTTTTTGTTTTTTTTCCTTAATTTTAAGTAATGATTGTTTACCAATAAAATCTATATTTTTTTTATAACTAATTGCAAATTTAAGTCCTGCTTCGTATTGGTTTTCCTCGGGGGAAATATCATGTCCCCAGTGTAAAAAACCACTTTCCATTCTCATAATAT
Organism: uncultured Pelagibacteraceae bacterium; assembly: GCA_902567235.1. Classification (GTDB taxonomy): domain Bacteria; phylum Pseudomonadota; class Alphaproteobacteria; order Pelagibacterales; family Pelagibacteraceae; genus Pelagibacter. The sequence goes on from CACFLX010000006.1 coordinate 58,123, forward strand.
CCATCGCATGCATTCCACAAAGAGATATTTGATATTTTTTTCCTTTATTCATAATTAAGTTATATACTTCTTGTGCTTTATCTCTTGCTATATAAAGTTCATAACCTAATTCACCCACATAGGATAATCTTTGGGCCCAAACTTTTGTTTCATTAATTTTAATATATTTTGCAGTACCAAATTTAAAATTTTCATTAGAATAATCGTCATTACTTAAATCTTTCATTAAATTTCTACTTTTAGGACCAAATATACCAAGCACACAATAATCATCTGTAACATCTAATATTTTAATATTTTCAGATAAGTATTTTTCTATATGAAATTTGTCATGTTCTCTATTAGCGGCAGCAGTTATAATTCTATATTTATCTTCTTTTAGACTAACAACTGTTAAATCTGTTTCGATACCACCATCTTCATTGAGCATTTGAGTATAAGTGCATTTTCCAATTTCTTTCTTAATATTTGCTGTACATATTTTTTGAAGTTCTTCATAAACAGTTTTGCCTTCTAAATCATATTTAGAAAAAGGAGTTAATTCAAACAATCCAATATTTTCTCTTGCATTTTTTGTCTCAAACTCAGCAGATGGATACCAGTTTTGATAATTATAAGAATATTTATATTCTGCGTTTTCTTCGTTGTTTGCAAACCACATTGGTCTTTCATATCCACCTGAAACTCCAAAACATGCGCCAGCTTTTTTTAATTCTTCATGATAAGGAACTAATTTTTGATTTCTTGAAGTTTTATGTTGTTTAAATGGCCAATGCATTCCATATAAGTCTCCTAGAGTTTCTGTAATTCTTTCTTTTATAAAATTTATCTCAGAATGAAAGTTTTGAAATCTTTTAATATCATAAATAAATAAGTCTTCATTAATATGACCATTCATTAGCCATTCAGCTGTGACTTTGCCGACTCCTCCTCCGCTTCCAATTCCAATACTATTTAAACCACAACATGCAAATAAATTTTTAAATCCTGGCACTTCACCTAAAAGAGTATTTGTATCTGGAGTAAAAGATTCTGGTCCTGCGAAAAATTTTCTAATTCCAGCTTTTTCTAAAATCGGTACTCTTTTTAAAGCTGCTTCTAAATAAGGTTCAAAATGCTCAAAATTTTCTGGAAATTCACCATATGAAAAATCTTTTGGAACTCTATTGGTTTTATTAAAAGCAGGAATTGATTTTCCCTCAAATATTCCTATTAACATTTTTCCTGCATCTTCTTTTAAGTATAAACTGTCATCAAAATCTCTTAAAACAGGGATTTTTTTTGGCAATTCCTCAATACCTTCGGTTATTACATAGAAGTGTTCTGCTGGATATAATGGAATACTAAAGCCAGTATCTTCTCCTATTTGTCTAGACCACATTCCTGTTGCAAGAACAATATATTCACATTCAATAATTTTGCTATTTACTACGACCCCCGCCACCCTTCCTTTTTTTTTAATTATTTTTTCAACAGGTGATTTTTCAAATATTTTAACTCCTTCTTTCCTTGCAGCTTTAGCTAATAAGTTTGTCACACCTATTGGATCTGCTTGACCATCACCTGGCATAAAAATTCCACCTAAAATATTTTTTTCATTAATAATTGGGTATATTTTTTTTATCTGGTCAATATTTAGTACTTCAACGTTGACATCATATAGCTGTGCAGTTGTTGCCTGCCTTTTTAATTCTTGCCACCTTCCCTCTGTGGTTGCAATTGATAATGCTCCGTTTAATTTTAATCCGCTAGAAAAATCTATTTCTTTTTCTAATTTTTTATAAAGTTCTAATGAATATTTTCTTATCTTTGTTACACCTGCAGAAGGCCCTAGTTGACTAACAAGTCCTGCAGCGTGCCAAGTGGTTCCTGAAGTTAATTGGTCTCTTTCAAGTAAAATAGTATCTTTCCAACCAAATTTTGCTAAATGATATGCTGTTGAACAGCCGGTTACACCGCCGCCTATAACAACAACTTTTGTACTGCTAGGCAGTTCTTTTTTCATTTTATTATTTTATAGCTTCTGAAGGAGAAACAAAAGAGTGACCAAATACATCAGCAACTGCTTTATAAGTAACGTTACCCTTACAAACATTTAAACCTTCAAGAAAATTATCGTCGTCTTTTAATGCTTTTTGGTAACCGTTAGTAGCAAGTTTGTTTAAAAAAGGAAGTGTTGCTTTATTTAATGCTATAGTTGAAGTTCTTGGAACTCCCCCAGGCATATTAGCAACACAATAATGTACAACATCATCAACAATATAAGTGGGTTCAGCATGTGTTGTTGGTTTGCTTGTTTCAACACATCCACCTTGATCAATTGCTACATCAACAATTACTGATCCACGTTTCATTAGTTTTAACATATCTTTAGTTACTAATTTTGGGGCTTCTGCTCCTGGAATCAAAACTCCACCAACTAAAAGATCTGCCTCTGCAACTAATTTTTTTAAGTCTATTTTATCACTTTGTTGAGGAATTATTTTATCACCAAATATTTCGCTTAACTGTTTTAATCTTGATTCAGATTTATCTACAACATGAACTTTCGCTCTTAGGCCTGTTGCAATAATTGCTGCATTTTCTCCTACAACACCCCCACCCAAAATTACTACTGTACCACCTTCAACACCTGGTGCTCCACCCAATAGTAATCCTCTACCTTTTTGATTTTTTTCTAAACAATGTGCTCCAGCTTGTACCGACATTCTTCCAGCTACTGCACTCATTGGTGCAAGCAATGGTAATCTTCCATTTTTATCTGTAACAGTTTCGTAGGCTATACAAATCGATTTTGAATTAATTAATCCTTGAGTTAGATCTTTTGCTGCAGCTAAATGAAGATAAGTAAAAACAATTTGATTTTCTCTAATCATTTTGACTTCATTTGATAAAGGTTCTTTAACTTTAACAATTATTTCTGCATCGTTAAAAATATCTTCAGCTTTGTCTATTATTTTAGCACCAGCAGATTTATATTGTTCATTTTCAAAACCTGCTTCGAAACCTCCATTATTTTCAACTAAAACTTCATGACCATTTGAAGTTAATGATTTGACACTATCTGGTGTGAGTCCAATCCTATTTTCTTGTGGTTTAATTTCTTTAGGAACTCCAATTTTCATAAAGAACTAATTTTTTTTTGATTTTGCGTAATTATTAATTCCAGTTCTAAGTTTTTCAATTATTTCATCAATATGTTTTTTTTCAGAAATAAACATTGGCGCTATAATTAAACAATCGCCTGTAGCTTTAAAATTTACTCCTGCATCATAACAATGTTTAAAACATGTAAATCCTGCTACACCAGGTTTTTTATCCATTTTCATATCAATTCCTGCCATCATTCCATATCCTCTTATATTTTCTACTACGTCGATATCTTTGAGTGAAAATATTGCTTCTTGAAAATATGGTGCCATTTCTTTTGATCTGTTAAATATATCTTCTTTTTCAAAAATTTCTTGTACAGCAAGTGCTGCTGCTACTGATACTGGGATACCTGAATAAGTATATCCATGAAATAATTCTATAGTTCCTTTTGGTGAATTATCCATAATAGCGTCGTAAATTTCTTCTTTACATGCAACAACGCCCATTGGAACAATTCCATTAGTAGTAGCTTTTGCCATTGTCATTAAATCTGGAGTAACGCCAAATTCTTGAGCTCCAAATGGAGAACCCATTCTGCCCCAACCCGTAATTACTTCGTCAAAAATTAAAAGTATGCCATGTTTATCACAGATTTCTCTTAATCTTTGTAAATAACCTTTTGGCGGAACAAGTGTCCCTGTTGAGCCTGCCACAGGTTCTACAATGCATGCAGCAATATTTTCACCACCAAAATTTGCACAAATTCTTTCTAAATCATTTGCAAGCTCTGCTCCAGTTTCTGGTTGTCCTGATACAAACTTATGCTCAGGTAAATGTGTATGTCTCATGTGCACTACACCTGGCATTAAAACACTTGCAAAAGTTTTAACATTATTTACCATTCCTCCTACTGAAGTAGCTCCAATATTCATGCCGTGGTATGCTCTTTCTCTTCCAACAAATCTAAATCTTTGACCTTCTCCTCGTGCTTTATGGTAAGCAATCGAAATTTTAATTGCTGTTTCAACAGCTGTTGATCCACAGATTGTATAAAAAATTCTATTTAAATTTCCCGGTGTATGTTTTGATATTTTTGTTGCTAGTTCAAATGAACCACCAAAACCTTGTTGAAATGGTTGTGCGTAGTCTACTGTCTTTAATTGTTTGGTAATTGCTTCAATAATTTCTTCTCTGCCGTGGCCAAGAGGATTACAAAATAATCCTGAGCTCGCATCAATTTGGGTTTTTCCCTGATGATTTTTTAAATATACGCCTTTTGCTTCTACTATTAATCTTGGATTTTCTTTAAAGTCTTTGTTTGAAGTAAATGGCATCCAATGCTCATTAAGAGAATTGGGCATTTTAAATTTGTTTTCTGAGCTCATAATTTTTTTAATTTTTTTTGTTAATTTTATTCTTGATTTCATAGACTAATTTTTAAAAGCTCTCTATAAAAATCGTATTTAAGCAGATACACTTATAAGTTGCATGATCTTTATTCTTTATAAGGGTTCTAATAAACTATCATTTACAAGTCTCTTTTTTTCCACTTTAATTACATTTTTAAATTTAAAAAACAGGAGATTAAATGAGAAAAATAATTAGTTTTATTCTAGGGACTATTGTTGCTCTTAACTTATCAGTTTCAGTTGCTAACGCTGCTGCAAACGAAGTTAGAGTTGCATTCTTCTTAGAGTGGGCAACTCCAAATCAAGAAGCAAAAGTTAAAAAAACTTTTGATAAAGCTTTGGGTGTGCCGGTAAAATGGACTAACTTTGCAACTGGTGGTGAGATGACAGAAGCTATGTTGTCTGGAGATATTGATATATCTTACTCACAAGGTTTAACACCATTCGTAAACGCAGTTAATGCAAAAGCGCCTATTAAGCTTGTTGATATTGCAGTTATATACGGAATGGGTGGAACTACATGTGTTGCTGCTAAAGGTATCGATAAAGGAAATGCTTCTTCTAAATTAGACGGTCAAAAAGTTGCTGTTCCTTTAGGAACTATGGCTGACTATGTTTTCAAAGAAACAATGAGAGTTGTGGGAGCTGATATTTCTAAAATGAAAGTTGTTGATATGAACCCAGAAGATGGATCTGCAGCATTTGTTAACGGTGACGTTGCAATGGCATGTTTATTTGGTGGTAAGTCTATCAAAGCAGCTAAAGAAAAAGGTGCTTCATTACTAACTGTTAAAGAAGCTCAAGATGCTGGTATTGCTGGTATTGATATTACTTCAGTAACTAACAAGTTCCTAAAAGAAAACCCAGGAATGGTTAGAACTTTCGTTGAAGTAACTCACGAAGCAAACGCTAGATATAATGATGGAAAAGCTGACATGAACGTAATCGCTAAAGATGCGGCTATGGATCTTGCAGGTACTAAAAAGCAAATGGGTGGTTTTGAATTCCCTAATGCAGGTACTATGAAATCTAAGTATATGAATAAAGGTGGTATACTTATGACTTACCTAGAAGTTATGGGTAACATGTTTGCAACTTCAGAAAATCCAGCTCTTAAAGATTACGCAGCGGTAGTAGACACTAGTTTTCTTCCGTAATTAAGAGTTAAGAATAGAATATTAAATAGGCGCCAATTGAATAAATTGGTGCCTATTTTTTTTGTAAAAATTCTAATATAAAGTTCTATTATTATGAGCAATTTGGTTTCTCAAAATGTAAATATGATTTTCAAATCTCCAAAAGGAGAAACTGTTCATGCACTAAAAGATATAAGTTTTACTTTAAAAAAAGGTGAGCTTTTAACCGTACTTGGTCCTTCAGGTTGTGGTAAAACAACTTTATTAAATATTGCTGCGGGTTTTCTTCGTCCAACTTCTGGAATTATTACTCTTGGTGAAAAAGAAATAGACGGACCAGGGGTGGAAAGAGGAATGGTATTTCAACAAGGTGCTTTATTTGAATGGTTAACTGTTGCGGAAAATGTGAACTTTGGTTTACGAATGAAAAAAGAAGATCCGGTTAAAACTGCACAAAAAGTTGAAGAATGGCTTGATATAGTTGGTTTAAAAGGTTTTGGTAATACTCCTACCTACCAATTGTCAGGTGGTATGCAGCAAAGAGTTGCTCTTGCAAGATGTTTAATAAATGATCCAGATCTAATATTAATGGACGAACCTTTGGGCGCTCTAGATGCTTTAACAAGAGAAAAAATGCAGTCTCTTGTTTTAAAAATTTGGAAAGAAACAGGAAAAACAATTATTTTAATTACTCACTCTGTTGAAGAAGCATTACTGTTAGGAGAACGAGTTTACGTTATGGCTCCTAGACCTGGAAGAATACACAAAGAATATAAACTACCATTTGCAAATATGGGTTTAAATGAAGATTTAAGAGAAATAAAAAACAACAAAGATTTTGTATCCAAAAGAGAAGAAATTTTATCCATGATTTGGGATATGGAAGAAGAAATAATGGGTAAAGAGAATTAAAATGATTACTGGAATTATTACTTTTTTAGTTATTTTTGCTGTTATTGGTTCAATTCTTTATGGGCAAAGATTGGTAAAAACTGAAAAAAGTGATGCTGTTTTTGGAAATCCTGAAAGAGCTAAAGGTGGTGTACACTGGGTTATAGTTGGATCTAGTTTTCTTTTATTGTCATGGCTTTACTATTCTTGGGATATAGCAAAATCATTTTATCCAAAATCTGCTAATGAACTTTGCCAAGTTGCAAAAGTTAATGAATCATTACTTTCTTTAAAATATCTTTTTCCAATTGAAGAAAGAAGTCACAAAAGCACTGCTCTAATTAAACGTGAGAATATTAATATAAAAAATAAAATAATAATTATTCAAAATTCACCTGATCTAAAAGATAAAGATAAGGAATTATTTATTAAATTACTTAACAAAACCAAAAGAACTATACCTTTATTAACTGATGAAAAACTTTTAGAAACAGAAACAAAAATTAAAATTAAAGATTTAACGACTAGAATTGTTTGGCTAACTGAAGACTTTCAGAAAGTAAGTTATCCTCCGATTAAAAGTATAGAAGAAGAAAATAAAAGAATAGAAGCTTTAAAAAAACAATTGGGTTGGGGTGCAACAGGAATGGAAGTCCCTCCTCTTCCAGAAAGCAAAAGAGGATTAAAATTTCATACTGCAGCTGAAGAATTAAACAAAATTAGTGATGAATTTTTTGCACTAAGAAATCATAATCCAGAATATCTAAGATTGTTAGAAGAAATTAGAACAGAGATTAAAAGTTACAAAGATGGGTTAGAAGATAGTCAGGAATTAGAAATGACTTTTATCAAGGAAATTAAAAAATTAGGACAAAGAATTGAATATGAAAGTGTTTTTCCTCCTAAAGCCTTAGATGAAATGGAAAAAGCAATTAGAGAATTTGATGTTGTTCAAAAAAATGAGCAAGGAAATTTAATTTATATAGATATGTTTTTGTTTCCTGCTGGAACTATTGTTGCAAGTGGACCAACATGTGCGGAAGACGGCCCAGGAAGATGGCTACCAAAACCTTCGGATACATTTAGAATTTTTGGTGACCTTTTAAAACCAAGTGTTGGATTTAAAATGATTCCAATGATTTGGTATGAAATGATGGGTGTTAATCGAATAGTTGGCTTTATGTTACCTGATTGGATAGCGGATCTTATGCCAGGAAAGTATCCAGTTCATAGTGCTGACGGGACGGTAAAACCTAACTTTAAAAGTAAAGTATTAGATGTTGTAACAGGTGAGTTTGAAGCATTTAAAATACCAGTTCCTACAGGACATATTTGGGATTCATTTTTAAGAGTATTTCTAGGGCTAACACTTGGTATTATTTTTGGTGTTCCATTAGGTTTATTTATGGGTTTAAATAGATTTGCTAAAGGATTTTTTGATCCATTAGTTGAACTATATAGACCGGTACCTCCTCTTGCTTGGGCTCCGTTAGTTATTACTGTTTTTGGAATTGATAACTTGGGAAAAGTATTTTTATTATTTATGGTTTCATTTTCTATTATGATTATTTCGGCAAGAGCTGGTGCATCAGGAACTCAACTTTCAAAAATCCACGCCGCCCACTCATTAGGTGCTTCTAGGTGGCAAATATTAAGAGAAGTTATATTTCCTAATTCACTTCCTGAGATATTGACAGGCGTAAGGGTTGCAGTTGGTATGTGTTGGGGAACATTAGTTGCTGCTGAATTTTTAGCTGGTACTTCAGGAATTGGATTTGTGGAAAATGTCGCAAGAAAATATATGCAATATGAAGTTATTTGGATAACTATATTCGTAATGGGAATGCTGGGACTATTATTCGACGTTACAATTAGAAAAATAATAGATAAAACAATTCCATGGCGTGGAAAAGGTTAATATTTTTATTTTTTTTTCTAACTTCAATTGTTGAAGCTAAAGCATTTAACCTAAAAAAAATTATTTCATTAGAAGAACCTTGGGGCTCCACTTTTATAAGTGATACTGAAATATTAATTACCGAAAAATCAGGCAAAATAAAATTATTAAATATAATTAACAATAATATTAGTGAGATAGATCACGACTTAAAAGTATTAAATTATGGTCAAGGTGGACTCTTAGATATAATATTTCATAATAATTCTGTGTGGGTATCCTATACAGAGCAAAGAGAAAATTGGGAAACAAGCACATCAATAGCTAAAGGATTATTTGATAAAAATAAAATAAATTTTAAAAATATTTTTCAAGCTTCTCCTCCAATCGACTCTCCTTATCACTTTGGGTCTAGACTGGCTATTAAAGATGATTATTTGTTCGCTTCACTGGGAGAGAGAGGACAAGGTATGATTGCTCAAGATGAAACAAAACATCCTGGAAGTATAATTAGAATTCATTTGGATGGAAGTATTCCAAATGATAACCCAAAATTTAAAGATAAAAAAAAATGGCTTCCTGAGATTTATCAAATAGGTGTAAGAAATCCTCAAGGATTAGCATTGTCACCCTTTGATGGAAAAATTTATATTAGTAATCATGGTGCTAAAGGTGGTGATTGGTTTGGTGAAGTTAAAGAAGGAGAAAATTATGGTTGGAAAATATTAGGATGGGGTGGCACAAATTATAGTGGTACAAAAATTGGTCCTAAATGGAAACCAGGTTTTACAAAAGCAATTCAATATTGGGTACCCTCTATTGCAACGAGTGCAATTACTATTTACAAAGGTGAAGAATTCAAAGAATGGAATGGTTATGCCCTTATCACTTCCTTGAAAGATAAGTCGCTTAGAAAACTTGATTTTTCTGACAGAAAAAATGTTAAAGAAGATATTGTTTTCAAGAATAAAATTGGAAGAATAAGAGATATACAAATACATCCGAGTACTGGTAAAATATATTTTTTAAGTCATAATGCACTATGGTTAATGGAAAAAAACTAAATCAGATAATAATAAAAATTTTAAAAAAAAATGGTTTAAATACAAACCATGCAACGATTTGTTCAAAAGCATTAATAAATGCTGAACTAGTCGGCGCCCATTCTCATGGGTTATCGAGATTAAAAATGTATTGTGACAGGATTCAAAAAAAAGTCATTAATCCAAAACCAAAAATTAAAATTAAAAAAATTTCTCAATCAATAAGTCAAATAGATGCTAATAATAGTATTGGATTTGTAGCTGCTGATATTGGAATAAAACAAGCAATTAAAAATGCAAAAAAAACAGGAATAGGATTGGTTGGAATTAAGAATAGTGGCCACTACGGTTTATCAGGTTATTACGCAGAACAAGCTGTTAAGAAAAATTTAATTATTTTTTGTTTTACAAATGCACCACCAGCTATAGCTCCTCATGGTGCAAAAAAAAGTTTATTTGGAACAAATCCAATATGCTTTGGAACACCAACATCATCTAAAGTTCCTTTTATTTTAGATACATCTGTTTCAGTAATTAATAGAGGTAAAATAAGAGTTGCTGCAAGAAATGGAAAAAAAATACCAAAAGGAGTTGCTTTAGATAAATTTGGTAAACCAACTACAGATGCAAAAAAAGCATTGGCGGGTGTTCAATTGCCAATAGCAGGTTTTAGAGGTTCAGGACTTGCATGGATGGTTGATATATTAAGTGGTGTTTTTACTGGAGGAAATCATGGAGGAAAAGTAAAAGATCCTTTTGATGATTTTTCAGGTCCACAAAATATTGGTCACTTATTTTTTGCTATTAAGCCGAATCTTTTTGTTGGAAATTATAGTGAAAGAATAAAAGAAAATATTAAAAGAATAAAAAGATTACCTAAAATAAAAGGTGTAAAAGAAATTTTGTATCCCGGTCAAAGCAAACAAAGAAGATATAAAAAGAATCTTAATAAAAAGATTAATATTACAGGAAATATTGCAGAGGATCTTAAAAAATTAAATGCTTAACAAAGAAATTTTAACCAAAATTTTTAAAAAATTGTTGGAAGAAGCAAAGAATTCTTATGATGATTTCAATTCCGCCGATGGGAAAATAGGAGACGGTGATTTAGGCGTTACAATCTTACACGGTTTAGAAGAGATAAATAATAGTATTAATAAATTTAGTGATGATATAGGTGCAAACTTTATGCTTTGTTCTCAAGCTTTTGTCAAAAAATCTGGATCTAGTTTTGGTACTTTAATTGCTTTTTCGTTTATGAACATTTCAAAAAATTTGAAAGGAAAAACTGAGTGTAATCATGACGATATTATTTCAATCTTTGAAACTGCATTAAAAACTATACTTGAAAGAGGAAAAACTAATCTTGGAGACAAAACTATTGCGGATACTTTAGATTTAATGATCAAAAATCTCAAAGATAACCAAAATTACTCTGATGTATTTAAATCATCAACGAAACAAGCTTTAGAAGATTTTAAAGGAAAAAAAATCAGGATAGGCCGTGCAAGAATGTTTGAAGATAAAACAAAAAATTTAGACGACCCTGGAATGTTTGCTTTAAATAGATTAACCTCAGTATTTTAGTTCATGGAAACATTAATACTTTTAGCTTTAGTAATAGTTGTTGGCTGGGTGTTGTTTAGACCCTTTTCAAAAAGAGAGCTTGATAAGTACAATGATAGAGATAATTGGCCAAATATGGATTTATAACAGAAATCCCCTACATTGTATTAACGCTTCCAATTATATTAAAATTTTTATCTGAAATTATAATTTCTCCAGAAGATGCACCTATATTTAAAATTGATGAAATAACTACATAGTGAGTAACAAAAATTAAGTTTTTATCACTATCCCAATTTTTAATATATTTTTTTAAATCATTAATTTGTTTAGTTTCATTTTCAGCAAAACTCTCATCATAAAATGAATTTAATGCATCAAAAGTATCAAAATTTTCAAATGCATATTTCGCTGTATCTTTGCATCTGCACCACTCACTTGAGAACACTTTATCAATTTTTATTTTATTATTTTTAAAAAAAAGACCTATTTTCTTTGATTGCTTTATCCCATTTTCACTTAAATTTCTTTGAGTAGAACAGTCTTTGATATTAAAATTTTCTGGATCACCATTTCCAGGTGCAATTGCATGTCTAATAAAAATTATTTTGTTACCTTCTTGAAGTAAGTTTAAAATTTTATCGTCAGCAAAAATATTACTCGTGAAGTTTAACAATCCAATAAATAAAATTGTTAAAAATTTTTTCATTTAATGACAGGTTTGATTGTATTTTTTCAATCTCCAATAATTATATGGCCAGGGTGTTAAAAAACCAACTGTTAGCATTATTGGGACAATCCACCAATTTAATATGGCGCCACCAGTTAAAATATAATCTGTTGCATTCATTGCTATCTCCATACTTATCATGGCAATAATGCTCATTCCCATTGCTGTCTTTAATGATTTTAGAAATGGAATATCTTGTTTAATTAAAATTATAGTTTCTAAAATAATACTCGTTATTAAACCATTTATAATTGCTAAAATCATAATGTTTAAAACTGGAAATGGAATTTGTGTTAACTGAAAAAATAATATTGTACCGAAGTCCCCAATAGCACATCCAAGTAAACACCAAGCTGTGTTTTTTGCACTTCTTTTCCAAGTATGATTACATGACCAATTAAATTTTAGTATCTCTTGGCTCATTAGTTTATTTTTATATTAGCAACCATACCTATCTCATAATGCCCTGGCACATTGCATGCTGCTTCAAGATTTGCTGTAGTACTAAATTTCCAAATTATTTCACTAATTTCATTGGGTTCTAATAAAACACTATTAGAATGAGAATGAGCCATGGAATGATCTTTTTTTGCCATTTGTTTCATTTTTTCTTTATCAATTCTGTCTGCTAATAATATTTCGTGTTCTGCCATCTTCATCATTTCTGGCTGATGCTTAATATGCATTTCTTTAGTAGCAATATTAAACTCATGAACTAATTCGCCGTAGTTTTTAACAATAAATTTAATTGTTTCACCTTTTTTTATATTTAATACATTTGGTTCAAAATAATTATCATACATTTTTATTTCAATAGTTCTGCTCACTTCTGATAATTTACCTTTCTCTCCTATCATCTTCATTGATGATGCAAATAAAATGTTTGGAATTAAAAAAAATATTAAAATTAATTTTTTCATACTAGTTTGTTGGTCTAAAAATTAAACAAAGGCCATTATTACAAAATCTCATACCATTTTCACCAGGGCCGTCCTCAAAAACATGTCCATGATGTGCCCCACATTTTGCACAGTGATATTCGACTCTTTTCATACCAAATGAGTAATCAGTTTTAGTATTAAACGCCCCTGGAAGAGACTCTGTAAAAGATGGCCAACCGGTTCCGCTATCGTATTTTGTATTAGAGCTAAACAATTTAGCATCACAATTGGCACAGTGGTAAAAACCATCTCTCTTTTCATGAAGCAGAGAACTAGTAAACGGACGCTCAGTTCCTTCATTAAAAAGTATATGTTTTTGTTGATCTGTTAGATTTTGGTTTATTATTTTTTTTGTAGCTGAGTATAAAAATTTATATGGAAATAATATTATTGAAATTATTGATGCGCTAAATAATTTTAAAAATTTTCTTCTCATAATTTTAAAGTATAGATTTTAAAATAGATCACAATGAGCCCCATTGACACAATGTAATTTTGATATATTTAGCTATAAATATGAAGTTGAAAACAAATAACAAAGCACCTAATTTTAAACTTGCCAGTACAGATGGAAATATTTTTGAATTAAATAAAGTTAAAAAGAAAAATATAATTTTATACTTTTATCCAAAAGATGATACTCCTGGATGCACAATAGAGTCTAAAGATTTCAGTAAATTAAATAGTTTAATTAATAAGAATAAAACTATCGTCCTTGGTATTTCAAAAGATAGTATCGAAAGTCATTTAAAATTTAAAAAAAAATATAAATTGAAATTTGACTTGTTGTCTGATGAAAAAAAAGAAGTAATAAAAAAATATGGTGTTTGGGGAAAAAAATCTTTTTTAGGTAAAGAATTTATGGGAGTAATAAGAACTACTTTTTTGATTAATTCTAAGGGAAAAATTCATAAAATTTGGAATAATGTCAGGGTTAAAGATCACGCAAAAGAAGTTTTTGAAGAAGCGAAAAGCTTAAAATAAAGTTTGTTTAAATTATTCTTTCCAATCAACACTAAACATTGATTCATTTCGTCTTAAAGGAGGAAGTGTAAATGGGCTATTATAAGTTGCTCTAATAGGAAAGCCTTTTATAGAAATGTTATCTTCCAAGAGTTTTTGTTTAAGAATTTTATTATGCTTATCAAAATTTTTATCAGAAGATCTTCCTGAAAATTTTATTACTGCAAAATATCCTTCTGGAATTGTTGTAATTTCTAGATCAGGGTTGTTTGGTATAGGAGTAGTATTTCTATTAAACTTTGAGGGAAGGTAGAACTGCATAAACATTTGATCATCTTTTTTTGTTTGAGTAACTGGAACTGTCATTGCTATTTTTTCAGAATTTTTATTTTCCCCAGAAATATATTTAAAAAGTTTTCTAAAACTATTATTATCTCCCTTGTTTGGTACTTGAACTATTAATCGATCTGAATAATAACGAATTTCATAAATATCGTTTTTTTGTACTACGTTGTAACTTGCTTCTTCATTTGCCATCGTTGTAGAGTACGAGAAAAGAAAAATTAGGCAAACTATAAAATTAATTTTTAATAATATTTTTTTCACTACTCTCTATTTTGTTCATCTTTTTTTTCAAAATAAAATAGACAAATCAAAAATAATACAGTCCACACAACTCCTGCCATTGCCTTGGATAAAGATGTTTCGGCACCCCATAAATCAAGAAACAAAGCACCTATGACAATGCCAATTGCGTAAATTATAATTACTATTGTACTTAAATTCATTTATTTTCGTCTTTGTTTTCTTCTTTTTGATTTTCTTCTTTGTATTTTTTTCCTCTAATCACTGCTGAAACTCCCATATAAATTACATAACCAATGATTAACAATGATATCGTAATAAAAATTATTTTTTGCATTTAAATATTTTCAATTTTTTTAATAACATTTTAGATTTTAGAAATCCATTTTTTCTTTTCGGAATCTTTTAAAAATGAGGATTTAAATGAATTAACAAGCAGTGTTTTTACTTGTTCGTAAGAAAGATTCAAAGCTACTTGTGTTTCAGTTAAATTTTTATTTAAATAACCTCCAAAATATGCTGGATCATCTGAATTCACCATAACTAATAAATTTTTATCTAACATTTTTTTTAAATTATGTTCTTCTAGTTTATTGAATACTTTTAATTTTACATTTGAAAGTGGACATACCGTTAAAGGAATTTGGCTTTCTGACAACATTTTAACCAATTTGTCATCCTTAAGACATTGAACTCCATGGTCAATTCGATGAACATTTAAAAAGTTTAATGCTTCCCAAATGTATTCTGGTGGCCCTTCTTCACCAGCGTGAGCAACAGTTATGAACTCATTTTCTAATGCTTTTTTAAATAAATTTTCAAATTTTTTAGGCGGATTTCCTGCCTCAGAAGAATCTAGTCCAACTCCAAAAATCTTATCTTTATGAGCAAGTGCTTTATCTAAAATTTTAAAGCACTCCTCTTCACTTAAATGTCTCAAAAAACACATTATTATTTTAAAACTTATACCAAATTCTTTTTCAGCTTTCTTTAAAGCATTAAAAATTCCATTTATAACAGTGTCAAATTCAATTCCTCTATCTGTATGAGTCTGTGGATCAAAGAAGATTTCAGTATGTACTATGTTGTCTTCTCTACATTTTAATATGTATGCCCATGTGAGATCAAAAAAATCCTGTTCTTTTATTAGTACTTTAGCCCCCTCATAATAAATTTTTAAAAACGAATCTAAATTACTAAAATTATATGCCTTTTTTACATCATCTACATTTTTAAATGGAATATCAATATTGTTTTTTTTTGCTAAAGAAAACATAAGTTCAGGTTCTAATGTTCCCTCGATATGCAAATGTAATTCAGCTTTAGGAGATTTTTTTATAAACTCTTCTATATTCATAAAGTCTTTCCAAATTTTCTAATATCTTTAACTAATAAATCAGGTTGTTCCAAAGCTGCAAAATGACCTCCTGCTGGCATCTCTGTCCATTGTTGTATATTATATATTCTTTCAACATAAGATCTTGGGGCCCATTCTAAATATTCTTTTGGAAATTTTGCAATAGCAGTAGGAACTTTTAATGGAAGATGATCTTTTGGAAGAAATCTCCCTCCCTCTTCTCTTCTTCCATAATAAATCCAAGAAGCAGTATTAAATGTTTTAGTTACTAAATAAACCATGATATTTGATAACAAAGTATCTTTTGAATAAACACTTTCTACATCTCCATTTTTTATGTCTGACCATCCTCGCATTTTTTCAATTATCCAAGCAGCTACACCTACTGGACTATCCATCATTGAATAGCTTAATGTTTGTGGTTTTGTAGCTTGTTGTGTTCTATAACCATCTTCAATTCTTTGTTCTTTTTTAAATCTTTCTTGCCATTCTTTTTCTTCTTGTGTTTGTGGTCCATCAGGATGACGAGTAATTAAAATGTTAATATGTATTCCTAATAAACTTTCTGGAAAATCGTATGCTAACCAAGTGCATATAGTTCCACCAAAATCACCCCCTTGTGAGATATATTTTTTATATCCTAAAGTTTTTGTCATTAATGAATTAAATATTGCTGCCATTTTTCTTGGACCTATTGGTCTAGATGGACGATCTGAAAATCCATAACCTGGTAAAGATGGAACAACAACATCAAATCCATCTTCTTCTTTTCCTCCATATTTTTCAGGGTGAGCTAGTTGATCAATAATATCCAAAAATTCCACTATCGATCCAGGCCAACCATGATTTAATAGTAACGGTTTTGGATTAGATCCGCTTCCTTTTTCATGAATAAAATGAATATCAATTCCGTCTATATTAGATTTAAAATTATTAAATTTATTTATTTTTTCTTCTGTTTTTCTCCAATTAAATTTATTAACCCAATAATCAGCAAATTCTTTCATGTAATCTAAATTTGTTCCGTAATCCCACCCACCATCGTCAGGCATCTCATGCCATTGGTAGTTCTTAACCTTTGAATAAATGTTTTGCAGAATTTCTTTGGAGATTTCTACTTTAAAAGGTTTTTTCATTAATTTAAAAGTTTATTTTTAGCTTTTGTAAACTCTTCTTTGGTTAATGCTCCAGATTTATATAGTTCATTTAAAGCTTTTAACTGCTCTGTTAAATCACCACTATCAGAAATATTGTTTGTAATTTTTTGAACTTTTGTATTTTTTGAAATTATAGGTTTAAGCATTTTATCAAAATTACTATTGAATTTAGAACAATTGACATAACATGCAGACAAAAATAAATAAGCACTATCATTATTTTCAGCTACAAATAAATTAAGCATTATATCTAATTTTATCGGACCCATAATCCAAATCATCTTGCCATTACTTTTTAAAAACAATTTCCCATAATCGTTTTTTGAAATTTTAAACTTATTTAAATTTATTGTCATGCCTTCATTAATTAATATACTTTTATTATTTCCTGCGAGAAGTGTTAGCTGTTTTCTAATTTCTTTCGTTTTTTCTTTAAGTTCAAAATTATTCATAGTTTCAAGTTCAGTAATCATATCTGATACTTCATCACCTTCATCTTCTAAGGCCAATTTTGTTAAGCTTTGGTTAGAAACAAGGGCGTAGGTTATAAAATCAATCTTTTCTTTTTTCATAATTTTTTTTGCTTCAGAAATTAGCCATTTGCTTTGTTGCACCTCGTCTTTAAATCTTTTTTTTTCAGCTTTTTTCATTATAGATTTAACATATTTATTTTCCATTATATCTTCACCATCTAGTATTGCTTTTTCGAATTCGACATATTTACTTGGTCCAACCAAAAACATTTTAATCTCTAAACCTTCTATCAAGTCTGTTACTTCTTCTATGGATTCTCTTACTTCTTCATTATCATATTCTATATATTCATGGCTGGATGGAACTTCTAATAATATTTGATTTTCTATATTAAGAATTTTTGCTGCCAAAATATTTGGCCAAAAAAAAACCAAAACCACAATACCTAAAAGTTTTTTCATTTAGTTTAAAATTTTCTTTTTAGCTTTTTCAAATTCTTCTTTGGTTAAAGCTCCAGATTTATATAGTTCATTCAGTTGTTTTAATTGTTCTACAACTGGATCATTAGATTTTACTTCTGATTCCATTTCAATAAAATATTCATCTAATACAAGTTTATGATTACTTCTTGTTTTGGCCATTATTTCAAAATTTTTGTGAAATCTTGAACTAATTGAAATCCATTTTTTCATTATCTCTTCATGCTCAGGAAATTGAGAAATATTATGCTTATGATACTCAGATGTTTCCTCTGTAAAAAAATTTGATTTTGGTGCATTAAGTAATTTTGGATGAATCAGCCTTCTTATTTCGTACCATTTTCCATCTACCATTCTTGAAAAATAAGTATGATAAGATTGAAGTGTGATTTTTGGATAAGTTAGAGAATTCGATTTAATCCAAAAATTATAAGCTGAAGCAGCTGCTTTACCATCAGGGCTATCTGGATAATTAAGTTCTTTCGTAACATCTACATGTCTTACTTTCATGCAGTTAAAAGTAGTTCCATTACGATATAACTTTAATAAATAATATTCTGATCTTTCGTAGCATCCATCGTGTTCGTCTTTGAACACAAGTTCAATTATTATTGGATCTATGTAATAATTATAATAACCAGCAAGCTGAGCATCATAAATTTCTACAATTTCCATTATTTGATTATTTTCAACTCTTGCAATACCAACTATTTTTTGTTTTGGTACGCCCCTAGATTGGTGTCTTACTACCGTCCAATTTCCTGGATTTAGTTTTATTTTAATATCATTATTATAGATAAAATAATCTTTAACTTGTTCTCCAATAAAAAATGTTTTTGCTAATGAATTTGAAGTAACATTAATTATAAAGCTCAAAAATAATATGCAAAAAAATTTTTTCATAAAACAACTATATACTTTTTTAAAATTGAATTATAAAAATAATAATGAAAAAAATAATCAATAATCCAGCTAATTTTGTAGAAGAGTCAATTGATGGACTTATTAAATCTCACCCCGATGTTTATGCTCTAGCCAAAGACAATAATAGAGTTGTAATGAGAGCAAACAAAGCTTCCAATAAAGTTGGAATAGTAGCAGGAGGAGGATCAGGACATTTGCCAGTATTTACAGGATATATTGGTAAAGGATTTTTAGATGCCTGCGCGATTGGTTCGGTATTTGCTTCTCCTTCGGTAGAGCAAATGGTTTCAGCTATAAAAAATGCCGATAATGGTAATGGAGTATTATGTGTCATTGGAAATTATGGTGGTGATGTAATGAATTTTGAAATGGCATGCGAAATGGTGGAAGCACAAGGAATTAGAACAAAAAAGGTAGTTGTTGCAGATGATATTGCAAGTGCAAGCGAAGCTGAAAAAGAAAAAAGAAGAGGTATTGCTGGCATGATATTTGTATTTAAAGTTGCAGGTGCAATTGCAGAAACCGGAGCATCTCTCGATGATGTTTTTAAAACTGCAATAGAAGTTAATAATAATATTCGAACTCTTGGTGTTGCTGTTTCACCTTGTATTTTACCTGAAGCAGGAAAACCTACTTTTCAAATTAGTGATGATGAAATTGAAATAGGAATGGGTATTCATGGAGAGCCTGGAATAAAAAGAGAAAAATTAAGACCAGCCAATGATTTGGTTGATGACTTGTATAAAAAAATTATTGAAGATTCTAAATTAACTGCCAATGACAATATTGCGGTTATGATAAATAGTTTGGGCGCTACACCACTTGAAGAACTATATATTATTTCCAAAAGAGTTAATGAAAATTTATCAAATTCAAAAATAAAAAATATTAAAACCTATGTAGGAAGATATGCAACTTCAATGGAGATGGCCGGGATGTCAATTACAACACTAAAATTAAATGATAATCTAAAAAAGTATCTTCTTGCGGAAAGCAAATGTCCTTTTTGGAATAATTAAACTTTGTTTCTTAAAAAATAAATAAATATAAATCCAGTAAAATACATTATTAATGCATAGGCTGCTGTCGGTATCATATAAACAATTTCGTTAGAAATTTCTGTTGCTACGAAAACTGCTAAAGTTCCATTTTGAAGTCCACATTCAAGAGAAATACATTTTATTTGATCTATTCCAGATGCAAAAGTTTTTGCAAGATAATATGCTAAGATCATCATTGTTATATTTAAAATTAGTACAACTAAACCTGCTTGAGCTAAGTAATCAAAAATATTATCTTTTTCTTCAACCCAAATTGCAATAAATACAATTAAAAATAATATACCTGTAATTTTATCAATAATTGAAGTTTTTGAACCTATAAAATTATCTGCAAATTTTCTAATTATCATTCCTAAAATTACTGGTACCGCAACTACCATGGCCATTTTTAATGCAGTTCCAGTTATGTTAATGTTTTCATTAGCAAATGAAACACCCATAAGATCCGCTGAAGTAAAAACAATTAGTGGAACTGTTATAATGCTTATGATGCTTATAACTGCTGTTAATGAAACTGATAAAGCTACATCACCATTTGCAAATTTTGTTAAAACATTTGATGTTATTCCGCCTGGTGCAGCTGCGATTATCATTACACCTAGGGCAATTTCTGGAGATATTTCTAAAAACATCCCTAGAGTTTTTAATAATACAAATGCAACTATAGGTAAAATAATCAATTGAGATATAAAACCTGTTAAAAAATCTTTAGGAGTTTTCAATACTCTTGCAAAATCTTGGGTTGTTAAGCCTAGACCAAGACCAAGCATTATCAAGGCTAGAGCAATTGGTGCGATTTTTGTTACAATTTCCATAGTTCAGACACAGTTTTCTACTTTATGTATTTTACTATAAATTAATATAAATTTATATATACAAAAAAACGTAAAAATGCTTTCAGATAAAGAAATAGTTTGTCCAAACAACCTTCTTAATGTGGCACATAGAAAAAAGGGTGTGGTAGCTGGGATAGTTAATGCGGGAAAACCACTTCCTATGCTTTCAGTTATGGATGCAGTAAAAGAAGATCTCATTATTCCAATTTTTATTGGTGACAAAGAGGAAATCCAAAAATGTGCAGATAATTTAAAATTTGATATATCAAAATTTGAAACTATTCATGAACCTGTGGAAAATAATACTGCAAAAGTTGCTGCAAAATTAGCCTCTGAAAATAAAATAAGAATAATTGTTAAAGGTCATATTCATACAGACGTTCTTATGAAAGAAGTTTTAAAAAGAGAATATAACTTACTAGGTAAAACAAGATTAAGTCATATATGGCATATGACATTGGATAAAGAAGATAAACCATTAATAATTACTGATGGAGCTTTAAATGTAATGCCTAATGTAAAAACAAAAATGCATATACTTAAAAATGTAATTAATTTTTCAAAAAGAATAGGAAATGAGAGACCTAAAGTTGCTATATTGTCAGCAACAGAAGAAGTCTTAGATAGTGTTCAAAGTTCACTTGATGCAAAAGAAATTACCGAATTAGCAAAAAAAGAAAATTTAAATGCTGATGTTTTTGGACCTCTTGCATTTGATAATAGTATTTCAAAAAAATCTGCTGCAATTAAAGGAATTAAAAATGCAGTCGCAGGTCAAGCTGATGTTTTATTAGTTCCAAGTGTTGAAGCTGGAAATGGGTTAGTTAAAATGATGATATATTTTATGGGTGCTTGCGCCGCAGGTGTAGTGATTGGAGGAAAAGTTCCAGTTGTTATAACAAGTAGGTCAGATGAAGCAACGGCAAGATTAGCTTCTATGGCGGCTGCAGTAGTTGCATTAGATTAATTAATGATTTAAAAGCTTAAAAATTATGACAATCAAGTATCTAAAAAAATCACCAAAAACATCATCTACTGACGATACAAAAACAAGAGAAATTGTAGAAAATATTTTAAAAGATATAGAAGTAAAAAAAGAAGAAGGTTGTAAAGAACTCGGAAAAAAATTTGATAAGTACGATGGTGAAATCATAGTTTCTAAA
Source organism: uncultured Pelagibacteraceae bacterium (assembly GCA_902567235.1). Classification (GTDB taxonomy): domain Bacteria; phylum Pseudomonadota; class Alphaproteobacteria; order Pelagibacterales; family Pelagibacteraceae; genus Pelagibacter. The sequence goes on from CACFLX010000006.1 coordinate 79,828, forward strand.
GAGAAAATAGAAGAAATAAAAAAAAATTTAGATCAAAAAACAAAGGATGATATTCAGTTTTCACACGAAAGAGTTAGAAAATTTGCTGAAGCGCAATTAAAAAACTACGGTCAAGATTTTGAAGTTGAACTTTCAGAAGGTTTATATGCTGGTCAAAAATTAATACCTATTAATACAGCGGGATGCTACGTACCGGCAGGAAGATATGCTCATATAGCTTCAGCTGTTATGAGTGTTACAACCGCTAAAGTAGCTGGAGTTAAAAATATTTTAGTTTGTAGTTCACCAAAACCAGAAATTGGAGTTCACCCATCAATTATCTATACAGCAGATTTATGTGGAGCAGATGTAATTATGAATTTAGGTGGAGTTCAAGCAATAGCTGCTATGACAAATGGATTATTTGGAAATGCACCAGCTGATATTTTGGTTGGACCAGGAAATCAATTTGTTGCTGAAGCAAAAAGAATATTGTTTGGAAAAGTTGGAATTGATTTATTTGCTGGTCCTACAGAAATTGCTGTAATTGCTGATGAAACAGCTGATCCTGAGATAGTAGCATTTGATTTAGTTGGTCAAGCTGAACATGGTTATAATTCACCTGCATGGTTGTTTACTACTAGTAAAAAATTAGCAGAAGAAGTTATAAAAAGAGTACCTGAGTTAATTGCAGATTTACCAGAACTACCTAAACAAAGTGCAGGGGATGCATGGAGAGATTTTGGTGAAGTTATTCTTTGCGATAATGATGAAGAAATGGCAAAAATTAGTGATGAATATGCACCAGAACATTTAGAAGTTCAGACAAAAAATTTGAAATGGTTTCATGAAAGATTAAAAAACTATGGATCTTTATTTATAGGAGAAGAAACAACTGTTGCCTATGGTGACAAATGTTCAGGAACAAACCACATTCTTCCAACTAAAGGTGCTGGGCGATATACGGGTGGACTATTTGTAGGTAAATTTATTAAAACACTAAGTTTTCAAAGAATGACAAAAGAATCTACAAAAGAAGTTGGTGCTGCAGCTGCAAGAATTTCCAGATACGAAGGAATGGAAGCTCACGCACGAACTGGCGATGTAAGACTTAGAAAATACGGCTTTTCAAATTAAACTATTTACAGAGAATTTATTAAATCTGGTGCTATTTTTTTTGATCTAGAATAATATTTGATTTTTTTAATATTTTCTAAATTTGATTTATCATTACCAACAACTACGAACCCTATCATACCCATGCTCTTATGCGGTGTACACCAATAAGCATATATTCCTGGAACTGTAAAAGTATATTCAGCATCCTTGCTAAACTTAGTTTTAAATTTTTCAACACCTTCGGGAACTCCACCTTTTATAAACTCAACATTATGTCCTGGATTTGTTGACTTCCAAAAAACAGTATCTCCAACGTCTATTCTTACAATTTTTTTAGAATAAACCATAGATTCTTTTCCTAATTTATTCAGCATTTCAATAGTTTCATCTGCTGCAAACGAGGCAGGTGTAAAAAGTAACAAAGTAATTAAAATAGTTAAGCTTTTTGGAGTTTTCATATTAAATGTTCAGTTGTGTAATCCATACAACTCATATGGTTATAAAAATATTTTTATCAACTCAAACAAGTGTAACAAGTTGACACATTTGTGTTGTGACAAAAAATTATCTTAAAATTATTTTATTAATATTATTTAATTAAAATGAGAGGAAAAATATGAAAAAATTATTAATTACAATCACATTGGTACTTTTCTCAAGTTCTGCTTTTGCTGGCTCTTGCCTAAAGCTAGTTGGAAAAGTAGATGAAAAAATGCAACAAGTTATGGAATTAAGAGATGCTGGTAAAAAAGCACATGAAGAGGGTGACCATGCAAAATCTGAGGAGCTACTTATTAAAGCTCTCAATCTTTTTAAAAGCTAAGTAACAAAATTTGATAGGGGTTTTAAATTAACCAATAGACCCCCATTACTACCCCTATCAAACTTAATCTAATTTTTACTCAACATTAAATCTAAATAAAGAGCTGCAGACCATGAAAAGTTATTTGCACCAAAAGGGAGACCAGTTTTAGAACTGTAATATTCATGAAAGTTATTTTGATTAATTAATTTAATTGATTGTTTTTTTACTTTTTCGGCAAAATTTCTATTTTTATTAATTAAAGATTTATAAATTATCCAATTAGTATTAATCCATACAGGGCCTCTCCAGTATCTTTTCTCTTCGAATGAATGATGGTCGGGTTTTATTGTAGTAAAAAAATACTTCTCATTTACATTAAAATCTTCAAGATTTTTAATTATTTTTGTATTCACATCATCATGGTTCAAATCTGCAAATAAAATAAAGAAATTAGTTAGTGATGGTATTTTAATTTCCACATTATTTTTTAAATCAAATGAAAAAAACATTTTTTCTTTTTCATTATATAAATCAAATATTTTATTTTCTGTTTTTTTGATTTTTTCTTCTAAATCTAAATAATCTAATTTAAATAATTTTAATAGTTCTATTAAATCTTTATTCGCTTTAAGAAAAATTGAATTAAAACCAATATCAATAATATTAAACATAGAATTATTTAAAAGTTTATTAGGATTATAATTGTCTGACTTAAATTGATTTAAGAGAGTTATATAGCAATCATAATCTTTATTTAGTGGTCTTTCGTCATTTTTTGAAACTTTAAGATCTCTTCTTTCATATGATAAATTTTTATCTACATTTATTTTAGATAATGCAAAGTCCCATAATGGAGAATTATCATAACCACTTTCCCACGGGTGTATTATAGATATTAAGCCCGATTGATTTTGGTCTCTATTTTTAAAAAACCATTCATGATATTTTTTTAATTTACAAACTAGATTAAAAACTTTTTTATTTTGCGTTTCATCTAATGAATTATTTTTAACAATTATTCTTAAGATTGATGCTGCTATTGGTGGTTGAGTTATTCCAGAAGATGGTATTTCTTTTCCACAAGACCATGTCGTGTGGTTTGGAAAATAACTGTCATCAACTTCATGAAACAAAATATGTGGTACCATACCATCGTCCCATTGACCCTTTAAAAGGGTTTCCAATTCCTGAATTGCATAATCTAAATTAAAATATGAATAACCTAACGATATAAAAGCTGAATCCCAATTCCACTGAGCTGGGTATAGTTTATTATTTGTAGGTAGCGTGTAGCCAGCCCTTCTATTCTCTAGGAGAATTTTTTTAGCAACCTCAACTAAATCACTCATTAGCCCTTCACGCTTCCTGCTGTTAATCCGCTTACTAAATATTTTTCAAAGTAAACAAAAATAAATAAAACGGGTAAGGTCACTATTACTGATCCTGCCATAAGATATTGTCTAGGAGTTTCAGCATCACCACTTAGATACTGTATTGCCCTTGAAAGTGTAAAAGAATTTGGATTATCTAAAAACATTAAAGAAAATAAGAATTCATTCCAAGCTATCATAAATACGTATAAAGCAACTGATGAAATAGCCGGAATACTAAGTGGAATTATTATTTTAGTTATAATTCCAAACCAACTTAATTTATCTAATATCGCTGCTTCTTCTAATTCTTTAGGGATACTTTTGAAATATCCTTGTAACATATATATAGCCACAGGAAGAGTGGTAGCAGTATAAACAATTAATAATCCCTCAATGGAATTTCTCAAACCCAACTGACTAAAAACAGTATAAAGTGGTATCACTAAAACAATTGCTGGGAACATATAAATTATCAATATTGATGTTGATAGAAATGTTTTTCCAAAAAAATTTAATCTGGCAATAGCATAAGCAGCTGGAATTGCAAAAACTAATGTGATGAATACAGTTCCTAGAGATACAATAGTACTAGTTAATATATACTTTCCAAATTTGTAAGATTTAAATATTACAAAATATGATTTGAATAAATCTTTAAATCCTTGAGCAAAATTTATACTAAAGTCTAAAGGATTAACTAATAATGCAATTTGTGTTTTAAAGCTAGTAACTACCATCATGTAAAATGGAAATAGAATTACAAATGAAAATAGCACTATTCCAAAAAGTGTTAAAAAATCGAAAATTATTATTTGAGTAGAATGTTCTTCTTCCAAAATTTTATTGTTAAACTTTTTAATTTTATTAATGAAAAAATAAAGAATTAAAAATACTCCAATATTATACCAAATGGGCATAGACTGAATTAAATAACCATCAATAAATATAAATATTAATGAAAAAATTATTAATTTTAAAATATAATTAAGTTTATTTCCTATTATAACATGGGCCAATGAAACCAAAAAACCAAGTAAAAAAATAATTTGAAAATTAAAGTTTTCTAATTTTATACCTTGTAATGTAACTAGTATTTTCCATATAGAAATCAAACTTACTAAAAAGAAAGATGAAATAATTGAAAAAATTATAATATTTTTAGTTTTCATCAACTCTCTTTCCTAAAAGTTTAAAATAGAAAAACATGAAAAAAAGTAAAAGAATTACTATTACTATAGATACAGCTGAGCCAGTACCAATATCTGATATTGCAAAACCTTGCTGATAAACATTTATTGGCAAAGTCCTAGTTCCAGATGCTCCACCTGTTAGCAAAAAAACATCCTCAAATTTATTAAAATTCCAAATAAATCTAATCATGAACAAAATAGAAATTACAGCTGTAATCTGAGGCAATGTTATTTTAAAAAATTTTTGGAAAGGACTTGCTCCATCTACATCAGCAGCTTCATATAATTCCTTTGGAATAGCCTGTAGTCTGGCAAGAATAAATAAAAAGGCCAACGGAAAATATCTCCATATTTCAAAAATAATAACTGTTGTAAGAGCAAGTCTTAATTTAAAATCGAATCCTAAAATATTTACTGCAATATATTTTTGACCTAATAGATTAATCGGTGTTTCTATTATTTGATAATTAATTAACAAACTATTTAAAGTACCGCTGTTCGGATCAAGTAAAAGCTCCCAAGTATAAGCTAATGCTACAACTGGTGCTACATATGGAAAAAGCAAAACACTCCTCATAAATGTTCTACCAAAGAATTTCTGGTTGACCATTTGAGCAGTTAATATCCCAAATACAATTGAACCAACGGTGCCAAAAAAAGTATAATAAAATGTAGTTAATAATAGATCAATAAACTCATTCTCGAATAGAACTTTTTTAAAATTTTTTAGAGTAAACTTTGTATTAAGTAAAATATTATCAGACTTTCCTTTTAGCTTTGGTTTTATTGATTTTATTTCCTTTTTACTTACATTAGATCCATCTTTAGTCTCAAATATTACTTCAAAGTTTTCTCTGTATTTTGCTGGCCAATTTCCAAATTTACAATTTAATTTATTTTTTTTGAATTCACATCTTTTGTCTAAATCTTTTGGTTGAAAATTTTTAGGATATTTGTCTTGAAAAGTAACATCTCTAATTTCTTGTAATAAAGAGCTATTTCTCAGTTTATAAAGAATTTTAAATTTTGTAGTTTCTCCTGAAATAGATTTAACAATTTTTTTTGCCCGTGGTTCGGGTATTCTTATATCTTTTAATTCGACTTCTTTAAAACTAATCCAAACATTTGCAAAAATTGGAAATAAAACTATTGCAAAAACTAAAAATACCGCAGGTAAAGTTAGTATATATGCTGTTCTCTTTTCTGTTTTTGCTAGTGTATCGTTCATAAAAAAAAGCGGATAAATAATATTACCCGCTTTTTTTAAAAATTAAAATTATTAGAATTTAGCTAACTCAGCATTAATTTTATTAACAGCTTCATCAACAGAGATTTCATCGTCTATATATTCTCTAGTGATTCTATTTAAAAACTGAGCGTTAATAATTTTTGATGCTCTAGATAATTCCCCTTCTTTAACTCCCCATCTGCTTGCAGTATCTAATCCTGCAACAATGTTATTGATTACATCAGCAGAGTAAAGATCTGTTAACGGAGCTTTTCTGTCTACTCCTACAGGTAATTTACTCCAAGCTTTTGTAAATGCATTTGGATCGCTAGAGTTACCTCTTCTTACTGGGAATTTACCTTCTGGAGCTATAGATAATGTGCTTGCGTAACCTTCATCCATAGAATACATGATAAATTTTTTAGCTTCATCTGTATCTGCATCTGCAGTTATTCCAAAATATCTAATATCTGCCCAAGCGGCTCCTTTTTTATTATTTGGCCCACTAAAATTAGTTATAAAACCAGTTTTTTGTGCTAACTCATTAGAAGTTGGATCAACGTTAAATGTTGGTGGTGCAGAGTCTCTTAGTCCTGCTAGTTCATCCATTATAAATGGAGACCAAATTATCATTGGTGTTCTACCAGCAAAATACAATGCTCTAGATTGTTTCCAATAAAGCTCTCCTGGAGGACTAGCTTTAGCTAAAACTTTGTAAAATTCTAAAGAATTTTTTAAAGCTTTACCTTGTTTTTTTGTTCCACCTTTTTTAACTAAATTTACACCGTTTGCTAAAAGAACATGCTCTAAAACTTGACTCATAAAGTTTTCGTCAGTTTTTGTTGCTGCAACGAAACCATACATATTATCACCTGATAAAGCTTTTATTGCTTTAGTAATATTTGCATAATTTGTTGGTGCATCTAGTCCAGCTTTTTCAAATAGATCTTTTCTATAGACTACCATTTGAGTCCATCCGTCCACTGGTACTGCAGCTATTTTAGAACCTGATTTAGCCATATTAAGTGCTCCAGGTGCAAAAGTTTTTTTACCAAGTGCCTTAACTACATCATTATTAGCATCAACATCTAATATACCTGCTTCAGCCCATGGCAGAACATATTGCAAAGTATGATAGATTACGTCTGGAAGATTTCCAGATGCTGCTGCGGCTGTTGCTCGAGTTCCTAAATCTTTTTCTTCAATTGGAATTACTTCAACTTTAATTCCAGTTTTAGCTTCAAAAGATTTCGCCATCTCTTCCTGCTTAGCCATTCTGTCTGGTTGGACTTCCGTGGTCCAAAACTTAATATCTGCATAAACTATATTTGAATAAAACAAAGTTAAGATGCAGATAAGTTTAAATATGTTTTTCATAACATCTCCTTGTTTTAATTGTTTCGGATATTATGTTAATGACAAATTGTCTCAATCGGTAGTTCTAATGGTCAGCTATGCAATTAGTGCATACAGTTTTTTGTTATAAAATAACAAATTTTAAAAAAAAATATCAATTATAAGTTGAGTTAACTTTTGATCCTTTTTCCATTTTCATTAAAAATAAAAATGTTTTGAAGATCAAAACCGAATGAATTTCCAATTTCAGTTCCACTAGATATTTTGGCACTTAATTGATGGTTATCTTTTTTCATATAAACAATTTTTTCGTTTCCTAAATTCTCAATAATATCTATTTCAGATGAAAATTTAAATTTTGTTTCATTGTTTATTTTTAAATGTTCTGGTCTAATTCCAATAAAATGTTTTCTTTTTTCTAATTTTACATTTTTTATAGTAAGTTCGTTGCCTAATACTTTTATTATTTTTTCTGATTTAATATCTTTTTCATCAATTTCTAAAATATTCATTTTTGGAGTACCTATAAATTGTGCAACAAATATGTTAGCTGGATCACTATAAATTTCTTCTGGTGTACCTACTTGTTCTATATTACCTTCATTTAAAATAACTATTCTATCTGCTAAAGTCATTGCCTCAACTTGATCATGGGTAACATAAATCATATTTGTCTTGATTTGTTGATGTAGCTTTGAAATCTCAACTCTCATTTCCGCCCTCAATGCCGCGTCTAGATTTGATAATGGTTCATCAAATAAAAATATTTTAGGATTTCTGGTAATTGCTCTTCCAATAGCCACTCTTTGTCTTTGACCTCCAGATAACTCTTTAGGTCTTCTTTCTAAAAGTTCTTCAATTTTAAGTATTTTTGCTGCTCTCAAAACTTTTGTTTGAATTTCCTCTTTGCTTTGTTTTTCAATTTTGAGTCCAAAAGACATATTCTCATAGACATTCATATGAGGATACAAAGCATAAGATTGGAAAACCATCGCTGTTTCTCTTTTCGAGGGATGTAATTCGTTGATAATTTTATCATTGATTTGAATTTTTCCTTCATCGACTTTTTCTAACCCTGCGATCATTCTCAATAAAGTAGACTTACCACATCCTGATGGGCCAACTAGAACTAAAAATTCATCTTCTTTACCTTCAAGATTAAAATTATTAATAATTTTATTTTGACCAAATGACTTATGAACATTTGAAAATTTAATATTAGACATAACTAATTTATAATATTAATTTTAATATATAGATGTCAAACTAAATCTATAATTTCTATAAATACATAACTTGATAAAACAGTCATAAATATAATTATAAAAAAATTCATAATTTTCCAAGCTCTCG
>CACFLX010000007.1 GCA_902567235.1 uncultured Pelagibacteraceae bacterium
ACTCTGAATTCATTATTTTTAGTGAATTAGGTAAAATAAAATTTGGTATAGTAGAGCAACTAAATTGATCTAACTCTTCTTTGCATCTTTTAATCAAATTTTTAATTGTTGGAGAATTTAAATCGTAAATAGGATATTTTTCTAAATCTACTATAGACTTAAGTCTTTCACTCACTTCAGGTCTCCGTCCTCTCGCATTTTTGCTCTAATTTTTGTTGCTGAAATTTTTTGTATTTCTTCAGGCATAACTATTTCTTCTATTTTGTAACCAACACCTCTGCCATAACATATATTAGTAATATTGGGCACTAATATAATTTTAAATCTACCTTCGTATTTCGAGTTTAATCTTTCTTCTATTTTTTTTTTCACTGTTTCGAAATCAAAAGGATTATCATCTACTCCTTGAACATCTCTTATTTGAATACAAACTTGACCAGTTTTTTTTATTATTTCTTCAAATAAAGCATAATGACCATCATGAAAAGGCTGCCATCTTCCTAACATTTGAGCCGTCGGTTTTTTATTATCCCATTGATAAGACATTATTTTAAATCCTCCCAAATTTTGGATGCCCATAGCTTAGCATCTTGTGTTGTAACATGAAAATTAAATTTTTCTGGTTTTACAAACATTTGATTTGTGTCTTCAAATCTTCCTTCTTTAATGGTATCTACCCATACAATGTAATCTGCTGGAAACAAATCTCTTGCTTCTGGTGTTGGGCAAATAAAATCAGCAATTACATTATTGCCCTCTTTTTTTATTTTAAGTGCCTCATTAGACATTCTTTTTGCCTGTCTTTTTCTTCCTTCTTCTGAAAAATCCCAATCATTTGCAGCTTTCCTTATTTCATCTGCATTCAATCTTTTGCATTCAATTAATTTGGCTAGCTCATTTGCTAAAGTAGTTTTACCTGCGCCGGGCAATCCCATTACTAAAATTATTTTCATTATATATGTTCTAATGGATGATGTGACATAAGTTCAAGATTATTTTCACCAACTAGATACTGTTGTTCTAGTTTAACGCCCTCTTTACCACCTACTTTACCAATATAAGTTTCAACTGTTATGGTCATGTTTTTTTCAAAATAGCCTTCTCTTTGTCCGCCATCAGTAGGATATTTTATTTGAGGCCATTCATCACAAAGACCAATTCCATGAATCATGCATGAATATCTATTACCATAGTATTCCTCAGGAAGTTTCCATGACTTTTCAGTAAACTCTCTAAATGATACACCGTTTTTAATCAATCTAACGTTATGATTAATATGATCAATAGCCATTTGATATAACTGTTTTTGATCTTTATTAAATTTATGTCCTTCTACAAATGTTCTTGATATATCAGCACAATAACCATATGGGCCAACCATATCGGTATCGAATGCAACCATTTCACAACTTTGAATAACTTTGTTGCTACTTTCTTGCATCCAAGGATTTGTTCTTTCACCAGATGAAAGTATTCTACACTCAATCCATTCACCACCATGCTCAATATTTGTTTTGTGTAAAATTGACCAAAGTTCATCTTCAGTCATCCCAGCTTTTAATTCGTTGCGCATTTTAGTAACACCAATTTCAGCAACTTCTATTGCTGCCTTCATACATTTCAACTCTTCGGAAGATTTTATAACTCTAGCCTGCTCAAGAATAAATTTAGCATCTACTACTTCAATATCTAATTTATTTAATGCTGTTACTGCAGGACCATTAATGACATCGATTGCTATTTTTTTACTTTTAAAATAAGAATTTGATAAATCTTTAATCTCATTAACCCATTTTTTTAATTGTACACTTGCTTGGTCGCCGTTGCTAAAATAATCCCATGTAATAGCCGGTCTTATCTCATCAATTAAATTTAAATGCTTTGATAATATTTCACAATTAAAATACTCATATAGTATTATTGGTCCATTAACTGGAATAAAACAATATCGTGTAAGATTGTGCATATTATAAACACTCATGTTTACTGTGTCTAATGCATACCTAATATTCACGGGGTCAAATAATATACATGCTTCTAAGTTATTTTTTTCCAATTCTTTTTTAACTCTATCTAGTCTGTAAGATCTAAGTTTCTGAAAATTAATTTCATCCTCTCTCAATCTTTTTTTTGTTATGAAATTCTGATTTGATTTTATGTTAGGATTAATTTTTCTATTGAACTTCATTTAATTAAAGCATTTGAATTCCAACACCTGTTTTCGGATAAGTATACAGATTATAGTTTGCTGTAAGCTCTTCACCAGCTTTGATATCTTTTACAGATACCATAAACATATATTTAGCATCAGGTTTTTCACTTAAATTATAATACATATTTTCTCTGTTAGTATCATTTTCATCAAATCTTTTTGCTTTAGCTTTTGTGTCTATTGAGTCACCAAAGTTTAGTGTTGGTAAAATATTGGAAACCATTCTCATTACAGTTGGATCATTTGAATGATTATAAAAGCCTCCTAAAGGTGTTCTTATATACTTATTTTCAAACTGTTCGTCTCTAATATGAGTAACTCCAATAAATGTATTAGCTTTGATGTCTTGAGTAGCAAAAAGACCTAATCCTTCTATTGGTGAGTTTTTAATTGTTAGTTCTTTTGGCAATGGTCTATACATAATTTTATATTAAGTTTGTAGCTACCCATTTGTGAAAATGATGGGTGGGATTATCCATAATTGGTGAAAAATTTCCACCATTATAAACTGGTGAGTTTCTTCCAATCTGCATTCTTTGAATAATGTCAACATCCTCTCTTTGAATATCTTCCCATAATTTATGATTTTGCTTTCTTAAAGATTTAAATTTTTTTGAATTAGCGGCTTCTTCTCCAACATAATATAATTCCATATGTTCTATAGTATATTCATAATTAATTGGTTCTAACCAATAAGCATAGTAATGATCTTTATGTATTCCTAGCATTACATTTGGAAATAATGCCACATACTCAGCTATATGTTCCTTATTTTTTGGCCAGTTTGGAAAGCACGGAAGTTTATTTTTACCTTTAAGTCTTGGATTATAGACAACAGTACCTTGTCCAGCAAATCGATTAGGCAAACCTTGAATATGATAATGATCTTCTATCTTTGAATAAGAATTTAGACCTGGATGAACCCATGGCAAATGATAACTTTCACAATAATTTTCAATTGCAAATTTCCAATTACATTTTGCTTCTAGTTTAAAATATCCAAAATCATTTGAGTGTCTTATTAATTTTCTATCTTTTTTGGGCCAAAATTTTGACCATCTATCATCCAGTGGTTTTATATATTTATCAAAAGATATTTCGTTACCATTAATATTTATCATAATTAGATCTAACCAAACATACGATCTGATTTCTTTTAAGTTGCTTTTAGAATTTCTAAAACCTGGGCTCTTATGTTTATTCATTCCACCAATATGTGGGGTTGCAATTAGATCACCATCTAAATTGTATGACCATGAATGATAAGGGCATCTTATAATTTTTTTATTTTTACATAATTCTGTAACAAGTTTAGACCCCCTGTGACTACAGATATTATGAAATACTTTAATTTTGCCCTTTTTGTTTCTTACTAATAACAAAGGAATCCCTAAAAGGTCAAAAGGTTTTATATCACCAGTATTAGGTAACGAACTTGCTGTACCTACTACGACCCACTTATCTTCAAAAAGTTTTTTTCTTTCAATAAATGTATACTCTCTACTTGTATAACATTCATTTGGAAGACCGTGTGCTTTGCTAATTGGTTTTTTGACTACATCTAATTTTTTTTTATCAATAATATTATAAATTTCAGACATTATTTAATAACCTCGTAAAGACCTAGCCATGCATTAACATCTTTACTGGCAATATAGTTTGATTTAAAAAATTCTATTTCTTTCCATTTATTATCTTTGTTAAGTTGTTCTATTTTTTTATCAAAACCATACTCCTCATGAATTCCTTCATTAATTGTAAAACAAATAAGACCTTTATTTTTGGTAATTCTAATAAATTCATCTAATGCAGGTGGTTTTACATGGCCAAATGTGAATGTTCCAACACACATTATAGCATCATAAAAATTATCTTCTTCTTTAATAGTTTTATTTAGGTCTACTTTGTTTAATTTTTGATATAAGCCCGTTGGAACTAAATCTAAAAGTTTCTGAGAGAGATCTGCTCCATAAAAATTTGAAAATCCATATTTTTTTAATTCAACACCTACAAGTCCTGTTCCACATCCGGCATCATAAATTTTAGCATCTTTATTTTTTTGATATTTAATAAAAACTTCTGATGTTTCTTTGGGCCCTGTATAATTCCAATCGACCATATCCTTATCATATTTATTTCCCTCTCCCCATTCGTCATAGTATTTCATAACCTCATCGGTCTTCTTTAATTTATAGATTGGTACTTTGTTTCCTACGTCTTTTTGTGCCATTAGCTCCTCATTTTTTGTCCAGTAGGATCATAAAGTGGTTCCTTAATTATTGAACAGTTAAAAAAGTCGCCATTTATTTCAACTTGTATACCTTTGTCAGATTTTATTTCATTTTGATCAATATAAGAAAATGCAACGCTTTTATTTACAAAGTGTGCAAAACCTCCAGAGGTTATATATCCAATGCTTTTATCACCTTTTAATACAGCTTCGTTATAAGTTACGTCAATATCATTTGTTTCAACTATTAATGGGACTAATTTATTTTTACTTTCATCTTTTTGAGCGCTATCTTTTCCAATAAAATCTTTATTCCAATTTATAAAAACATCTAAACCAGTTTCTTTTGCTGTAAAATCAGGACGATAATCTAATGTCCAAGCTCCCCAGTTTTTCTCTAATCTCATAGACATTAATGCTCTTCCCCCAAAAGGTTTTATATTAAATTCTTTTCCAGCCTTTGTTAATTCTTCATACAGTTTTAATTGAAAATGAGGAGCTACATAAATTTCGTATCCAAGCTCTCCCGTAAAAGATATTCTATTTACTATTGCAGGAACTCCAGCAACAAACATTTTCCTAGAATCTCTAAATTTAAAACTATCATTAGAAACATCTTCTCTGACAACTTTTTGCAAGAGATCTCGAGATTTTGGTCCCGCAATACCAAGACCATGAAATTCATCAGACCTATTTTTGTATTGTAAATTAAATTTTTCTAAATGACTCTCAAACCATCGTCTATGCATTTCTTGTGCTGCTCCTGATCCAAAAACCATAAATTGATTTTCATCTAAACATGCAACGGTTAAGTCACCATAAAGTTTTCCTCTGTATGTAAGCATTGGTGTTAAGGAAATTCTTCCAGGTTTTGGTAATTTACCAGCCATGATATGATCTAAAAATTTTCTAGAATCTGGACCTCTGAATTCATGTTTTGAAAAGTTAGCTACTTCAGTAATACCTACATTTTCTCTTACATTTATTACTTCTTTTGAAACATAATTGTGTGATCTTGACCTTTTAATTGTTGGTTCTTCATAAGCATCTTCTTTATTATTAGCAAACCACAAAACATTTTCTAAACCAAAAGAATCTCCCATGACAGCACCTTGTTCAACAAATCGATCGTATAAAGATGTTGTTTTTTGTTTTCTACCTTTTGGTAAAGTTTCGTTTGGAAAAGTCATTATAAATCTTCTTTCATAATTTTCTGAAGATTTAATCGTTCCGTATTGCGGAGATGCATAATCTCCAAATCTTGCAACATCCATTGCCCAAACATCTATTGATGGTTCACCATCTATAATCCACTCGGCGATACATTTACCAACTCCACCTCCTTGGCAAAATCCTGCCATAACGCCTACTGCAACCCAATAATTTTTCATCCCAGGAACAGGGCCAATTAAAGGACTTCCGTCAGGACCAAATGTAAATGGTCCATTTACAATATTTTTTATTCCTGCTTTTTCTAAAGCAGGCATTCTCTCGAATCCAATCGCTAATCTGTCTTGAATATTATCAAGCTTAGGTTCTAAAAGTTCGTGTCCAAAATTCATTGGAGTTCCTTCTACCTTCCATGGTGTAGATCTTTGTTCATAAGTTCCAAGCAACATGCCTTTTCCTTCTTGTCTAAAATAAATATTACCTTCAAAATCTGTTCCAATCGGAAGTCTTTGATCTCCTAATGCTTCAATTTCTGGAATAGCTTCTGTAATTAAGTAGTGATGTTCCATAGGCTGAACAGGTAAATTTAGTCCGGCTAAATTACCTACTTCTCTCGCCCATAATCCTCCAGCATTTATTATAATCTCAGCATTAATATTTCCTTTATCTGTTACAACATTCCATGAACCGTCTTCTTTTTGCTTGGTATCTTTAACAACTGTGTGAGTATAATATTTTCCTCCATGAACTTTTGCAGCTTTTGCAAAAGCATAAGTTACTCCTGAAGGGTCAACCTCTCCATCTATTGGATCCCATAATGCTAATAGATATCTAGAAGGATCAATTAGTGGATTTTTCTTTTTTACTTCTTCAAGAGAAATAAATTCCTGATCTAATCCCATATATCTTGCTTTTGATCTTTCTCTTTTTAGATATTCTGCCCAGACATCATTAGAAGCTAAATAAAACCCTCCACTTGGTTTAAATCCACAAGAATGCCCTGACTCTTTCTCTATTTCTTTGTAAAGACCAATTGTGTAAGCCATCATTCTTGAAATATTTGGATCATTAGAGATTACATGAACATTTCCAGCAGCATGCCATGATGAACCAGAAGTTAACTCGTTTCTTTCTAGCAAAACACAATCTTTCATTCCAAATTTTGAAAGGTGATAAAGAATTGAGCAACCAACAACACCTCCACCAATTATTACTACTTTGGCATGATTTTCCATAACTAGTATTTAATTTCTTTGTTAACTTTTTTTAAAGTTTTGTCAGTTCCATGATGAAAATGTTTACTCATATCAGGCATATACTTCATTGAAATTGGTTTTTTTCCAACTGCTACTGCCATTTCTCTTACATGATGGGCTTCTGCACCACAACAAATTCCAATAAAATTAATATTTTGTTTTAAACAATCTTTTGCAAATTCTGCCATTTCAAATCTATTGCAAAATAAATTGTCTAGAGCTACAGGGAAAGCATTTCCACCAGGTATACAATCACAACCATGGTCTGTTTGATTTAAAAAACCTGGTTCTTCCTCCGTAGTTCTGTATGGAACAGGTAAACCTGCTACATGACAAGAAACTTTTTTTCTAACCTCTTTAAGCAATTTCATCGTCATTTTTGGGCCTCTATAACAATTTAAACCAACAACATCTGCACCAAGGTCTTCAATTATTTTACAAGCATCTTCAGCTGTGTATCCATCTCTTGTTAAATCGCCCCTTGGTATTGCATAATTTGCAACTGCTATTAAACCTTCATCTTTAATAGCTTTTATAGCAATTTTCATTTCATCAACCCAATTAATTGTTTCTGCTACAACAAAATCAACTCCAGCTTCTTTAGCCCATCTAATTTGTTCTTCATACATTTTTTGACATTCTTTAAATGTTGATCTGTCTTTTGGATCAAAAATATTTGTATTAGCAACATCGCCACATACCATTAAATCTAAATCTTTGAATTCAACTGCAGCATCTTTTGCAATTTTAAGTGCATTTTTCTGCATTGGTTCAAGCAAATCTTCTTTTCCTATAATTCTCAATTTTTCTCTATGACCGTAATAAGTAAACGCCTGAACGACATCAGATCCTGCTCTAATAAATTCTCTATGTAATTGAGTAACTACATCTGGATTTTCTAAAACAACTGTTGGAACAAATCCTCCGGCTGACAAATATCCTCTTCTTTCCATTGCAAAAAGGTAACCTTCTGCGCAAAGAACAGGTCCTTCGTTTAATCTTGTTATTAAATCTTTTTTCATAAATGCAGTTTTAAATCTTATTTTTAAATTAAAACCTTTGCAAAAACATTTTGTCTACAACTGATAGTTGAAATACATTTGCATTTTTTTTTTCAATGTGTTCTGATGTTATTTTAATTAATTAAAAGGGAAATAAACAATGAAAATAAAAAATATAATTCTTTCAGCTCTTGTAGTTTTAGGATTCACTTCATTTACTGGTGTTGCTAATGCAGGATGTGGAAAGCTGGTTATTGCTGAGCAAAACTGGGCGTCAGCTGAATTGATGGCTAACGTAGACAAGATCATTTTAGAAAAAGGATATGGTTGTGAGGTTGAATTAGTGCCTGGTGCAACTATGCCAACTTTTACTTCAATGAATGATAAAGGAACACCAGACATGAACCCTGAACAATGGGCAAATGCTGTTTACGAACCTTTAAAAGTAGCAGTAAGTGAAAAAAGAATATTCGTAGCAAACAAAGCTCCGATTACTGGACTTGGAGAAGGTTGGTGGATAACTCCTGGAACTATTGAGAAGTATCCTCAGATAAAAGGAATGACAGCTCTTGAAATACTTGAGCATCCTGAATGGTTTCCAGATAAAGAAGATCCTTCTAGAGGAGCTTTTGTAGGTTGTCCTGCTGGATGGGGATGTCAGTTAGCAAATGCAAATTTATTTGTAGCTTACGAAATGGAGAAAAAAGGTTGGAATTTAATTGATCCAGGTTCTGCTGCAGGTCTTGATGGTACAATTTCTAAAGCATCAGACTCAGGTAAGCCTTGGTTTGGTTATTACTGGAACCCAACTTCAATGGTTGGAAAATATGGATTAATTCCAGTTCCTTTTGGTGTAGATTTTGCTGGAAGAGATAACTGGGACAATTGCATTATGAAACCAGCTGGTGAGTGTGCAAATCCAAAACAGACTGCTTGGACAAAGTCAGAAGTAAATTCACTTATTACTAAAAGCTTCGTGGATAATGGTGGAAAAGAAGCTGTAGCATATGTTGAAAAACGTACTTATCCTGGTGATATTATGAACGGAATGCTTGTATACATGGCAGACAATCAAGCTAAAGGTTCAGATGCAGCAGTTGAGTTTTTGAAAAAGCATGAAGACTTATGGGGTAAATGGGTATCTTCATCAGCTAAGAAAAAAATCAAAGCTGGTCTTTAGTATATAAATTATTTAACGAGTCTATTAAAAAATAGGCTCGTTAATTTTTTAGGAATTTAATGGAATTTTTTACTAAGTTTCCTGTTATGGAACGTTCGGCGCTTGCTGAATTTAGAAAAAGTATCGATTTCGCTTTTAGAGATTTTTCCAGAGCATATGGTGATGGTATAGAATCATTTTTTGATCCATTATTATATTTTTTAGTCTGGTTAGAAAAATTGATGATGAATTCTCCATGGCCAATAATCATAGGTATAATTTGTGGTTTGGCCTGGGTGGCATCAAAAAGTTGGAAACTTGTTTTAGGTGCAGCAATATCTTTCTTTTTAATAGGTTACTTTGGAATGTGGAAAGATTGCATGGCTACAGTCGCAATCATAACCGTATGTGTAATAATATGTATGACTATTGGAATTCCAATGGGTGTTATAATGGCTCGTTCTAATAGGGCTGAAAGAACAATATTACCCATTTTAGATATGATGCAAACAATTCCAAGTTTCGTTTATTTAATTCCAATACTTATGTTACTTGGTATTGGTAAAGTTCCTGGTTTAATAGCTATTTGTATATATGCAGTTCCGCCCATAATAAGGTTAACAAACTTAGGTATAAGAGAAGTAGATAAAGAAACAATAGAAGCAAGCGAAGCTTTTGGTGCAACAAAATTACAAAAATTAAGAACCGTACAAATTCCATTGGCTCTTCCAACTGTATTTGCTGGTGTTAATCAAACAATTATGATGGCTTTAGCAATGGTTGTTATTGCCTCTATGATTGGGGTAAAAGGTTTAGGAGTGCCTATTTTAAGAGCTGTTTTAAACCAATATCTGGCTTTAGGATTGTTTAACGGTTTAGCGATAGTAGCTTTAGCAATAATATTTGATAGGGCTGCTCAAGAATATGGTCGAAGAATACAAAAGCATAGAGGAATAAAAAGATAACCTGAACAATTTGTCTCTTAGATTTTTATAGACAGTCTTTTTAAAATAAATAAATATCCCTAGATGAATTTTTCTTTAGAAATTGGGCCTAAAACTGATCTAGATACTTTGCCAGCATTAAAGGATGTATACGTAACTATGCTACCTGGTGGTGATTATAAAGAAACTTCAGAACAGGCTGCTAAATTAGTCAAAAAAGGGTTCAATCCAATACCCCATTTTCCTGCTAGATCTATTGAAAATGAAGCACAACTAAAAGATTTTGTTAATAGATGTAAAAATGAGGGGGTAAAGCAAGCATTAGTTATAGGCGGCAGTAGAGATCCTATTGGAAAATTCGACAGCTCAATTCAGCTTTTGGAGACAGGATATTTTGAAAAGATGAAGATAGGAATCGCTGGACATCCAGAGGGGAGTCCTGATATATCCGATTCAAAATTAGAAGAAGCTATGAAAGATAAAAAGCCTTATGCGGACTATATAGTGACTCAATGGTTATTAGATCCTCAATTAATTGTAGACTTTATTTCTAAACAAACAGTACCAGTTCATGTTGGAATTACTGGACCACTAAAAATCACTAGCTTAATTAAGTTTGCTAATATTGTAGGTGCAAAAAATTCCATAAACTTTCTTAAATCTAATTTTAGTAAGGCGTTAGATTTATTGAAACCTAAAGACCCAAATGACTTAATTGGGAAAGTTAAATCGCATACTGATTTCTTCCACATTTATACATTCGGCGGCTTGAAGGAAACTAACAAGTGGTTGATGGAGAACAAATATGTCTAATGAATTTGACTATACAAAACTAAAACATGTAACTTCAGTAGATCAAACTGATCGAGAAGTTCCATATAATTTAAGACAGAGTGGACCTACGAAAGTTGAAATGTTAATTTCAACGAGAGTAAGAAAATCTCCTTATTGGCATTTATCAATGCAAGCAGGTTGTTGGAGAGCAACTGTTTATAATCGTATTTACCATCCAAGAGGTTATGTTAAACCTGAAGATGGTGGAGCAATGGTGGAATATGATGCGATTGTTAATCATGTTACAATGTGGAACGTAGCTGTTGAAAGACAAATAAGAGTTAAAGGTCCAGACGCAGAGAAATTTACTGACTATGTAATAACAAGAGATGCAACCAAAATCTCACCAATGAGAGCAAGGTATGTAATTTTATGTAATGCTTATGGTGGGGTTTTAAATGATCCAATTCTTCTTAGAATTTCAAAAGATGAATTTTGGTTTTCATTATCAGACTCTGATATTGGAATGTATCTTCAAGGTGTTAATCATGACGGAAGATTTAATTGTACAGTTGAAGAAATTGATGCCTGTCCTGTGCAAATTCAAGGTCCAAAATCTAAGGCTTTGATGAAAGATTTACTTGGTGATCAAGTTGATCTGGATAACATGCCTTTTTATGGTTTAGCTGAAGTTAAAGTCGCTGGAAAAAGTTGTGTAATTTCACAATCTGGTTTCTCAGGAGAAGCGGGGTATGAAATATATTTAAGAAATGCAACATTGTATGCTGATGATATGTGGAATGCTGTTCTTGAAGCTGGAAAAAAACATAATTTAATGGTTATTGCTCCTGCTCATCATAGAAGAATACAAGCAGGTATTCTTTCATGGGGACAAGACATGGATCAACAACATAATCCTTTTCAGTGTAACCTTGGTTATCAAGTTTCATTGTCAGGCAAAGGAGAATGGAATAAGAAAACTGACTATGTCGGTAAAGTAGCTTTAGAAAAAATGGGTGCTGAAATTAAAGCAGGAAAAAAACCTTACAAGCTTCAATTAGTTGGACTTGAATTAGGAGGTAAACCTATCGAGGAATATGCACCTGATTTTTGGTTAATTTCAAATGCTGATGGCGGAGATCCAGTAGGATTTATTACGTCACCATGGTATCACCCTGAAAAAAAACAAAATATTGCAATGGGATATGTTCCTTTTGATGGAACTTTAAATGCCAACGGTTTTCCAAAAGGTAAGGTGGGAACAAAATATAAAGTTCATTTACCTGCCAAATATTCAGATACACCTGGAACACCTGTTGATGCTGTTGTGGTTGATATACCTTTTAAACAGTCTTTTAACGCTAATACAAGAGAAGTAGTTAAAGGTTAAAATATTTTTTAGGGGAGTGAGATACTCCCCTAAAACAAATTGATGTCCGAATTTATAAAAATCATAATTCAAATTTTAAGAATTGATAAAAAATTTTTCAATAATCAAAAAAATTTTGGAGAAGCTTCGATATACTTCGCTATATTAATAATATTAGTTAGCTCACTAATAAGTTTAATACCTAATACTGCATTTATTGAATATATGAGTTTAAAATTTAGTCTAGGAAAAGTTGAAGGGCCATCTTTAAGATCTGTAATTATAATATCTTATAGTATGTGGATTATTAAAGCAGCTTATTTATATTTTGTTGGAGTAGTAATGTTTCCAAATAATAATACAAAATGTAATTTTAGAAAAATATTAATTCTTGTAGGCTATTCTCACATTCCAATGTTTTTAAATGCATTGACTATTAACTACTCTCTTTTGTTTTTGTTAATAATTACTTATATTTGGTATAATATTTCATTAATAGTTGGATTAAATATTATCTTAAATTATAAAAATATAACTAAATCAATTTTAATTGTAACTGCACCATTTATAATTTTATTTATTTACTTATTATCTACGTTTGGGCAAGGCCAAGTGAGCGTAATAAGCTAAATTGGAAACAAAGTTTTTGATGTTCTGCATGACTTGCAAAGTTTATATCCAGTAAGAATTAAATTTTCAGTTACACTCTTATCTTCTTTTTTACATTCTTCACAAATGTCGTCTAATTCTTTTTCTATTATTTTATCTTTATTAATATCTTTAATCATTATCAGTTAATCCAGCACCTGCTGCACCAATTTTTAATGATTCTGTTTCTTCAACAAAAGTATCTTCAGATAATTTATAAAGCTCTTTCCATTCATTTTCATTAAATGAGTTACTATTTTCTATAAAGCTAACATCTATTGTATTGCAAACTTCTAAAATTTCATTTTTTAAATAATTTGAGTAAATTGATTGGTTGAGATTAAATAAAAATTCTTTTTCCTCAATTTTTAAAAAAATCCTTTTTCCTATTATTTCTGATGCTCTACTAACAAAGGGTAAAAATAATATTGGAAATGCGACATTTGTTATTTTTATATTAATTTTTTTATCTAATAATTTTACCTGATCAATAAAGTTAGTTCCTAGTATAATTGGACAAAAAGGATGTTTATTGGCATTATTTGACTGAGAAATTAATGTAATTTTATGAAATTGTTTTTCTTTATAGTCTTTTAAAAACTTATTTAAATTTTTTACTCCAGGCAAACCAAACAACTCTAATAATCTCATATTCTTTCCCACTTCTTCAGCAATACCCCATGAAAAACCAACACCTCTGGTTGCTCTTTTTGAGGTTGTATCTATTTCACTTAAAGTTTTCATTAGTTTAAAGAATTATAAACCCAATAGTCATTGAATTTTTTTAATTCGCTAGGTAGTGGCGCTCCTTGAAACATACATATTCTTAGCCACTTGTCAGATTTTGGATCAAATTTAACTGCTCCAAAAAAAGATAATTTTAATCTTAACATATCTATAGGCATCAAATTAGACCCGATTGTATTATCTTGAATCTCAGAGTAAGGAAATTTTTCTGATATAAATGCTCTTCTAACCACGTGCCTAAGATCATTATTTTCTATTAAAAATCTGCCAATGGTTAAACTATTTTTTTGGTTTGATATTCTTTCATATAAATTTTTTATATCCCTTGCAATTGCTAGGGGTTGTTCTAAATCTGATCCTTGCTCATTATATCTTTTTGCAAGCCTTGGTTCTTCTTTATTTTTTGAAATAAACCAAAAGTTCTCATTACTTTCTTTTTTGCTAAAATCTATTTTTAAAATATCTGAATATTTTTCTTCTAATATATTTCTTAAATCTAATACAGTTCTTTCACCAGGAATGTTAAAAAATTTTTCTTCATCAGAACTCATTTCTTGAACTAACGGGTTAATTATAGAATCATATGGTTCTAGCATCATAGAAACAATATACTCAGAGCATTCTAAATCCAAATTTTCCTCTACCCATAAATATAATTTGTTAAAACTAAAATCGTCTTGAAAACTAAAAGAGTCAATATAAACTAACAGTTTATTTAAGTCTGTTATTAATTGTTTTATTTTATTTTTTTGAAATTCATTATCTGTATTCCAAGAAGTTATATTTTTTATTGATTTTTTTAAACATTGAACAAAAATATCAAAATCTTCTTTTTGTACATTTTTTAATTCTCTAACTTTTTTTAAAGCTTTCTCTCTTGCAAGTATCCAATTATTTAGAAGTGTTGGATGATTTACAATAAAAGGTGCCATACCTAGACCTGTAGAATTTCCAATTCCCAAATTCCTACAAATTTCTTTATCCAATTTAACAAAATTTTTTGGATTTTTATGATTTGCAATATGATTAACTTGATCGAAAGTAAATTGTCTAACCATATAAACTAGCATCATTTCCAATCTGAATGGTCCACAAATTTCTTCTCTATTTTTTATTCTAAATCTATCAGCTAGACCAAATTTTCCTGATCCATAAACAGCTGTAGTTCTATATAAGTAACCAACTTTTGATAGAAAATCTTTATCAGGTTGTCTCCCATTTGAAAGATTATCTACAACGTGATTAAAAGCTCTAACCGATTTATTTGCTCTTGAAAGAGTTAATTCTTTATATGAAAGTCTACCAACTTCTTGTTTTGGTACGTTTAGCTCTAATCTTTCAATATCTTTTTTTGAAGGTATACCATCGTGCAGTACAAAAGCTGCATCCCATTTTGTTGCTATTACTCTATCTGATCTTTCTTGGTCACTTATTTTATTTGCAAAACAAACTAAGGAATAGGTTCTACTTTTTTTTGAAAACGAATAAACTGCTCTTCCATATCCATTTTCGTCTAAATCAAAAAGATTTCTATTATATTCCCAGTCTTTAAATTCTTTTAAAAATGATCTTAAAAATGATAATTTTGATTGATGAAAAGATCCAAGTCTTGATAATTTCATAATAACTTTTGGATCTCTTAATTCTACTTGCATTTTTAAATATTTTTATAAAAATTATACCAATTGTTTCCTAAAATTCCTTCTACTTCTTCTTGGTTAAATCCAGTTTTTTTTAATCCACTTTCTAAATTTTTAAATCCTCTTGCATCTTCAAACCATACAGGCTGTTTTGGAAAACCAGGTTTATTTTTTGATCCTTCACCATAATTTTTTGATTTTGTCCAAGTACCATTTCTCATCCATTCAACAACTTTATCAGGTTGCTTTAAACATAAATCTGAACCTATGCCTATATTTTTTACTCCTATCATTTCAGCAGTCTTTGCTATCATTTCACAAAAGTTTTCTAAATTACAATTTGTTCCATCTTTAAGATGATGAGGATACAACGAAAGCCCAATTATTCCCCCACTTTTTGCTAAAGTTTTTAATAAATCATTAGATTTATTTCTTATTGCTTTATGCCAAAATAATGGATTGGCATGAGTTATTGCAATTGGTTTTTCACTTATCTCTATTGCATCAAATGTACTTTTTTCCGCAGAATGGGACATATCAATTACAATGCCAACTCTATTCATTTCTTTAATAACTTCTTTTCCAAAATTTGTAACTCCACTATCAATTTTTTCATAACATCCTGTGGCTAGAAGAGATTGGTTGTTATAAGTAAGCTGCATAAATTTACATCCTAGATGATGTACTTTTTCAATTAAGTTTATGTCATCTTCGATTGGCGAGCAGTTTTGAAAGCCAAAAAATATAGCAGTTTTTTTTTGTTCTTTAGCTTTTTCTATATCTTTATAACTTTTACCATGAAAAATTAAATCAGAATTATCTTTAAAATGTATATTCCATTCATCTACTCTTTTTAATAATTCATCGTAATCTTCATGATAAACTATAGTAACGTGAACAGCATCTAATTCTGCTTCTCTGTTAATTTCAAAAATTTCTCTAGACCAATTACAATATTGTAAATTATCGATTTTATAATTCATTTTAATTTTAAGATTAGATACCTTTTTTTATAAGATTATATATATCTCTTTCATTATACAATCCTATCTCGCGAGCTAATTCTTTATTATCCTTATAAACAACAATAGTTGTCCAATAATCAATATTTAATAGTTCCGCAATGTCTTTATTTTTAGTTTGTTCAAAATTCATAAAAATAATGTTTTCAAAGTCTTTTTTTGCTTTTTCCAGTATTGGTTTCTGTTTTGCACATGTCCCGCAAGATTTATTCCAGGAATGAATGACAACTATTTTTCCATTATTTTGTGCAATTTTAAATTTTTCGATGTTAAAATTTGCCTCATACTCACCGGCAAAAGAAGTTGTGGAAATTAACAGTATAAAAAAAGCCAATATTTTCATTATAATTCTAAATAACATATTTTTATTTTATTTTCACTTACATTACTAATTTTATTGAAAAAGTTAATTTAATTTGAAATAAGTTAAAGACTGTTCATTTATTAAGTCTTATGCAATCAAAAAAAATACATAAAGTTTCTATTGTTATGGGAAGCCAATCGGATTTTAAAACAATGAAACTTTGTCAAAAAGTGTTTAAAATTTTAAAAGTAAAATTTGAAACAAAGATTATATCTGCCCACAGAACGCCTAAACGTATGTATGATTTTGCAAAACAAGCAGAAAAAAATAAGATTTCAGTAATTATAGCTGGCGCAGGAGGTTCAGCTCATTTGCCGGGGATGATTGCTTCAATTACGATAATACCAGTTATTGGCGTTCCGATTGAAAGTAAAAAATTAAAAGGTTTAGATAGTTTGTTATCTATTGCACAAATGCCTAAAGGAATCCCTGTTGGTACTGTTGCGATTGGAGAAGATGGTGCAATTAATGCTGCATTATTAGCGGCATCTATAATTTCTTTGAACGATGAAAAATTAAAAAAAAATCTAAATAAGTGGCGTATCAAACAAAGTTCTTCAGTAAAAAAAAAACCGAAATAAATTAAATGTCAAAACCTACTATTGGAATAATTGGCGGTGGACAACTAGGAAGTATGCTTTCTACAGCTGCTAAAAATTTAAATTTAAAAACTATAATTATTTCTGATGATGAACATGCGCCTGCACAATTTTTTGCAGATGAGTTTATTTTTTGTAACTATAATGACGAATTAAAAATTGATGAATTTTCTAATAAAATAGATTTTGTAACTTATGAATTTGAAAATATTCCGTACGAAACTTTATGTAAAATAGATAATATAAAAAAAGTAAATCCTAGGCCTTCTATAAATAAAATTATTCAAAATAGACTTAGTGAAAAGGATTTTTTAAATAAAAATAATATTAAAACTACTTCCTATATTTCTGTCAAAAATGAAAGTGAGCTAAAGTCTAGTCAAGATTTTATCCCGGGTATACTTAAAACTTGTACGCTAGGTTATGATGGAAAGGGTCAATATAAAATTAATAATGAAGAAGAATTAGATAATTTAAAAGTTAATTTTGAAAATCATTACATATTAGAAAAATTAGTTAAGCTTAAAAAAGAAATTTCAGTAATAATTACAAGATTTGGAAAACAAAAATATGAAGTGTATGATCCAATAGAAAATGTTCATGAAGATCAATTATTAAAGTATTCAAAAATACCAGCTGAGGTTAACGAAGTCTTGTTTGATAAATCCAAAGAATGGGCAAAGTATATTGCGGAAGAACTTGATTATATAGGAACTATGTGTGTTGAATATTTTATTGATAAAAATGACAATTTATTTGTAAACGAAATTGCTCCAAGAGTTCATAATTCAGGACATCTTACAATAAATGCATATAACGTTAGTCAATTTGAAAATCATATAAGAGCAGTATGTGGGCTAGATAAGGTTGAAACTAAAAAATTACATAATGCCAAAATGATTAATTTGATTGGTGAAGATATATTGGTTTATAGAAAAAAAATTTTTAAGGATAATGAATTTTTCTTTGATTATAAGAAGAATACTGTAAAAAAAAAAAGAAAAATGGGCCATTTAACAATAATCGAAAAGTAAAATAATCCTAGTGTTTAAAATTTTAAGTTTTTTATTAATTTTTTTTGTTTATAACAATGTTTTATTAGCTATGGATAATAAACCTTATCATCATCTATCAGACGGAACCTTCAGAAACCCCGAGGGCTCTCCAGAAAGAAATGTTTCATTTAACTGGAGTTTTAAAGTTTTTAACGAAGAAAAAAGAAAACTTAAAATGGATATTCCAGCAGACCATGTTGTTGATAAAAAAGAAGTTTTAAAAAATTTAATAAAAAATAAAAATAATGACTATATTGCTTGGATAGGTCATGCTACTTTTTTGATAAAACTTGGTAATACAACAATTATTACCGATCCAGTTTTCGAAAAAAATATGGGACCCTTGATATTTGGACCAAAAAGATATGTGGATCCAGCAATTGATCTAAAGAATTTACCTGAGGTAAATTTATTTTTATTAACTCACAATCATTATGATCATCTTAGTACTAGAACTATACAAAGATTTCCTTATAAAAAATCGAAAGTTTTAGCTCCATTAAAACTTGGAAAATATTTTTCTAAAAATGGATTTAGAGATGTTAACGAAATGGATTGGTACGATGAAATAAAAGTTAACGACTTAAAAATAACATTTTTACCTGCTGTTCATTGGTCAAAAAGAAGTTTGTGGGACACCAACAAAACTTTATGGGGAAACTTTTTAATTGAATATAAAGGCAAAAAAATATTTTTTGCATGTGACACTGGTTATGGAAATATTTATAAAGAACTTGGAAATAAATACGGCCCTATCGATTTAACTTTTATTAATATAGGGGCATATAATTTTTATCCTATGTCTCCACTAAAAGATAAATCGGTTTATCATACAAATCCTGAAGAGGCATTAAATATTGGTCAAGATTTAAAAAGTAAAAAAGTTTTAGGTATGCATTGGGGAACTGTAGTTTTATCTTTAGAACCAATTTTTGAACCACCAAAACGTTTTAAGAATTCCTCTAATCAATATGGTTATAATAGTGATGATGCTGTTATTTTTAAAATTGGACAAATAGAAACGCTTGAAAATATATTAAAATGAAATCCATAGAAGGAAATTTTGATAATTCTGAAGTAAATAATTTATTAAAAAAACATTTTATTGAACTCAGAACAGTTTCACCAGAAGGCAGCACTCATGTACTTGATATCGAAGGTTTAAAAGATCCAAGCATAAAATTTTGGAGTTTATGGGAAAATAATGAGCTTGTCGGTTGTGGTGCATTAAAATTTTTAGAAAAAAAACATGGAGAATTTAAATCTATAAGGGTAGCAGACAAGTTTAGAAAAACAGGGGTTGGAAAAAAAATAATTGATCATTTAATCGAAGAAGCCAAAAAACTAGAAGTTTCAAAATTAAGTATTGAAACGGGTGCAGGTAATTTTTTTTTACCAGCTAGAAAGTTATTTTCTAAATTTGGTTTTAAAAAATGCTCTCCATTTGCCCATTATAAAAACGATCCAAACTCTTGCTATTATTCTTTAGATTTATAACTGTAATTAAAAGCAGTTAATTTAATTAAATATGTTTGATTGATCTTGTAAAATTAGTTTATTTCTAGTTTTTTCAAAATTAGTTTCTACCAATTTCTTAAATTCTCGTCTCAATTTAGTTTTAGATTGTTTTTTTTCAATTTTATTAGAAACATATGAAACAGTATCCATCCCAGTTTCTTCTTTTACAGCCTTATTTGTAAAAAAAGTTACACCTGCTTGTGAAATATTTCCAGTTGATGCCAAAGTAAGAGCCGGTCCCACCATCGCTGTTGATTGAACACAGCCAGATAGTATTAAAGCACCAATTATATAAATAAATATTTTATTTATCCCCATAATTTTTATTTATCCCTATAGTTGAACTTTAAAGGTATTTTTTATTCAACTCAAGAGAGTAAAAAATAATACTATCCAAAATGGGTAATTTATTAAGTTTTATAAGATAAATTAAATAGCTTTATATCCAAATTCTAACGATGCATCTGTAATAGAATGATAAAATGACTCTCCAAAACTTCTTAGAGAAAATAACCTTAATTTACTAGGATTGTTTTTAATCACATCGACTGTAAATGCTATGCCATTATATGTAGAGTTTATTGAATTATTTTTATCCAAAATGTTAAGATTAAAAGGGCATCCTTTTTTTAAAACTTCTTTAACGTCTTCACCCTCTATTTCAATTATGGATCTTGAATGAGATAAATCTGTCACAGCAAAGTCTGTTTCTTTAAAAACATCTATAATATTCTTTAGTAAATCCTTTTTTGTCGATACCAAAAGCCAATTTTTTGGACCGTTCCATAATATTCTTGTATCATTGTCACTGACAACGCTTAGTGGTTCATTTTTTAATTTTAAACTATCGATATCAATACTTTCAAATGAAACCTTAGAGCTTTTATATTGAACTATTTGAACGATAAGTAAATTTTTGATTTCTGAAATTTTTAATAAATTTTCTTCATTCTTATTTTCATAATTCCCAAAAAGACCTTTTTTATGAATATGATTTAAAGCTGATGCTAATGTCATGATCTAACTCTTTCACCTTTTGGATCTACATAATGAGATGATACTATTTCAATAGGTATTGTTTTATTTTTTAATGGTGATAGTGCAAAAAGTTTTTGTCCGATCATATTTTTTCCATCTTTTATTATTGCAAGGGAAAAAGGATTGTCATATTCAACGCTCCAACATGATGCGGATACATGGCCTAATTTAGGATTTGGAAGTTTTGCTTTTGCATCTTTAACTATATATGAACCTTCTGGTATACTTGTTTTTTTATCTAATGGAATAACGCCAACCACTTTTTGTCTATCTGGTGCAACATAAGCTTTTTTAGATAGAGATCTTTTTCCAATAAAATCTTTCTTTTTACTAACTAGCCCTTCTAAAGAGTTATCATACGGGATTGTTCGTCCATCTAATTCTGATCCTGCAACATGTCCCATTTCAATTCTTAATGTTGATAATGCTTCTGTTCCATATGGTTGAATATTAAATTCTTTTCCTATTTCTATTATCTTTTCCCACATATAATTACCGTTATCTGATTCAACATTTACTTCATAAGCAAGTTCGCCTGAAAACGAAATTCTGTAAATTTTTGCATTAACTCCAAATAAATCACCTTCCATATATCCCATAAATGGCAAGCCTTCGTTTGAAACATCTAAGTCTGGAAATAATTTTTGTAGTACATCTCTAGATTTCGGTCCAGCTATCGCAGCACCTGCCCATTGTTCTGTTGATGAAACTACATTTACATTTAGTTCTGGCCATACTAATTGCAAATAATACTCTAGATGAGACAAAACATTTGCTGCTTGGGCAGTGGTAGTTGTCATATGATAATGATTTTCTGAAATTCTAGTTGTTGTTCCATCATCCATTACAATTCCATCTTCTCTCAACATCACGCCATATCTAGCTTTTCCTATAGGTAATTTAAGCCAAGCATTTGTATATACTCTATTTAAAAATTCTGCTGAATCTGGTCCTTTGATATCAATTTTACCTAAAGTTGTTACATCACAAACTCCTACGTTTCGTCTAACGTTTTTTGCTTCCCTTTTTGATGCTTCAAATAAGTTTTCACTTCCTTGTTTATAATATCTTGGACGTAACCAAACACCTGCATCAACAAAGACAGCGTTATTTTTTTCATGCCAATAATGCATTGGGGATTTTCTTGTTGGTTTTGAATGTTTTCCAATTTCTCTTCCAACAATAGCTCCTATTGAAACAGGTGAAAAAGGTGGTCTAAAGGTAGTATGACCAACTTGAGGTACAACTTTATTTTCTATATCTGATACTAATTGCAATCCATTAAGATTGCTTGTCCTGCCTTGGTCTGTAGCCATTCCTAATGTTGTATATCTTTTAACATGTTCAATTGATCTATAACCTTCTCTTAATGCGAGCTGTATATCAGAGACCGCAACATCATTTTGAAAATCTAAGAATCTTTTATAATTTTTACCTTCTGGTAATGGTACACACCAAAATTTATCATGATTAGAAGATTTTTTTTCTACAACAGTAGGAACGGTAACTTTATTTTCTTTATTTGTTATTTGTTTTGATAATTCATTTCCTTTTTCAAAAGATGTTTTTAATGTTTCTTCTAATGTAAAAATACCATTAGCTGATCCAAGAGTTGTTTCTTTTTGCTTTGATTGACTTGGAACAAATGCATCTATTTCTTCATTGAATTTAGTTTTATTTCCTGATTGTGAAGCTAAATGAATTGTTGGTGTCCAAAACCCTGAGACACAAATACAATCACATTTTATATTTTCAATAGTACTTATATTTTTTTTATCATCAGATATTTTAGCAATATCTGCGGACTTAACTTTTTTATAGCCTTTTGCTGCTACAACAACATAAGAGGATTTTATATTTATATTTAAATCTTTAGCTTCTTTTATAATTTCTGAATTAGGATCTTTTCTTGTATCTAAAACGACAGGATCTATTCCGTTTTTTTTGAATTCTATAGCAGTTTCATATCCGCTATCATTATTTGTAAATATTAATGGTTTTTTTCCAACTAGTACTCCATAAACTTTTAAGTACTCTTTAGCTGCTGACGAAAGCATAACACCTGGGGTGTCATTATTTCCAAAAACCAAAGGTCTTTCTATTGATCCAGACGAAATAATAACTTCTTTTGCACGGATATACCAAAGTCTTTGTTTAGGACTATATTTTTCTGTTTTAGGTAAATGATCACTAATTCTCTCAGACATAACAAGCATATTGTG
Source organism: uncultured Pelagibacteraceae bacterium (assembly GCA_902567235.1). Classification (GTDB taxonomy): domain Bacteria; phylum Pseudomonadota; class Alphaproteobacteria; order Pelagibacterales; family Pelagibacteraceae; genus Pelagibacter. Next base: position 22,969 of record CACFLX010000007.1, read on the forward strand.
ATCGTAATAACCAAAAACTTGAGATCTATTTTTGACAACGACATTTGGCATTGATTTAAGTTCAGATATTATTTTTTCTGCCCACTCTTGTCCGCTTTGATTTCCAATTGTAACGTCGCTGGTTAGAAGACTTCCGCCAAACCTCGATTTGTCTTCGGCTAAAATTACTTTTGCTCCATTTTGAGCTGCAGCATAGGCGCTTGCTAAACCAGAAGGACCAGATCCTGTAATTAATAGATCGCAATATTCATATTTATGTTCATATTTTTCTTTATCATGTTTTATTGAAGCTGCTCCAAATCCTGCAGCTTTTCTAATAATTGGCTCGTATAAATTGTACCAAAAGCTTTTAGGCCACATAAAAGTTTTATAGTAAAAACCTGCAGGAAAAAATTTGCCTAAAAAATTATTTATTGCGCCAATATCAAAATCTACATTTGGCCAACAATTTACACTTTTTGCCTCTAAACCTTCAAATAATTCTTGTTCTGTTGCTCTTACATTAGGATCAACTTCGTTATTTCTATTCATTTGAACTATTGCATAAGGTTCGTCTACACCTGCTCCAAAAAAACCTCTAGGCCTATGATATTTAAAACTTCTACCAACTAAATGAACGCCATTGGCAAGTAGAGCTGAAGCTAAAGTATCACCTGCATAACCAAAATATTTTTTACCATTAAACTTAAATGAAATTTTTTTATTTCTGTTAATTAATCCACCTTTATCTAATCTAAATTTTTCTGACATCTTTATACTTCTTCGTTTGCTTTTAATGTTTTAAATATTTCATGGGTTAATGTGTCTCTTTCAACTTTAATCCATTGTCTACATCCTGAAATATGTTGCCATAATTCCAAATGTTTTCCTATCGGACTTTTACGTAAATAAACAAAATTGTCCCAATCTCGATCTGAAACTTCTTTGTTTAATTCTGGTCTTTTAACTGTTGCATCGCCACCATATGAAAATTCATTTTGAGATCTTAATCCACAGTGAGGGCATTTAATATATAACATTTAAGAAATCCAAGTTTTAGTTCCAAGACCTTTTTCATCTATTAAATGCCCTGTGCTAAATCTGTTTAGACTATAGCCTTCATTTAATTTATGTGGTCTGTCTTGGGCAATTGTATGAGCAAAAGTCCATCCAGATGCAGGAGTTGCTTTAAACCCTCCATAGCACCATCCACAATTTAAATATAAACCCTCAATATGTGTTTTATCAATAATAGGTGATCCATCCATAGACATATCCATAATTCCTCCCCATGTTCTAAGCATTTTTAATTTACTAAGAAACGGGAACATTGCTATTCCTTCAGTTAATACATGTTGTAAAGTTGGAAGATTTCCTCTTTGAGCATAACTGTTATATCCATCAAGATCTCCACCCATAACCATTTCACCTTTATCAGACTGACTACAATAAAAATGTCCAGCACCAAAAGTTACTACATTATCTAAAATTGGTTTAATTGGTTCTGACACACACGCTTGTAATAGGTGGGTCTCTATAGGTAGTGTCATATTTAACTTTTCTGCTAAAATATTTGTACTTCCAGCAACACAAAGACCAATTTTTTTTGCTTTTATGTCACCTTTTGAAGTTCTTATTCCTGAAATTTTTCCATTTGAAACATCAAATCCTGTTACTTCACAATTTTGAATAATATCTACTCCCATCGAATCTGCTTGACGCGCATATCCCCAGGCAACTGCATCATGTCTTGCTGTTCCTGCGCTAGGTTGCATCAATCCACCAAATATTGGGAATCTTACATTCTCAGAAAAATCAGCCATAGGAATAATTTTTCTAACTTCTTCTCTGTTTAACAGAACTGCATCAATACCGTTTAAACGCATTGAATTTCCTCTTCTGGAATAAACATTCATTTGTGCATCAGAATGTGCAAGATTAATTATTCCTCTTGGAGAAAACATTACATTAAAATTTAAATCCAGACTCATGTTTCTCCACAAGTCCATACCGAATTCACTAAACAATCCATTTTCATCATGCATATAATTTGATCTGATTATTGTTGTGTTTCTTCCAACATTCCCTCCTCCAATCCAACCTTTTTCAATAATAGCAACTTTTGTAATATTGTGTTCTTTAGCAAGATAATATGCTGTAGCTAAACCGTGACCTCCACCTCCTATAATTATAACATCGTATTCAGACTTAGGTGTTGGGTCTTTCCAGGCCACTTCCCAATCCTTATGACCTTTGAAAGCATTTTTGACAAGGCTGAAGACTGAGTATTTTTGCATGATCAAATTTTATAGTAATTAGTATAAATAGTTCTTTATTTTTTTTATATATATTTTTTAGAACTTTAAAAAATCCATAAAAGAAGATATTAATCCAGCTTCAAATGAGTTTGAATATATAAAATAAAGAAAGCTAAAATGGGTAAAGCAAAATCTGATATTGAAATAGCTAGAGAAGCAAAAATGAAGCCCATTCAAGAAGTGCTTAATGGACTAAATGTACCTGATAGCGCTGAGGTCTATAGTCCAATCGGAAGATACATTGCAAAAATTAAAACTGAGTACTTAGATACTTTAAAAAATAAAAAAGATGGAAAATTAATTTTAGTTACCGCAATTACTCCAACTCCTGCAGGAGAAGGAAAAACCACAACATCGGTAGGTCTAAATGATGGTTTAAATAAAATAGGAAAAAAATCAATTGTTTGTCTTCGTGAACCTAGCCTAGGACCTTCTTTTGGAATGAAAGGTGGCGCAGCTGGAGGAGGTCATGCCCAGGTAGTTCCTATGGAACAAATAAATTTACATTTTACAGGAGACTTTCATGCAATAACATCAGCTCACAATCTTCTTTCAGCTTTAATAGATAATCATATCTATTGGGGTAATAAATTAAATATTGATGTCAGAAGAATTGTTTGGAAAAGAGTTATGGATATGAATGATCGATCGTTAAGATCAATTGTTGTAGATCTTGGTGGTGTGGCCAATGGATATCCTAGACAGGATGGCTTTGATATTACAGTGGCTTCAGAGATAATGGCTATCTTCTGCTTATCAAACGATTTAACAGATTTGGAAAATAGAATTGGGAATATTACTGTAGCTTATACTAGAGATAAGAAACCAATTTATGCAAAAGACTTAAATGCTCAAGGTCCAATGACTGTTTTATTAAAAGATGCAATTAGACCTAATGTGACACAAACATTAGAAAACAACCCCGCAATAATACATGGAGGACCATTTGCAAATATTGCACATGGATGTAATTCTGTTATTGCAACAAAAACAGGATTAAAATTAGCAGATTACGTTGTAACTGAAGCTGGTTTTGGTGCTGACTTGGGAGCTGAAAAATTTTTAAATATAAAATGTAGAAAATCAAATTTAAAACCTGATTGTGTAGTTATTGTTGCAACCATAAGAGCTTTGAAAATGCATGGTGGTGTAGCTAAAGATGATCTTAAAAATGAGAATGTTAAAGCTTTAAATAAAGGATTAGTAAATCTTGAAAGACATATTAATAATGTTAGAAAATTTGGTTTACCAGTTGCGGTAGCCGTTAACCACTTTATCACAGATACTGACAAAGAAGTTAGTGCACTTATGGACTTTTGTAAAACACAAGGTGTAAAATCATCTATTTGTAAACACTGGTCAGATGGAGGAGAAGGAACAAAAGATCTTGCGAATATTGTTGTGGATATATGTAATAACAAAAATACTTTTAAATTTTTATATGAAGATAAAATACCTCTATTTAAAAAAATTGAAACAATCGCACAAGAAATTTATCATGCGAGTGAAGTAGTGGCTGACACAAAAATAAGAGAGCAACTAAAAGATTTTGAATCAAAAGGTTATGGAAATCTTCCAATATGCATTGCTAAAACTCAATACAGTTTTTCAACTGACCCAAGTTTAAAAGGTGCTCCTTCAGGGCATGTGGTTCCAATAAGAGAAATAAGATTATCTTCAGGAGCAGAATTTATTGTAGTTGTTTGTGGAGCAATAATGACAATGCCAGGTCTTCCAAGAGTTCCTGCTGCAGATTCAATTAAGTTAAATGATAAAGGCGAAATAGAAGGTTTATTTTAATTAAGCTGCTTTTAAATAGTCTAACCAATTTTTCAACTCTAACATTCTAGTGTCTTTTTTTGATTTTTTTATTTCCTCTTCAATAAATTGAATATGGCTTTGAATTTCTTCCTCATCCTTAAAACATTTTCTAATAGTTATAAGTTTTTCTTTTCTAAATTTAATTAATGTAATCATTTTATCATATGTAATTTCAGGATGGTACTGCAAACCCCATATATCACTTACACCAGATTTAAAATTAATACTTTGAACTTTGTTAATTTTATTTGATGCTAAATGAGTAGCTTCATTTGGTAAAGTAACTACTTCATCAAAGTTAAACGCTGGTGAATTAAATTTTTTATTTTTATTTCTATATAAAGGATGTTTCAATCCATTTGCATTAATTTCAATATCTTTGGCTATACCAATATGAGCACCATTGGATGATTTTTTCACTTCACCTCCTGCTGCAGTTACAGCTACTTGCATACCCCAACATATTGCTAAAATATTTTTAATATTTTTGAAACATTCTTTCATAAATCCGATTTGTCTTCGGATTTCTATACAGTCGTTATAAATATTTAGACTACTTCCACCCCATATTAATCCATCATATTTTTTAATATTCGGTATGATTTTATCAAAACTTTTTTCTGCACATGGATTAAAAACGTCAATATTTAAATCTTTTGAATAATATGCGAGACTTTCTTTTAGACTTTCTGCGTGGGTTTTTATACCTGAATTTTTAAAATTTTGATTTTCATTAGGTAAGTTTCCCTCTACAACTAGTAAATTTAAATTTGCCATTAAAATAATTCTCCCGATATACTATGTTCGTATAAAATTTTCATATCGTCAATCGTCAATTTTTTTGGATTTGAAGCAGTTGAAGGGTCATCTAAAGCCATTTGAGATAGTATTTTTAAATCAATTTTACTTGTTTCTATTACTTCAGAAAGTTTATGAGGTATTTTTAGTTCTTTTCTTAAATCTAAAACCCAATTTAAAAAACTTTCAAAATTTTTATCTAAATATAAGTAATCACAAATAGATACAATCTTTTTCTCTATTAAACTTCTATTAAAAGATAAAACATATGGCATAAATATAGCATTTGATAAACCATGGTGAATATCAAACTGAGCATTAACGGGATGGCTTAATGAATGAATTGCACCTAGTCCTTTTTGAAAAGCTGTCGATCCCATACTGGCAGCGGCAAGTAAATCTGCTCTTGCATTTAAATCTTTTCCATTTTTAACAGCGATTAAAAGAGATTTTTTTATTAATCTCATTCCTTCAATCGCTATTCCATCGGCCATAGGATGAAAACCAGGTGCACAAAGTGCTTCAAGATTATGAGCAAGAGCATCCATTCCAGTTGTTGCTGTAAGTCTTGGTGAAAGATCTATGGTTAGTACTGGGTCTAAAATAACAATAGAGGGTAAAAATTTTGGATGAAAGATTATTTTTTTTACTCCACTTGCTTTATTAATTATTGCAGATGCTCGTCCTGTTTCAGATCCAGTTCCTGCTGTTGTAGGAACTGCAATTATAGGAGCAATATTATTTTCATCTGCTCTTTTCCAGTAATCCCCTATATCTTCAAAATCCCATATGGGTCTAGATTGTCCTGACATAAATGCAATGGCTTTTCCAACGTCGAGTCCACTTCCTCCACCAAAGGCTATAACTCCATCACAATTATTTTTTTTAAATTCTATAACTCCTTCTTCTACATTTTCTCCTATTGGATTTCCTGAAAAATTTGAATAAATAGCTAAATTATTAAATTTTTTTTTATTCTCTGAAATAATTTTTTTTGTCATATCAAGATTTATAAGGTCTTTATCTGTTACAAATAGTGGACTGGAGATATTCAAATTTTTGCAAGCTTCAGCTAAATCTTTAATTCTATTCTCTCCTACCCATACGGAAGTGGGATAATTCCAATTAATTTTCATAATAAAATATTATTGCAATTTTTACTTTTTTGTTAGTAAAATACATTTATAAATTTGTTTTAGATGGAGAAAATTCAATGACAAAAGTAGCTATTATTGGAACAGGACCGTGTGGTCTTTCAATGTTAAGGGCCTTTGAACAAGCTGAAAAGAAGGGCGAAAAAATACCTGAAATAGTTTGTTTTGAAAAACAGGAAGACTGGGGAGGATTGTGGAATTACAGTTGGAGAACTGGATCTGATCAATATGGTGACCCTGTCCCAAATAGTATGTACAGATATCTGTGGTCAAATGGTCCAAAAGAATGTTTAGAATTTGCAGACTACTCATTTGATGAACATTTTGGAAAGCCTATTCCATCATTTCCACCAAGAGAAGTTTTATATGACTATATAACTGGTAGAGTAAAAAAAGGTAATCTAAAAAATAAAGTTAAATTTAGCACAAGTGTTTCCAAAGTTGTTTTCAATGGAAATAATTTTGAGATTACTTCTCATGATAAAAAAAATGATAAATTTTCAAATGATACTTTTGATTATGTCGTTGTATCTACTGGACATTTTTCAGTTCCCTTTATTCCAGAATACCCAGGAATGAAATCTTTTCCTGGAAGAATAATGCATTCACATGATTTTAGAGATGCGGAAGAGTTTAGAGGAAAAAATGTTATTATTTTAGGAAGCAGTTATTCAGCTGAAGATGTTGCCCTTCAATGTCACAAGTATGGAGCCAAAAGTGTAACTATAGGTTACAGAAATAACCCAATGGGTTTTAAATGGCCTAAAGGAGTAAAAGAAGTACATTATTTAGATAAACTGGTTGGAAATAAAGCAATCTTCAAAGATGGGCATGAACAAGAAGCTGATGCAATAATCTTGTGTTCTGGTTATCTTCATCATTTCCCATTCTTAACTGAAGATCTTAAACTAAAAACTAGAAACAGATTATACCCACCAAAATTATATAAAGGTGTTGTATGGCAAGATAATAACAAATTACTTTATTTAGGTATGCAAGATCAATTTCATACTTTTAATATGTTTGATTGTCAGGCTTGGTATGCGAGAGATGTGATTATGGGAAAAATTAAAATTCCAAATAGCTCAGAAATAGAAAAAGATATTAATAAATGGGTTACTTTAGAAGAAAAATTAGAAAATCCAGATCAAATGATAGATTTTCAAACTGAATATACAAAAGAACTTCACAAATTATCTAATTATCCAAAAATTGATTTTGAGTTAATTAGAAAACATTTTAAAGAATGGGAACACCATAAAGTAGAAGATATTATGACATATAGAAATAAATCTTTTTCTTCACCTGTTACAGGATCTATTGCACCTATACATCATACACCTTGGGCAACAGCAATGGACGATTCATCAAAAGTTTTTTTAAATCAACCAAAAAAATAGAATAATTACCAGTCGATCTGTAATTTTTTATTTTCGCAAATACATTCTAGGATGCTAAATAAAAGTGGAAATTTACGTTTATCAAATTTTGCCATAAGTTTTGGTCCAATATCAAAGGCTAATTGCGCACCTTCAACTGTTGTACTTTTCATAAATTTTTCTTTTGCTTCTTTATATAAATAACCTTGTCCCAAATATTTTCCCATTTGGCTATTTCTACCACCAGACACACTTACATATATATCTCCTAAACCAGCTAAACCATAGACAGTTTCAGTTTTACCCGAATAATTATTAACAATTTCTACCATCTCAGAAATTGATCTATGAATTAAACTAGCAGCGGTATTTAAAAAATATTTTTCCTGTATTTCTTTTGAAGCCTCTGGGTTGCTTAATCCTTGTGAGCCTCCAATTAACATTGAATAAAGATTTTTTATAGCTGAAGAAATTTCCACACCTTCTATATCATCTGATATTTCACATTTGTAATATTCAGTCTGAACAATATTCTGAATTTTTTGGGCTTCTTTGATATCTTTATTTGCTATTATAGTTCCTGTTCTTATTTTATTTGCAAGGCCTGATGCCAAACATGGACCTTTAACTGAAGAAATATTAATATTCTTATGGCCATTTTTTTTTAAAATCATTTCCAATTTTTCAGTCAAAGTTGTTAGTTGATCATCAATTATTGAAAGACCTTTTGTTAGCAAAATTATTGGTGTGTTAGCTTTATAAAACTTTGAAATCTCATCACCTGCCCAATCGATCCCAGCTGAGCTAACGGCAACTACGATTAAATCTAAATTTGATTCAGCAATTTCAATAATTTTTTCAAATTTTTCAATTTTAATATTATTTGGTAAAACCACATTTAAACTTGGGTGCAAATTTTTATTCGATTTTATTGAGGAGATAAAATCATCTTCTAATACTGAGCCAATTATAGTGACATCATTACTATTTTCCACACAAGGAATCGAAAAAGCAGATCCCATTGCTCCAGCGCCAATTATTAATATTTTTTTCATAGCTAAAATTATGCTAAAGTTTTTCTAATTGCTTGTTTCCATCCTTGCAATAAATTATTTCTCAATGATTTATTAAGTTTTGGAGAAAAAACTCTATCTTTTTTCCACTTACCTTGAATTTCATTCAAAGATTTAAATTCTCCAATCTGATATCCGGCTAAAAATGCAGCTCCTAAGGCTGTTGTTTCTAGAGTCTTTGGTCTAATAACATTTAAATTTATTATATCTGATAAAAACTGAGTAAACCAATTGTTGGCAACCATTCCTCCATCAACTTTGATCAATTTAGGTTTCAGTCCATCTTTTTTCATTGCATCAAATAAATCATAACTTTGATAAGCAACAGACTCTACAACAGCTCTTACTAAACTTTTCCAATCACTGTCTCTTGTTAAACCAGTAATGACCCCTCTAGCATCTGATCTCCAATAAGGAGCACCAATTCCACTAAAAGCTGGAACTACATAAACACCATCATTATTTTTTTTTGATTTAGCAATTTTTTCTGTTTCATATGCATTATTGATTAGTTTTATTTTATCTCTAAGCCATTGTACTCCTGCTCCAGCAATAAAAATTGAACCTTCTAGTGCATAAGTATTTTTTCCATTTAGTCGATAACAAATTGTGGTTAATAATTTGTTTTTTGAAAAAATTTTTTTTGAACCAGTATTCATTATTACAAATGCACCAGTACCGTAAGTACTTTTTATTGAACCTTTTTGAAAACATGATTGACCAATTGCTGCTGCCTGTTGATCTCCTAAAACAGCAGATATAGGAATTTCTAGTCCAATAATTTTTTTGTCTGTAGTTCCAAAATTGTCAGCTGAATTTTTTACTTCTGGTAAAATTTTGTACGGTATTTTTAATTTTTTCAATATATTTTTATCCCACTGATTGGTATTTATATTGTAAAGCATTGTTCTAGATGCATTGGTTGCTTCTGTTAAATGTTTTTTTCCATTAGTAAGCTTCCAAATTAAAAAAGTGTCAATAGTTCCAAATAGTAAATTATTGGACTTTAATAATTTTTTTGATTCTTTTACATTATCCAATATCCATCTAATTTTTGTTGCTGAAAAATATGGATCGATAAATAAACCAGTTTTTTTTCTAATAACATTTTCATAATTATTTTTTTTTAAATTCTGGCAAAATTGTTGTGTTCGTCTATCCTGCCAAACAATAGCATTATTTATAGGTCTGCCATTTTTTTTATTCCAAAGCACAGTTGTTTCTCTCTGATTAGTAATTCCAATACTTAATATTTTTCCTTTTAACTGCTTTGCCTTTTGTGAAACTTTTTTTAATGATTTAAGTGTGGTCATCCAAATCTCATTTGGATTATGTTCTACCCAACCATTGTTTGGAAAATATTGTTTAAATTCAAACTGTGATATAAATTTTGTATTACCTTTTGTATCAAACAAAATTACTCTTGTTGATGTTGTGCCTTGGTCAATAGCAACAATAAATTTTTTCACAATTTTAATTTATGCCAAGATGTTTTTTTCTTTTTTCTACCCAGGTTCTAATTAAATTATCAAATATTAAACCTATGAAAGCAACACAAATCCCAAGAGTAAACCCTATACCTGCTCCTTTTTTATCAGACAATGCTTTTAGAATATATTGTCCTAGATCTTCAGTTCCAATGAATGCCCCGATGATCACCATAAACAATGCAAATACGATTGTTTGATTTAAACCAAGCATCATGTGAGGGAACGCTAAAGGAAATTCTATTTTAGTTAATCTTTGGAATTTATTTACACCTGACATTGTTGCGGCATCATGCAAACCTACTGGAACACTTCTAAGACCTTCAATTGTATATCTTGTTGCTGGTATTGTTGCATAAACTATAACTGCAATTAAAACTGATGTATCAGTTATACCAAAAAGCATCATCACTGGAATTAAATATACAAAAGAAGGAAAAGTTTGAAATATATCACAAACACCCAACATAAAACTCGCAGAATGTTTGTTTTGAAAACATAAAGTTCCAACTGTAAATCCAATTATACAAGATATAACAACTCCAAAAGTTGCCATATAAGCTGTCACTAATGCTCTATCCCACCATGGACTTAGGGCTATAAATAATGTTAATCCGCAAACAACTAGTGCTGAACGAAACCCACCAATTAAATATCCAGCTCCAACAACCAAAACTAATGTAGCAACCGCAGGCATTCTTAAATATAAAGCTCTCATTGGCTGAAGCACGTCTTGAATCAACCATGTATTAAATGCTTTTATATACACAAAGAATGTATCAAAGATCCAGTCAACACCTTTATTCCAAAAATCTGCTGTTGATATACCTTTGTTATGTGGAACTTCAAATAAATAGTTGTAACTACCTTTAAACAAAAAAGTTCCAACATAAGCAAGTATAATTCCTATAATTACTGTTGCAGCAAAAAATAAAAGATTTTTATTTCTTTGATAGAATGTCAGATTGCCGAAATAATCTGTTTGTTTATTTGCCCAAGCCAAAGACATTTTATCTAAAAGAATTGCAATTAAACTAATACATAATCCGGCTTCTAAAGCTAAACCGATATTGAGTTGGTTTAAGGCTAATAATAAATTAAATCCCAAACCTTTTGCGCCTATAAATGCAGAAATAACAGCCATAGAAAAACAAACCATTATGACTTGGTTTACTCCAATCAAGATATCTCTTCTTGCAGTTGGAATTAATACTTTAAACATCAATTGCCAATTATTACACCCACTCATTCTACCTGCTTCAATAACTTCTGGTGGTATTGCTCTTAAACCTAATATAGTTAATAATATCATTGGTGGAACAGCAACAACCATAGTTATAATTACTGCAGCATGATCACCAACTCCAAAAAGAACAAGCGCAGGAACCAATACCGCATATTGTGGCATTGTTTGCATAACTAAAAGTATTGGATATAAAGCTTTCTCAACACGTTTACTTTTAAATGCCGCTATACCTAAGCCTAAGCCAAAAATAAATGATAGTGGTGCTGCAACTAATATAAATGAAAGAGTTTGCATCGATGGTTTCCATTGACCAAATACAGAAATGTAAACCATAACTAAACCTGCAAACAAAGCTAGACCTTTACCACTTAGTTTATAAGCAAGTATTGCTGAACCCGCAGCAACAATAGTCCATGGTAAACCTGGTAGCTCTGCCCAAGGGTTTTTGTCTATCCAATCCCAACTGGTAAATGCAACAATAGTTTCAAGTCCACCTAATAAAATCTCTCTAATGAGTTCTATTAGAAATGTCATAAAAGCAGTTAAATTTCTACTTATTTGTAAAACTAATGGTCGAGTTCTGAATTCTTGAGTATCTTCGTTCCAAAATTCAATTGGCATCCATTCATTCATTAAAAAAAATAATGAATCATTTATCCAAATAGGTAACCATCCAAGTAATGGAGGCAACCTCCAAAAGACATCAAAAGCATAATATCTTACTTCTTTGCCTAGAAAAACGAAGGAGCTTTGGTTTGGATCTTTAACAAATTCTGCTTGGCCTCGTATAAATTTATATGTTTCAGGAACATCAATTGCAAAACATAAAGCAAAAAATACAATCAATAAAAATAGCCATTGAAATAACTTTGGATATTTTTTTATTAATTCCATGATTTAATTATTATTTTTTCTTCCTCCAAAAACTGTATTAATTATTTTTGTTGGATTAATAGAGCCTACAATTTTGTTGTTATTATCTATAACTGCTACTGATTTTTCTTGTGTTAAAATTTTTTCAGCAACATTTTCAATAATTTCATCTTTTGAAACCTTCAATTCACCCATATTATCAGTGGTAGATGGGTCCATTACATCTCCAATTAATAGAACTTTTTCTCTAGGTACTTCTTCAGTAAATTTCCTTACATATTCAGTTGCTGGATTTAAAACAATATTTGCAGGTGTATCTAGCTGTTCAATTATTCCATCTTTCATAATGGCAATACGATCAGCAAGTTTTAGAGCCTCATCAAAATCATGTGTAATAAACATAATTGTTTTTTGTAATTTATCTTGAAGTCTTAAAAATTCATCCTGCATTTCTTTTCTAATTAATGGATCTAATGCAGAAAAAGGTTCATCCAAAAACCAAATATCTGGCTCTACTGCTAATGATCTCGCAATACCTACTCTCTGTTGTTGACCTCCAGAAAGTTCTCTTGGAAAATAGTTTTCTCTTCCATCAAGACCAACAAGTTTAACCATATCCATTGCTTTACTAATACTATCTTCAGTTTTAATTCCCTTAATTTGGAGTGGGAAAGCAATATTTTCTACAACTGTTTTATGAGGAAGTAGAGCAAAACTCTGAAAAACCATTCCCATTTTATTTCTTCTGAGCTCTATTAGTTCTTTATTATTTAATTGAAGTAAATCTTGACCTTCTATAAAAATTTTTCCATCTGTTGCATCAGTTAATCTAGAAATACATCTTAGTAAAGTTGATTTACCTGATCCGGATAAACCCATTACAACTAACATTTCTCCCTTTGAAACTTCAAATGAAGCATTGTTAACACCTACTATGCATCCATTTTCTTGAAAAGTTTTTGCGTCTACATTGCCATTTGAATCTTTAAGCATTTTTTTGGCATTTTCTCCAAAAATTTTATAAACAGCTTCACATTTAATTACTGGTTCAGACATAAATTTTAATAAAGTTATACGAAATTAAGATAAAATAAAATCTATATAATTTGTTCATTTCCTCCTTAAAAATTTTTAATAAAATAAACCCTTGTATCAATACCGGTGCTTAAAAAACTTAAAACCTCTCCACTTACATTTGCTGTTCTATTTACTCCTACATTCGCACCACTTACAGTGTAACCAGCAAAGCATTTATTTTTCTCTTTATCCCATTTAACATACGTTTCATCAATTTTATTACCATTGATAGTATATAGTTCGTAAGCTTCATAATTTAAAAAATGAGCAGCCATTATAGCACGTTGAGGAAGAAGTTTTGTTGCATTACAAACTGCTTCATATAGTTCATCAGTCAATCTAAAATTATCTGTTCCATCAAATGTTACCAGAATACCTGATGGAAGTTGGGATATAAGTGCATTAAGTTTTTTTTCTTCTGCGATTCTTTCTTCTTCTAGTTTCATTTTTTTAATTAATTCATCTCCTCCTCCCCAATAAATATTTAAAATACCAAAAGATAAAATTATAATAAGTGTTAAGATAAGAAGACCTCCAAACTGCTTTGTTGTTTCGGGCAACTCTTTTAATTTATTTATATAATTATTTTTTATCATTATTTTAATTATTCTTGTAACTTTCCATTAACCCAGGTGCCTGTTTTTTCTTTACCATCAGACCAGGTGAAAGTTCCTTTTCCATTCATAAAACCATTAGCCCATTCTCCAACGTACGTTGCACCATTTGGAAAAGTTAAAGTACCTTGTCCACTCCACTCGCTGTTTTTAAATTCGCCTTTATAAATATATCCATTAGGCCAAGTTTCTGTTCCTTGACCATGTTTTTTTGTATTTACCCATTCACCTTCATAAGTTGTTTTATCTGTATAAACCCACTTACCATAACCATTTTCACAATTTCCCTCCTTACATCCGGTACTACGAGCTAAAACTTCAGATGTAATAAAAAAACTAAAAATTATACTGATAATAAATTTTTTCATAACAATATTTTACACAAAATTAATTAAAAAAAAATCAGACATTTGTGTTTCTTTTTCTGCATGAATAAAAAGAAATATCTTTTTCTGCATTCTCACTTTTTACATTTCTTGTAATTTCATGAACTAATTCGCCTGATTTTCTATTAATAATACCAGACTCAGAGTAATTTTTTTTTGGGTCAATTGCTTTAAATAAAACCACATCTTTATTTACTATCTTAACACTTAATTTTGTCTTATCTGAAAGAAATAAAGATAGTCCATTAATCAAAAGTGTTTCTGGTTTTTTTGCCTCAATATCAAATTTATCTAAATTCTTGTCATCTAAATCTTCAGCTAGAAAAGTTTGATAATTGTATTCAGAATTCTTTAGTATTTTTTTTTCTAAGTCACATACAAAACTAAGATTAATATTCTCTTGGATATCTACATCTTTTGCTAAGGTTGAATTAAAAAATAGTAAACTAAAAGATATACAAAAAAAATATTTTATCATTAGATTAATTTAAAATTTATATTAACCATCTTTCTGAAGTTAAAATAAAAAAATCCCCCCCAACATTGTTGGGGGAGACTTTATAATTTATTAGCTTTAACCTTTATTTAGTAAAAGCTTGCCAAACACTCTTGTTGTCAGCTAACCATTTTTTAGCTGCATCTTCGTGAGTCATTTTGTCAACGTCAACTAAGGCTGCCATTGCACCAATTTGACTTGTAGAGAATGACATTTTTTTGAACATTGCAGCTGCTTTTGGATGAGTTTTTGGAAAATCAGCGTTAACTGCTTTTTTCAAATAACCATCTGGCGAACCACATTTACCGTCTCCACCATCTTCTGGTCTACAACCAGCTGTGTATGGAGGGAAGTCTATAAATGTAAAACCAGCACCATCTGTAAAGTTTGGTGTCCAGTTAAAGATGATAGTTCCTCTTCCTTCTTTTTTAGCTGCTGCTAACTCTGCCCAAAGTGCATCTGCACTTCCAGCAAATTTAACCCACCAAAGATCTCCTAGACCTAAAGCGTCAACTCTTTGTGGTATTAAATCACCATGCCAAGTTTGTGGACCTTCTAACATTCTTCCTTTTCCATCTGGTGAATCAGGTGTTGTGAAGTTTTTTGCACAGTCAGGATTTTTTAAAGCAGTCCAGTCTGGTAGACCTGGGCATAAACCTTTTTCAGCAACCCAATTTGGATATCCCATATCCTCAAGAGTTCTTGCTTCATGATCACCCCAGTCAAGCAAACCACCTTTGTCCAAAGCTGTTGTAAATGATTTACCAAAAGCAGATTCCCAAACTTCGTGTGATATAGTTACATCACCAATTCGAATTGATTCATAAACTGCTTGTGAGTCAGCGTTTACATATTTTACGTTATTTCCCATACTTTCCATAATTCCACCAATTACATAAGCCATAACAATTTGACTTGACCAATTGTGTGTTGGGATAACGATAGGTTTCTTACTATCTGCAGAATTTGCTATTCCAGTAAATGAAACAACTGAAATAACTAAAGCAGATAAAAGAGATATTATTTTTCTCATTTTTTTCCCCTTTCCTTAATATTAAGTGAAGTTAGTATCTGCTTAATTAAATGTATAGTCAACAAGAGTTAGATATATTATGTTCGTTGTAGGCTTTTAAAAATGTTAAATACTAGCGCAAATATTAAAGAACCTGGGCTAAATGTACTACCACCTGGAGTTGAAAGATATATAGTAAATGGTGGTGGTCTTACAGGCATTCAAATTCTTCCTGATGACGAAATAGAAATTATCAATAATGAAGGAAATCAAATATGTGAGATTTCAGTTTTTAATAAGGAAGGTAAATCTGAACCAGCAATTTTAAATCTGAAAGAAAATAATAATGTTTCAGAAATTAAAAAAATACTTACAAAAAAAGATGAGAGTTCTCTTACAGCACTTCACCAACTAAAAAAAAGAAATTTAGATATTTCAAAGTCTAAATCCTCAATTATTTTTGATAAGGACACAAGTTGGGGTGAAAAAGTAAAAATAAAATCAAAAGATAAATGTTATTGTATTTTTGCAGCACCAGGTGCAGAAATGTTAGTCCATGAACAAAATCCACCAACTGATTTAACTATTTTTGTTAAAAGAGCTAAAATTACTAAAGATAAAGAACATCACGTAATTCCTGATCCATTGTTTGATCCAGTTAGTGAAATAAATATCGATAGAGCAACAGCAATTTCTTTTCAGGTAAAAGAAGGTGATTACATTCAAGTTATTTCACCAACAGGAAGGCAATGTTCTGATTTTGTAGCATTTGATACAGCAAAATTAGATAAAAGAATTGAAAAAGGTTTAGATTGGCAAACAACAAGAACTTTTATGGCAAGTACTTTTCCTGGACCAGGATTATTTTCTAAATTCTACGACACTGATCATGAACCTTTGATTGAGGTAATTAGAGACACAGTAGGAAAACATGATACTTTTAATTTAGCCTGTACATCAAAATATTATGAGGATGCTGGATATTTTGGCCATCCAAATTGCTCTGACAATCTAAATGCTTCAATGGAAAAATTTGGAGTTCAAAAAAAAAGAGGTTGGCACGCAATAAATCTTTTTTTTAATACTTCAGCTGGAGGTTTAAATTCAGTATTGTCAGATGAATCTTTTGCTAGACCAGGCGATTATGTAACTTTTAGAGCTTTAAAAGATTTAACTTGTGGAACTACAGCTTGTCCAAGCGATATTGACGCTTGTAATTCATGGAATCCAACTGATATTTTTGTTAGAACTTATGATAAAAAAAAGGAGTTTACAAAATCTTTTGCATTTAGAATGAAAACAGACTCAGAAACAAAATTAACTAGGAATACTGGCTTCTACGAAAAAACATCTAAACTTACTAGAAACTTTGTCGACGCTAGAGGTTTTTGGTTGCCAAATGATTATACAAAGCATGGTGTAATTAATGAATACACAGCATGTCGTGAAAAATCTGTTGTAATTGATTTATCCTCTTTAAGAAAATTTGAAATATTAGGACCTGATGCTGAAGAGTTAATGAATTATACTTTAACAAGAAATGTAAAAAAACTTTCAGTTGGTCAAGTAGTTTATTCTTCGATGTGTTATGAAAATGGATTCATGTTTGATGATGGAACTTTGTTAAAATTAAGTGATCATGGTTTTAGATGGGTATGTGGAGATGAATATGCTGGGGAATGGCTAAAAGAGCAGGCAAAAAAGAAAAAATATAAAGTTTTAATAAAAAACTCAACAGATCAGATAAACAATCTTTCCTTGCAAGGGCCAAATAGCAGAAAAATTCTTGAAAAGTTTATTTTTACACCACCAACTCAACCAACTATTTCTGAATTACAATGGTTTAGATTTACCATTTGTAGAATTGAAGATTTAAATGGTATCCCACTAATTGTTTCAAGAACTGGTTACACCGGCGAGTTAGGTTACGAGATTTGGTGCCATCCATCTGATGCTCCTAAAGTATGGGATAAAGTTATGGAAGCTGGAAGAAATGAAGGAATTATACCTGCTGGATTTGGTGCTTTAGATTTATTGAGAATTGAAGCAGGATTAATATTATTTGGAAATGAGTTTGATGGACAAGTCGATCCTTTTGAAGCTGGAGTTGGTTTTACAGTTCCATTAAAAACTAAAAGAGATGATTTTATTGGTAAAGAAAGTTTGATTAAAAGGAAAGAAAATCCTCAAAAAAAATTGGTAGGTCTTGAGCTTACTGGAAAAGAAAAAGCAAATCATGGAGATTGTGTTCATATAGGCAGATCTCAAGTTGGTATTGTAACTAGTGGATGCATCTCTCCAACTTTAAATAAAAATATTGCACTTTGTAGAATAGATATTGGTCATTCAGAATTAGAAACTGAAGTAGAAGTTGGAAAAATAGATGGTCATCAAAAAAGGATACCTGCAAAAATAGTGCCTTTTCCTCATTATGATCCAACTAAGTCTAGAGTAAGATCTTAAATAATTATGAAAAGTACAAAAAATTTATTAGATTTTTGGGAAGAGCAGATGAAACAATCACATCGTTCAAGTAATTATTTTTTTAGAAAGTCTCCTTCACACTATCATATGATGCTTTTAATTATGGCATACCATAAACAAAACTTACCAATTACTGTTGAAGAATTAAAAACAAAACTATTTAAAACCTCTAGGCCAAAATCAGCATTAATAATTAATGAGGCATGTGAAAAAGGTTTTTTTTATTTGGAAAAAGCTCAAGAAGATCAAAGAAAAAAAAATATAAAACCAACTGAGAGTTTTGTAGAAGAGTTTGAAAATTATCTTAAAAGACTAAGAGAAATATCTCTTTAACCGGTATTCTTCATGGCTGCGGATATGCCAGCTATAGATGTCATCATTGCATCATTAAGATACTTTTTTTCATCAGATTTAAATTTTTTCTTTGATATTTTATTCATAACCACGGCTTGTAGTATGTTTAAAACTTCAGAATAAATGTTTCTAACCAAGACCGTTGTTCTAAATTTTTTTCTTTGATTAATTATTTCTCTTGGAGTTATATATTTATTTAATTTTTTAATTATAGCAAACTCAGACCTAAGTTTGTCACCTACTTCTCTTAATTTTTTATCTGCAAGGCTATTTTCATAAACTTCTGATATTTCTGGGTCAACTTTTGAAATAACCATATCTAAAATATCCATTGTAGAATTAAAAAATGGCCAATTTTTTTCCATATCTGTAAGAATATTTTTATGATTTTTAACTGATGAATATTTTAACGCATCACCAGTTCCTAGCCAAGCAGGTAGCATTAATCTTATTTGTGTCCAAGCAAATACCCAGGGTATTGCTCTTAAACTTTGAATGTTATCTACGTTTTTTCTTTTAGAAGGTCGTGATCCTATTGACAATTTTCCAAGTGCTAAATGGGGTGTAACAGTTTTAAAATATCTTATAAAATCTGAGTTCTCATTTATATTTTTTCTATAAGCTAATGTAGAAATTTTTGTCATTTCTTCTATTAATTTTCTCCAACTTTTTTTAGGTTGTGGAGGTGGATTTAGAGTAGCCTGCATTACAGATCCTATGTAGCTACATAAATTATATTTAGCTAAAGGTTCATAACCATATTTTTGTTGGATCATTTCTCCTTGGTCAGTAATTCTAATACGACCATATACCGAATTTGGAGGTTGCGATCTCATAGTTGCTTGAATTGGGCCACCACCTCTTCCAGCTGAACCGCCTCTACCATGAAAAAAAGTAAGGTCAATTTTATATTTTTTTGCGATCAATAAAATTTCTTCTTGAAGTTTATACTGATGCCAGCTAGCAGATAATTTTCCAGCATCTTTACTAGAATCTGAATAACCAATCATAATTTCTTGTTTGTTTTTAATTAATTTTCTGTACCAACTTAATGAAAAAAGTTTTTCCATAATGGATTTTGCGTTTTTTAAATCTTGCAAAGTTTCAAAAAGTGGAACTACTCTTAATTTACTTGTAATATTTGCCTGCATTTGCATTAAATAAACTTCCAGGACATCAGAAGCTGCTGAAGTCATTGAAATTACATAAGCTCCTAGACATTCTGATGGCTCATCGGCTAAAATTTTAAAAGTTGACCAAACTTCATTATTTTCTTTATTTTTAAAATTAAAATTCTTGAAACTTTTTCTACTTTTCTTCATTTCATTTATTAAATATTTAATTTTTTTATTTTCATCCCAATTTAAATAATTAGAATTATTTTTTTTCTTAACATATTCTGCTAATAGCTGTGAATGTCTTGATGACTCTTGTCTAATGTCTAATTTTGCTAGATTTATACCAAAACATTTTGCTCTTCTCATTAAATCAAGCAAATCACTACTCGCAATATTTTCACTTTGGTTTTGTTCTAATGACTCTCGTACTACCCTTAAAGGTTTTAGAATTTCTTCTTTAGAAGATAAAAGTTTTTTTTGATCTAATGGTTTTTTTGCTACTAAATGTCTTTCTATTAATCTATGTGTTTTTCTTATTTGATCTCTTAATGGTCTTAAATAAACTCTATAAGGTTCAAAAGTTTTTCCAGTAGTTTTTAGAATTCTTTTTGAACATTTTTCCATCGAAAGTCCTCTAATTAATTTTGTTAATTCTTTCTCATAAAGTTTTGCTGCTTCCCATCTTGATAAAAGTATTACTTCTTTAGTGATAGCTGCTGTTACATTTGGATTGCCATCTCTATCTCCTCCCATCCAAGATCCAAATTCAATTGGATTAAAATTTTTAGGCAAACCTCTTCCCATATGTTTTACAAAAATAGCGTTTAATCTTCTATAAACTTTTGGAATTGTTTCCCAAAGACTGTCTTCAATTACTGCTAATCCCCACCTTGCTTCCTCAGCAGGTGTAGGTTTAAATCTTTTTAAATCATCGGTATTCCAAATAATTGTAAACTCATCATAAAGTTTTTTATCTAAGATTTTTAGTCGTGATGGTTTGTCCTTCAAAAGATTTCTTTGATCCATTATCTCAGTTATTTTATGGTATTTTTGTATTAAAGTTCTTCTTTTAACTTCAGTTGGATGAGCTGTAAGAACTATTCCAATTTGAAGATTTTTTGCAATATTATAAATTTTTTGAGGTTTAATTTTTTTGTTTTTAAAAAGTTTTTCAAAAATTTCCTCAATGAAAATATTCTTATGTTTATCTTTCAAGTCAGAATTTTCAAATTCATCTAATTTTCTTGATGCATCTATGGATTCACTAAGATTAATAAAATTCATAAAATGGTTAAATGCTCTTGCTAATTTAAATATTTTAATTGGTTTTAGTCTTTGAATTTCTGAAGTAATTTTATTAAATCTATTTTTATTATTTTTGTTTTTAATGTTTGCTTTTGATAACAATCTTATTCTCTCTACTAAATTAAAAAAACTTTCTCCCTCCTGTTTTTTTATTACTCTACCTAAAATATTTCCTAAATATCTAACATCATCTCTTAAAGATTTTGTGGGTATACGTTCGTAATAGAGATCTCTTTTTATCATTTGGTAAAAACTATTCGTTTATATTTTAAGTTTTACTATTTAAAGCTGACTTTACAGTTTCACCCATAACTGATGGATTTTTAGAAATAATAACTCCACATTCTTTTAAAAGTTCAACTTTCTCAACTGCACTTTCTCCATAAGCTGATACTATTGCGCCTGCATGACCCATTACTCTTCCTTTTGGCGCTGTCAAACCTGCAATATAAGCTATGACTGGTTTCTTCATATTTTCTTTTGCAAATTTTCCTGCAGCTACTTCTTGTGGTCCTCCTATTTCACCAATCATTAAAACTGCTTCTGTTTCATCGTCTTGCTCAAATTTTTCTAAAATATCTTTAAATGAACTTCCATTAATTGGATCACCTCCAATACCAACACTAGTTGAAACACCAATATTTAAATTTTTTAATTGTTGTGCTGCCTCATATCCTAATGTTCCTGACCTTCCAATGATTCCAATTTTTCCTTCTTTATATATATGACCTGGCATAATACCGAGCATTGCTTTTCCAGGACTAATTACTCCTGCACAATTAGGTCCTACCAAAGTCATTTTTTCAGTTCTTGAATATCTTCTCATATAACGTTTAATTTTAATCATATCGTGAGAAGGTATTCCGTCCACTATTGCAACACATGTTTTAATTCCAGCGTCAGCCGCTTCCATTGCTGAGTCTGCTGCAAAAGCTGGTGGAACAAACAATATTGATGCTGATGCACCTGTATTTTTGACTGCTTCTTTGACTGTATTAAATACAGGAAGATTAAGATGATTCATTCCACCTTTTCCAGGTGTAACCCCTCCCACTACATTAGAACCATACTTAATCATTTCTTCTGCATGGAAACTTCCCATTTTTCCAGTAAAACCTTGTACTATTATTTTTGTTTTTTTATCTATCAATACAGACATTTTTAATTACCCAATGCTTTAACAGCCTTATTTGCAGCATCCTCTAGTGTGTTTGCTTCGATGTATTTTATTTTACTTTCTTTTAATATTTTATTTCCTTTTTCAACATTTGTTCCAGCCAATCTTATTACTATTGGAACTTTTATATCTATTTTCTCTAATGCTTGGACTATGCCTTCTGCAACCCAATCACATCTATTTATACCTGCAAAAATATTTATAAGTATAACTTTCACTTTCTCGTCCATTGAAATTAATTTAAAAGCTTTGACTATTTTTTCAGGTGTAGCTCCTCCACCAACATCTAAGAAATTTGCTGGTTCTCCACCTGCCAATTTAATCATATCCATTGATGCCATTGCTAGACCTGCACCATTAATTATATTACCAATATTTCCATCAAGGCTAACGTAATTAAGACCTCTATCAGATGCATATACTTCGTTGGGGTTCTCTTGAGTTTTGTCTCTTAATTCAGAAACTTGATTTCTTCTAAATAAAGCATTGTTATCAAAGCTCATTTTACAATCTAAAGCTAATATTTGATCTTGATTTGATATTACTAACGGATTTACTTCAACCATAGTTGCATCTAACTCACTAAATGCTCTATAGCATCCAATAATTGTATCTGCCGCTCTTGCTATTAAATTAGGTTCAATTTTTAATCCAAATGCTATTTCTCTAGCTTGGAATTTTTGCATTCCAACAGCCACTTCAATTTTTGACCTAATGATAGTCTCAGGTTTCTTTTTAGAAATCTCTTCAACACTCATTCCTCCTTCTGTAGATGCTACAACCATTATACTTTCTGAACTTCGATCAAAAACTAAACCTAAATATAATTCTTTTTTAATATCTGTTGCTTCTTCAATATAAACTCTATTAGTTATCTTGCCTTCTGGACCTGTTTGGTTTGTAACTAATTTTTTTCCAAGAAGTTTGTCAGCTGCCTGTGCAACTTCTAAAGAACTATTACAAATAATTATACCACCTGCTTTTCCTCTCGCTCCAGAATGAACTTGTGCTTTTACTACCCACTTAGATCCACCTAGCTCTCTGGCTTTGTTTTCAGCATTTTCAGGACTGTAAGCAATTCCACCTCTTGGTATTGTAACACCAAAGCCTGAGAGTATTTTTTTTGCCTGATACTCGTGTATATCCATATTACTTTCCTTGAATAAGTTTATTTATATTTACAATATTTTCTGCCATACGTGCAGACGCTGCATCAATCATTCTTCCATCTAATTGTGCTGCACCTTTACCTTCTTTTGCAGCTTTTTCTAATTCTTCAATTATCCTTTTTGCTTTAGTTACTTCTGCTTCTGGAGGAGAAAAAACTTTATTTGCTAAATCAATCTGAGAAGGATGTATTGCCCACTTACCTTCAATACCTATTGCGGCTGCTCTTTTAGCAGAAGCAATATATGCATCTGGATCGTTAAAATCTCCAAATGGTCCATCAATTGCTCTTAATCCATATGCTCTACAAGTCATAACTAATTTTGACAAGCCATGATGCCATTGATCTCCTGGATAGTCTGGATTTAATCCTCCTATCACTACTGTTCTTGCTCTTAAACTCGCTGCGTAATCTGCAACTCCAAAATGAAGTGCTTCCAATCTTTCACTAGATTTTGCAATTTCTTTTATATTAGACATTCCTAATGCAGTTTCGATTAAACATTCAATACCAATTTTGTTTTTAATTTTTTTATTAGTTTCAATTTGAGTTAATAAACAATCAACCATATAGACATCACTGGCTGTTCCAGCTTTAGGAACAAGAATAGTATCAACCTTTTCTCCAGCTTGTTCCACAATTTCAACTAAGTCGCTATACATATAATGAGTATCTAAACTATTTATTCTCACTGAAATAGTTTTTCCTTTTTCCCTCCAATTAATTTCATTAAGTGCTTTTATAACATTTGCTCTAGCTGGAATTTTATCATTTGGTGAAACTGCATCTTCAAGATCTAAAAATATATAGTCTGCATTAGAGTTTAATGCTTTTTCAAACATTTTAGGTGATGATCCAGGAACAGCTAACTCGCTCCTGTGTAACCTAGATTTTGCGGGTTTATAGTATTGATGACTCATATAAATATTATAGTATTTAAGATACCTCTAAAAATACTAAAATTAAGGTATTCTTTTTATATATAGTTTTTATTAGTAAAAAATAAGCTTAAAAAGGATTATCGCTTTTGTTACTGATTCATCTTAGTAGAAAAATATGTCAAAGTTACCATTAAAAGCAAAAGTTGTAATAATTGGTGGTGGTATTCACGGTTTAAGTACTGCCTGGAAACTTTCAGAAAAATATAAAAATCCAAACGATATTATAGTTTTAGAAAAAAAAGATACAGCAGCTGGCGCAAGCGGAATAGCATGTGGAGTTGTTAGAAATAATTATTTCCAACCTGCAATGAGAGAGTTAATGGCTCACTCAGTTTCAGTTTGGGAAAGTGATCCAAAAGCATTTAAATATAATCCGGTTGGCTATATGCAAATTTCTCCTGAAATAATGCATAAAGATGTTGCAAGTATATATGAACAACAAAAAGCTATTGGTTACGACTCTACATTTATTGAAGGTGAAAAAGATTGTATGAAATACATGAGGGGAATGTTTGATGACTGGCAAGCACAAGGGATAACTTCTGTTCTTCATGAAAAAAAAGGTGGATACGCGTTCAACAAAGATTCAATTAAAGCTTTGGAAAGAAAAGCAAACTCTAATGGAGTAAATGTTCATAAAGGAGTTAAAGTTACAGAATTTAAAAGAGGAAGTAATAGTAATGCTATAACTGGAGTAGTAACTGATAAAGGAACTATTGACTGCGAACAAGTAGTTATTGGAGCTGGTCCTTGGGTAAGAGATTTTTGGAACATGTTAGATTTACCAAAAACAACTGATATAAAAAGTAAAGATGGAAAAATACATACGGTAGACATGTGGACATATTGGTTTTTACAAGAAGGTGTTTTAGGTGTTGATGCTGACTACTTGAGAACTAATGATGGAAAACAACCACCTGTAATTCATGTTGATACAGATGCGCCACTGCATTCAGACAAAGATGGAAGATTGATTACAGATAAATTATGGGGAATATATTACAAGCCAGATATTGAGGGTTTGGGAGTTCAAGGTGGAACTTCACCATACATAGTTCAAAAACATTTTGATAAAGTTAATGTGGATCCTTATGGAATAGAGTCACCTGAGTTTCAGACAACAGATGAATTTTCAGATATGTGGACTTCAGCATTAGCTCATTGCCAAAAACGTTTTGTTGGTAAATCAAATTTATATAGAAAAGGTCCATCAGGTGGATTAGGTTGTCTTACTCCAGACTCTTTTCCTATCTTTGATAGATTTTGCGAAAATGTTTACATGATAGCTGATGCAAACCATGGTTATAAAATGTTAGGTGTTGGTCATTTAGTTGCACAAGAAATTTTAGGCCAAGAAAGCGAATTGTTGAAACCATTTAGATTCAACCGATACGCGAAGGGTGAACTGCACCCCACTTCGAACAGTCCATTTCCTTGGAGCTAAACTTACTGTGTGGACACATATTAAAATATCAGCTAACTTTTATTTTATAAAAAATTCTTTGGAGGGAAAAAATGACTGATCTAGAAAAGCACGTAAATCAACCCGGTAGAGCGAAACTTGTTAAAAGAGTTAGAGAAAAAATTAATGAGTTAGGAATAACTTATATTTATTATCAATTTATTTCAGTAACAGGACGTGTAGTTGGTAAAGGAATTCCCGCGGACCATTGGGAAAGAACTGCAGAAAAAGGTTTTCAATTGGTTTATGGGTCCACTGCTAACTTATTTGTAGACAGACACAAAAATTATATCGGTTACGGCCCTGAAGCTATGGAGCTTGTTGGTATACCTGACCCTGAAACTTTCTGTCAATTACCTTGGGACAAAAGAATTGGAAGAGTTTTTGTTACATGTTTTAGAAACAGAGAAGAAAGACAAAATCCAGGTGGTCATTTAACATCTGATTGTAGAGGTAACTTAAAAATTTTTATGGATGAATTTCAAAAAAAACATGGGTTAGAATTAAGAGTTGGAACAGAGCCTGAAATGATGTGGTTAACAAAAAACCCTGATGGAACCCCTACTGGAGCAGGATTTTCTAAACCATACTGTTATCACATTGATCAATTTGAATCATTAAGACCTGTTTTTATGAAAGTAATTGAATACGCTTCTGCCATGGGTTTAGACATGATCCAAGGAGACCATGAAGATGCTCCAGGACAATTAGAATTAAACTGGACATACGATAATGTTTTAAGAAACGCTGATAGACTTTCTACTTATAGACAAATTTGTGCTCAAGTAGCAAGAGAACATAATTTAATAGCATGTTTTATGACAAAACCGTTTATGGGTGTGTCTGCAAGTGGTTGCCATACAAATATGTCTTTATGGAAAGGTGGAAAAGTTGTTACAAACAAATTAGGTAATAAAAAATTACCTGGAGTAGAGGAAGTGTTTGGCTATGTACAGGGAGGTACAAATACTTTTATGCCTGATACTAAAGATATGCAAATGCCAGGTAAAGTTGGCTTACAGTCTATTGCCGGAATAATGGAACACTTGCCTGCTTTAACTGCTTTAGGATCTTCAACAGTTAATTCTTATAGAAGACTTTGGGATCAAGGTTTCTGGGCTCCAGTTTATGCTGATTGGGGATATCAAAATAGAACTTGTGGTTTAAGAGTTTCTGCACCAGGAAGATTTGAGTATAGATCTGTGGACTCTATGCACAATCCTTATTTATTAGGTGCAGCTTTATTAAAAGCCTGTGATCACGGTATTTCAAAAAATCTAAAACCATCTAAGCCTGAGTCTAGAAGTATGTATGAGGCTAAAAAAGCTGGTAAAGATGTTAAAAAACTTCCATTAAGTCTAGGTGAAGCTTTAGATAGATTGTCAGAGGATGAAGTTATTAAATCTGCAATGCCAGACGAAATGTATAAAGTTTTCCATTGGTACAAAAATGATGAATGGGAAAAATTCTTAGGTGCAACAACTCAATGGGATCTAGATACTTATTTAGATTGTCTTCCATAATAGAAAAAGTAAAAGAAGGAAAATTATGTGCGGAATAGCGGGATTAATTCATAGAGGAAAATCTTCAAATGTGGGTGAAGAGCTGCAAAGCATGCTTCAAGCTCTAAAGCATAGAGGACCAGATTCAACTGGATATGCTCTTTATGCAAATAACGATGGTCAAAACTTTATATTAAGATTTAAAGTAGGTGAAAATGTTGGGGAAGGAAGTAGTTCCGTAAATGAAGATGAAAGCGTTTACAACGAAAGAAAAAAAACTGTAGATAAGAAACTTTCAGAATTGGGAGCTATTGTTGTTAAAGATGAAAAACTAACCCCATATTCTTATAGATATGAAATGAAATTTGATAAAGATCTAATGGATTTTTCTAAAGCTATTGAAAGTATTGAAAATGTAGAAATACTTTCAATTGGTAAATCTTTAGAACTTATAAAAGATTTGGGAGACGCAACTGCAGTGTCAGAAAGATATGGTTTAAACAAAGTACAAGGTACTCATGGTATAGGTCATGCAAGAATGGCTACGGAGTCTGGTGTAGATATTAAATCAGCTCACCCTTTTTGGGGATATCCTTTTGCAGATGTTTCTGTAGTTCATAACGGTCAATTAACAAATTATTGGAATAATAGAAGAGTTCTTGAGAACAAAGGTATGCGTTTTATGTCAGAGTGTGACTCTGAACTTATAGCAGTTTTTCTTGCTGAAAGAATGAGAAATGGAGCAACCTTAGAGGAAGGTATGAAAGAGAGTTTATCAGGACTTGATGGAGTTTTTACATATTTTGTTGCAACAAAAGATTCTTTAGGTATGGCCAAGGATACAATGGCAGCAAAGCCACTGGTATTATATGAGTCTGATGATTTAGTAGCTATGGGATCAGAAGAAATAGCAATTAGATCTATTCTTCCACAAGAAATAGATACTTATGATCCTTTTGATGGAGAGGTAAAAGTATGGCAAACTTAAAAACAGGTGATAAAAAAACAAAAGCCCAATCTATGGGCATGCACACTGAAGTTTTAACAGGAAAAACTCAACAAAAATTCTTTAACCCAGACGAAGCAGAAAATTTTTTCTATTGGGGCACTTATGATGTTGACTTCAATAAAAGAACAGAACTTGATGTTAAAGATATGGAATGCAAAGAAGCTAACAGCAAAATTGATAGCTTAATGAGCGAAGGTTATGGAACAATAGTAATTAAAAACCCACAAGGTAAACATAGTTTGGGTGTTGGAATATTAAATAAACTTAATTTAATTTTTGAAGGAAGTTTAGGTTACTTTGGTGTTGGTTCAATAGATGGACCAATGGTTAGGGTAAACGGGCGTGTTGGTTGGTCTTGTGCAGAAAATATGATGGCTGGCAAAGTGGTAATTGAAAAAAACGCGGGATCTTGTTTTGGTGCGGCTATTAGAGGTGGTGATTTAATTTGCAAAGGAAGCGTTGGTGCAAGAACTGGTATTGACCAAAAAGGTGGGACAATAATTATAGGTGGAGATGCAGGAGCTTTTACAGGATTTATGATGCAAAGAGGAAGAATTGTTATCTTAGGTGATGTGGGTATTAACCTTGGTGACTCTATGTACGATGGAACGATCTATGTTGGTGGAAAAATTGGTTCTTTTGGAAGTGATGCGGTAGAATCTCCTATGACAAAAGATGATATGGATTGGTTAAAAAGAAAACTTAAAGTAGCTGAGATTGGTGATAACTTCGATGTATCAAAAATGACTAAAGTGGTAGCTGGTAAAAAACTTTGGAACTATGATGCATTAGAGCCTACTGAAAAAAAAGGAGCTATATAATGGCAAAAAAGAAAAATGGAAAAGCTAACGGTCATTCAAATGGCAAAGGTGAATTTGCAAAAAGAAATAAAAGTTTATTAGGATATAATTCAATTTTTACTCCAGAAGTAATCGACGACATACATATTAAAGCTCAACTAGGAAGATACAGAATGCGTGGAATGGCTTTGATGAAAAAAATTCCAACATTTGATGATTTAGTATTTTTGCCAGGAACATTAACAAGATTTGTAATTGAAGGTTATAGAGAAAAATGCGAAACAAAAACTGTAATTGGTCCAAGATGCGAAAATCCAATTGAGTTAGATATTCCAGTTTATATAACAGGTATGAGTTTTGGTGCTCTTTCTTATGAAGCAAAAACAGCTTTGGCCAGAGGTGCAACAATGGCAGGAAGTGCCACATGTTCTGGAGAAGGTGGAATGATACCTGATGAAAGAAGGTATTCTGAAAAATGGTATTACCAATGTATTCAATCTAGATATGGATTTAATCCTCATCATGCTCAGTTAGCAGATGGAATAGAAGTATTTATAGGTCAAGGACAAAAAGTAGGAATGGGAGGTCACTTGATGGGTCAAAAAGTTACTGACCAAGTAGCTGAGATGAGATCTTTACCTGCAGGTATTGATCAAAGATCCCCTGCTAGACATCCTGATTGGTTAGGACCAGATGATTTATCTTTAAAGGTTAAAGAGCTTAGAGAGTTAACTAAAAACAAAGTTCCAATTCAGTTAAAACTTGGTGCAGCAAAAGTTTACGATGATGTTCGTATGGCTGCAAAATGTGACCCAGATTCAATTTATTTAGATGGAATGGAGGGATCAACTGGAGCTGGACCTCACATCGCTGCTGCAAATACTGGTATCCCAGGGATAGCTGCGATTAGAGAAGCAAGAAGAGCTATTGATGATGTAGGAAAAACTGGAAAGGTAACACTTATTTATGCTGGTGGAGTTAGAGATGGTGCTGATATGGCAAAAGCTTTAGCTTTAGGAGCAGATGCTATTGCGATTGGAACTGGAGCTATGATTGCTCTTAACTGTAATAAAGAAATTCCAGAGTCTAATTTTGAAAAAGAAATGGGTGTTCCTGCTGGTCATTGTTATCACTGTCATACTGGTCGTTGTCCAGTTGGTGTTGCAACTCAAGATCCAAAATTAAGAAAAAGATTAAATCCTGATGATGCAGCGTTAAGAGTGTACAACTATTTACATACAATGACTTTGGAAGCTCAATTGTTAGCTAGAGCTTGTGGTAAAACAAATATTCATTCTTTAGAGCCAGAGGATCTGGCGGCACTAACTATGGAAGCTTCTGCATTAGCAAAAGTTCCATTATCAGGAACAAATCATACAGTAGGAGTTGACGACTTTCATAAAATTTAAGGTTTAATATGGCTAAAAAGAAAAATAAAAAGAAAAAAATAAAAACTAAAGAGACAAAAGGCCAGTTAGGAAAAAAGAAAGAGTCGGCAAGAGAAAAAATGATAGGTCAAACTATCGGTTATCGTTACGATGTAAACTTGCTACCTGATTATAAAAGACTAACTCCATTTTTAAAAAAATACATAGAAGCTATGGGATGGGATGATTTAAATTGGCTTGAAGATGTACATATGGGCTACGAAGAGGATAGACCTGCAGTTTTTGATAGAAATGCTAATGGATGGGTCACAATTCCAAAAAAAATTAAACTTCCAAATAATCAGCAAGATAGAGATATGATAGCAAGAGAACTTCTTGTAAAATTTCAAATGTCCCCTAATCACCCACTTGTTGATCTAAAAAAAGCTTACAGAAAATTCTAAGTATCTTAATTAATTAAATCTACTGTAGGTTGTGTAATAGTATTATAATTCAATAAAATTAAGCTTTTTTATTCTTGAGATAACTTTTCTAACATCTAGAATCATACATAGTTAGTTTAAATTAACAAAGAAAAGTAAAGGAGGAAGGCAATGACTGATCAACTTACAGCATTGACTACCATATTTACAGAGTTCTACTACTGGATAACAGTGGTACTTATGTTCCTGATCCACGTAGGTTTCTGTATGTATGAAGTTGGAGCCTCTAGATATAAACATCACCAACATACATTAATGAAAAACACAATGCTAATACCTTTGGTAACAGTTACGTGGTTTTTATTTGGTTGGTGGATTTATTGGGCGTTTCCAACTGGACCAGGTTTAGCACCTTCTATAATGAATGAAAGTGCGGCATTGATTACAGATGAATCTGCATTTAGTGCAGCTTGGTATGTGCCAACTAGTGATTTAATGGGAACAAACTTGAATGACCGTATCAGCGGTGTATTCTGGGCTGCGTTCTTATTATTCTCATGGACTGCTGCCTCTATCGTTTCAGGTGCGGTAATTGAAAGAATTACAACATTTGCATTCGGTATTTTAGCAATAGCAATTGGTTCAGTTTTCTGGACAATTGATGCTGCTTGGGGATGGCATTTCGATGGTTGGATGTTAAAAATATTGGGATATCATGATGCATATGCGTCAGGAGTTATTCACGCAGTAGCAGGAGGATTTGCTCTTGGAGTTCTAGCTGTATTAGGACCAAGAATAGGAAAATTCTCTCCTAGCGGTGAACCTAGAAATATAGGACCAAGAAATCCATGGTTAGTAACTATTGGGTTATTCTTAATTTATACTGGTTTCTGGGGATTCTACGCAGCATGTAATATACCAATTTTTGATCTAGGACCTGAATATGGAATGGAAGGAGTAACATTCTGGACAGCAACTAACATTTACGTAACACCAACAACGTTAGGTGCAATCACAATGAACTTCTTGATGTCGTTATCTGGAGGTTTAATGGCCGGATATCTTATATCTAAAGGAGATCCTTTCTGGACATACTCAAGTGGACTAGCAGGAATAATATGTGCTTCTGCAGGAAATGATTTATATCATCCAATTCAATCATTCATAATTGCTATGGTTGGAGTATGGGTAGCATACAAATTGCATTACTGGGTTGAACGTAAGTTCAAAATTGATGATGCAGTTGGTGCTGTTGCAGTACATGGTTATGCCGGTGTCGCTGGACTTATAATTTGTGGTTTTGTTCTAAACGGATATCCTTCATCAGGTTATAGTGTAGGAGCTATGTGGGTAGGAACAGACTACGCCCCAATAAATCCTTTAGGAATGTTTATTGGTGCAATAATTATGTTCGGTGTACTTGGTTTCTTGCCAGGATGGATATTAGCTAAAATACTTCAAGGAATGGGCAAACTTAGAATTCCAAAAGAAGTAGAATTGGCTGGTCTAGACTATACAATAATGGAAGATGCAAAGAGCGATGAAAAAGCTGTTGCGTCATCCTCAAGGTAAAGGAGGAAACATATGGCAACAGTTACAAATTGGATAGATCACCTTAGCGCTGCTGAAGTGCAAGGACCGGTTTACCCTGGTGTAGGAACTGAAGGAATTTTGGTTCTTATTCTAGTGGTACTTTGGATAGGTTGGCATTTCATTTCGAATATGCAAGAGAAAAGCAAATCGGAAGCAATTGCTAGAAGAAGACCTGGTTCAAATGACTGGAAAAGCAATGTTACCGATGGGTAATTAAAATTAAAATAAAGGGCGCATTTAATTATGCGCCCTTATTTATCATGGACGAAAAAAAATCAGAAAACATTAATAAAACACCCGAAAAAATGTCAAGGATTGCTTGGCCAAAAGCAAAGTATGGCCTTATCGTAGCAATAATAATAATTGTGGTAGTTAATCTAATATACTACAAAGATAAAATTATAAATTTATTTAACTAAAATTATTTATGGCAAAAGATCTTTCTAAATTAGCAAAGCAAAAAAAAATAAAATATTTTTTAATAAGTTTTGTAGATTTATTTGGAGTTTTAAGATCAAAACTTGTTCCTGCTCAAGCAATTAAAGAAATGCAAAAAAATGGAGCAGGTTTTGCAGGTTTTGCTACGTGGTTAGATATGACGCCCGCTGATACAGATATGTTTGCAATACCTGACCCTGATAGTTTAATTCAATTACCATGGAATAAAGAAGTGGGATGGTTAGCATCAGATTTATGGATGGATGGCAAACAAGTTAAAGCATCACCTAGAGTTATGCTTAAAAATCAAATCAAAAAACTAGATAAAATAAATCTACAAATGAAATCAGGTGTTGAATGTGAATATTTCCTAATTTCTCAAGATGGCTCATCTATTGCAGATAGTAGAGATATTCAATCTAAACCTTGTTACGATCAATCCGCTCTAATGAGAAGATATGAATTAATTAAAGAAATATGTGACAGTATGATTGAATTAGGTTGGAATCCTTATCAAAATGACCACGAAGACGCGAATGGTCAATTTGAAATGAATTGGGATTATGATGATTGTTTAGTTACTGCAGATAGACATGTTTTTTTTAAATTTATGGTTAAAAGTCTAGCAGAAAAACATGGATTAAGAGCAACATTTATGCCCAAACCTTTTGAAAATTTAACAGGTAATGGTTGTCACGCTCATGTTTCACTTTGGAACGGAAAGAAAAATAAATTTTTAGATGAAGGAGATAGATATGGTTTGAGTAAAACTGCATATCATTTTGTTGGAGGGATATTAAAAAATGCAAGATCTTTATCTTCTTTATTTAATCCTACAATAAATAGTTACAGAAGAATAAATGCACCTGCTACAAAGTCTGGAGCTTCATGGTCTCCAAGTAGTATTTCTTATACGGGCAATAACAGAACTCATATGATTAGAATACCTGATCCAGGAAGATTTGAACTTAGATTAATGGATGGTTCGGCCAATCCATATCTTTTGCAAGCCGGGGTTATTGCGACTGGATTATTTGGATTAAATAATAAAACTGACCCAGGAGAACCGTTAACTTGCAATATGTATACCGATTATAAAAATTATCCTAATTTAGAAAAATTACCAAATGATATCGAAGAATCTCTTGATGAGTTAGATGAAAGTAAAAACCTAAGAGAAGCTTTTGGTGATGATGTGGTAAATAGTTATTTAAAATTAAAAAGAAAAGAAATAGAAGATTTTGATCAAAACGATAGCTTTGACAAAAGAAGTCCTGTCACAAATTGGGAAAAAAATAATACTTTAGATTGTTAAACAATGTCTTTAAGCTCCGAAGTATTAAAATGGAAATACGAAAATTTTTTAGTAAATAAAAATAATAATTTTAATAAACAAGAAATTTTACAAATACTTTCTCCTGAAGATATTGATGCTGCTTATAAAACAATATCAAGTTGGAAAAACTATTCACCTACTCCCTTAATTTCATTAAACAAATTAAATAAGAAATTAAAACTAAATAAAATTTTTTATAAAGATGAGTCAAAAAGATTCCATTTAAAATCATTTAAAGCTCTTGGGGGAGCATATGCGGTTGAAAAAATAATTAAAGAAAATGATAAAAAAGTTATATCTACAGCTACAGCAGGAAATCATGGAAGATCAGTTGCATGGGGTTCACAAAAAAATAGTTTAAAATGTAAAATTTTTATTAGTGAATTTGTTAGTGAGTCCAGAGCTGAAGTTATGAGGAGTTTTGGTGCAGATGTAATTAGAGTCAAAGGAAATTATGAAGACTCTTTAAATGAATGTATTATGCAATCAAATAAAAATAATTGGCAAATAGTGCAGGATGTTGCTTGGGAAGATTATAAATTAGTGCCAAAATTAACTATGGCAGGATATTCTGTAATGATGAAAGAAATTTCCGAACAAATAAAAGTTGATAAAATTTCACATGTAATTTTACAGGCTGGAGTTGGTGGAATGGCGGCTGCTATGGTTGCTGGTATTGCTAGATATTTAGACCATATTCCTCAAATTATAATAGTAGAACCAGACACTGCTGCATGTGTTTTGGAAAGTATTAAAACAGGCAAAATTGAAAAAATTTCAATTGAAAAAGAAAGTATAATGGGTGGAATGTCTTGTGGAGAAGTTTCTTTGGTGCCTTGGGAAATACTGAAAAATTCAGTTCACTTCTGTGTGACTGTTTCGGATGACTACATATCAAAAACCGTCAAATATTTAGCTAATAAAGAATTTGTTGATGAAAAAATTATAGGAGGAGAATGTTCAACCCCTGGAATAGCTAGTCTAGTTGGATTAAGTAATGATCTCGAGATAAGAAAAAAAATTAATTTAGATGAAAAATCAAATGTGCTTTTATTTGGTTGTGAAGGTGATGCGGATGAGGAATTGTATCAAAAGTTACTAGCAGAATAAAAATTTAAAAAAAGTGAAAAAAATATATAAAAAGAATTCAAAAAATCTTGATTTCTACAAAATTTTTAAACCAGAATTAACACCCAAAAAAATGCTAGAGCTTGGAGTTTTTGGTGGTTCTTACTTTGGGTCAAAAATTAAAGAATTTCCTTCATCATGGTTTAAAAAAGCAAAACTTAGTAAAAATTTTGATGTTAATATAAATCGATTTAAAGTTAAGTCAGGACTTTCAAGGGAACATTGGATTGAAAAAGGATGGATCTTTAAAGAAGATCCCTTAGGATGGTTTCAATGGTATTGTAGATTTTATAACGGAAGAAGAATTGCTCAAATAGACGAGATCCAAATCAAAAGATGGAAAAATTTTAGACGACATGTTTTAGCAATTAAAAAAAATTGCGAAAAAAATAACCTTGAATGCAGAAGAAGGCAAAGACAAGCCATACTACAATGGG
This sequence comes from uncultured Pelagibacteraceae bacterium, assembly GCA_902567235.1. Lineage (GTDB taxonomy): Bacteria > Pseudomonadota > Alphaproteobacteria > Pelagibacterales > Pelagibacteraceae > Pelagibacter. The sequence continues at coordinate 58,744 of CACFLX010000007.1, forward strand.
CTTATAATCCATTTATTTAATTTTTGTTTTAAAATCAATTCCATATTCTGACCTAGGACCTTTTCTTAATCCAAATGGACCTGGTATAAATATAGTCATTGGTTTTGTCCCTGGTTTCAAATCAACTCTATGAAAATTGTTTGCAGATCTAAATCCAATATAACCAGGTGGTCTCCAATGTTTTCCTGTTGTTGTTGTCTCCCAATATCCTCCTTTAATTATTATAGTAATATATGGACAGAGGTGATTATGCACTCCCTCACCGTGATCATCGTCAAGCATTTCGTGAATTATAATGTTAAATGGAAACCACCTTGGACGATTTCTAAATAAAACGTAATATCTATTTAACCATGGTTTTGCTTCATTGAATTTTGGATGAGAAGGACCTCTGTCTAATACAGTTTTTTTTCTTCCCAATTTAGAGAGAACTTTAAGTAACATTGCTAATTTAATTTTATAATTGCATTATCTCTAACAATAAACATTTCGTTATTTGCAATATATGGCCTAGAAATTTTTTGGTTATCAATTTTTATAATATCTATTGGTTTGCCTGTTAAAGTTTCAATAATTATTAATCTACCATTATTTAAACTCAAATATATTTTATCATTTGAAATAATAAATCCTTCTGGTCTTATATTTTTTTTCTTTGAATTCTTTATTAAACTTAATACATTTGTCATTCTAACAATATTCCCATTTCTGGGATCAATCGCTACAAGATAGCCTTCTAATGTTACTGTAAAAATTAAACCATCAGCATATGTAGGTCTTAAATTTGAGTTTAAATTTTGTTTCCATTTAATTACCCCATTTCTTTCATCTATGGCAAAAAATTCATTTTTATTATTTGAAAAGAAAATTAAGTTATTTGCCGATATTAAGTCAGAATTTTTAAGTGAAAAATAATTTTCATATATAGAGCTACTCTGTGTTGGAGTTTGCCAAATTAAATTTCCTGTTTCTAAATCAACTGAACTTAAATCTCCCAATGTATTAATAAAAACTATATTATTATTATTAATAATAAGTGAAAGCTTTTGTTGTGACTTTATAAATGATTTTTCAGTTTTAAAGTTCCATATTTCTTCACCATTTTGTATTGAAAAGCATCGTAATATATTTTCAAAATCAATGACAAAAAATTTATCTTTGAATATTTTAACTTGGGAGTTAAATGGCGCGATATTACTTTTTGTCCAAATAATCTCTCCTGTATTTATGTTTATTGCATAATATTTTGCTAAATTGTCCACAACAATTAAAATTTTATCATTTGACGCAAAATATAATATTGGATTTTGCTTTTTTTCATTATTAGAATAAATGTTGCTCTTCCAAACTAACTTATTATTTTTTGCAAAGTTCAAAACTGACCCTTTATCATTAAAAAATATTAAATTGTTATTATATGTTAATAATAATTCTGGTTGATATTGATCAAATTTATCAATTTTTGAAAATTTATATTTAGAAATTTTTTTTAATTCACTATTAAAATTTATAACACCATTATTATTTGTAAGATTTTCATTAAAATTATTTTTTTTAGAATTAGTTTTTAATCTGATCTTAAGATCTACGTTAAATTCTTTTTCGTAAATTTCAGCCTTCTCAAAGAGGTTTTTTTCATTATCTTTACTTTCTGATATTATTTTTTCTGTTTGTGTCCAAATCCCAGTTTTAGTATCAAATGAACAATTGATAACAAAAAAAAATATTACAAAATAATAAAAATTTCTATTCACTAAAGTCTCTGTTTAATCTTTTTTGTGTCTCAATGACTATACTTTCGTTGCTTTTTTCAAAATTAAGTATCTGATTATAAAAGTCTTTAGCTTTTTGTTTTTCATTTTTATCAAAAAAATACTCAGCTATTAGGTACAATGCATGAGATTTCCATACACTATTAGAATTTATAACAGGTTTTAAAATATCAATTAAATTATTTTCTGTTTCAAAGTCTGCATTATATAAAGCTTTTTTGTAAATAATTAAGTTTTTAATTTCTTTATCAAGACTAACTTCATTAATTATAGTGTCAAAAAAATTATTAATTTCCTCAGACGAAGATTGAATTTCATTATCAATTATGAAATATAAAGCTAGTGGTGAATAAGTTGTGTCCTTTACATTTATTATCCCCACAAGTTCCTTTTTAAAAAAATTTTTATTGCTTGGTTTAAAGTTTACAACAATATTGTTATATTTATCAGATAAACTCTTGGTTTTTCTGTCCTGTATTTCTCCATACGCAAAATAAAAAATAACTATTAATATAATTAAAGTTAAACTTAGTATTAATGTTTTTTTATTATTAATAAAAAAATTTTTAATTTTTTCATTCCTTGTATTAGAATTTATTATTGATATATCTTCATCCATTTTAAATCATATTTCTTAAAACATACTGTAAAATTCCACCATTTTTATAGTATTCTAGCTCATTTTTTGTATCTATTCTGCACAATGTTTTAATTTTTTTTATATCTCCAGATATGTACTTTATTTCTAAACCAACTTTATCCAAAGGTGAAATGCCTTTTTCGATATTAATTACACTTATTAACTCAGATCCTTTGAGTTTCAAATTTTCTCTGTTCATTTTATCAATAAATTGTAGTGGTAATATTCCCATACCAATAAGATTTGATCTATGAATTCTTTCGAAACTTTCTGCAATAACTACTTTGATTCCTAATAATTTGGTACCTTTTGCGGCCCAATCTCTAGATGAGCCAGTTCCATATTCTTTTCCACCTATTACCACTAAATCAGTTCCTCTTTTTTTATACTCCACTACAGCATCGTAAACTGTCATTACTTTACCTTCTGGAAATAATTTTGTAAAACCACCTTCGGTGCCTGGTGCTATTTCATTTCTAATTCTTATATTGGCAAATGTACCTCTCATCATAACTTCGTGATTTCCTCTTCTTGATCCATAAGAATTATAATCTTTTGGTAAAATTTGATGTTCCATAAAATATTCGCCAGTTGGACTTTCTTTTTGAATAGTTCCTGCAGGAGAAATGTGATCAGTTGTAACCATATCACCTAAAATCAACAATGGTCTAGCATCTTTAATTTGTTTAAATCCCTCTGGTTCATCCGGCATATTATCAAAAAATGGTGGTCTTTTTACATAAGTTGATCCTTCATCCCAATTATAAATACTACTTTTTTCAGTTTTAATTTTTTGCCATTGAACTGGTCCTTCCGAAACATTGGAGTATCTTTTAATAAACATTTTTGCATTTAATGCTTCTGTTAAAGTATCCTCTATTTCTTTATTTGAAGGCCAAATATCTTTTAAAAAAATATCTTTATCATTTTTATCTTTTCCTAAAGGATCTTTATATAAATCTACTTCCATGTGACCGGCTAAAGCATAAGCAACAACAAGTGGGGGTGATGCTAAATAATTTCCTTTTATGTGTGGAGATATACGGCCTTCAAAATTTCTATTTCCAGATAAAACTGAGACAGCATATATATTTTCTTTTTCAATTGCTTCTACAATATTATCGGGCAATGGGCCTGAGTTTCCAATGCATGTTGTGCATCCATAGCCAACTAAATTAAACCCTAATTCATCTAAATATTTATTAAGACCCGCTTTTTCCAAATAATCAGTTACCACTTGCGATCCTGGTGCTAGTGAAGTTTTTACCCAAGGTTTTGTTTTTAATCCCAATTCTACAGCTTTTTTTGCCAACAAACCTGCACCTATTAATACATTTGGATTAGAAGTATTTGTGCAAGATGTTATTGCAGCTATTAATATGGAACCATCTTTAATTTCAAATTCAGTTCCATTAACTTTTGAAATATGTTTTTCTTTTCTTTCTGTAGTGTTTTCAAAAACTTTTTTAAATTCTGATGATGCTTCATTTAATAAAACTTTATCTTGTGGTCTTTTTGGTCCTGATATTGTTGGAACGATTGAAGACATATCTAGTGAAACCTTATCTGTAAATTCAATGTTTTCGCTAGCCCACATTCCCTGCTCTTTTGCATATTTTTCTACTGTAGAAACTATATGTTCATTTCTTCCTGAAAATCTTAAATATTTTAAAGTTTCATCATCAATTGGAAAAAAACCACAAGTAGCTCCATATTCTGGGGCCATATTTGCGATAGTCGCTCTATCAGCAAGAGTTAGATTTTTCAATCCATCTCCATAAAATTCTACAAATTTTCCAACAACACCTTTATCTCTTAAAATTTTTACAACTGTTAAAACTAAATCAGTAGCTGTAGTGCCTTCAGGCATTTTATTTTTTACTTCAAAACCTATAACTTCAGGAATTAGCATTGAAATTGGTTGTCCAAGCATTCCAGCTTCAGCTTCTATTCCACCAACTCCCCAACCAAGTACTGATAATCCATTTACCATTGTTGTATGGCTATCTGTTCCAACTAAAGTATCAGGAAATAAATATTCGTCTTCTTTATATTTTTCAGACCAAACAACTTTTGATAGATACTCTAAATTTACTTGATGACAGATACCAGTACCTGGTGGAACAATTCTAAAATTATTAAAAGCTTGCTGTCCCCACTTTAAAAAGGAATATCTTTCACCATTTCTTTTAAATTCTATATCAACATTTTTTTCAAATGAATCAGGTTTTGCAGACTGATCAACCTGTACTGAATGGTCTATGACTAAATCAACGGTAGAAAGTGGATTGATAGTATTTGGATCTTTATTTTTCTCCTTAACAGCTTCTCGCATTGCTGCCAAATCTGCTACCGCAGGTATTCCAGTATAATCTTGTAACAAAACTCTTGCAGGTCTGTAAGCTATTTCAGTATTCGATTTTTTTTCTTTTAACCATTTTTGAACTGCTTCTATTTGATCTTTGGAAACTGACAAATCATCTTCATATCTAAGTAAATTTTCTAATAAAACTTTTAATGATTTTGGTAAATTTGAAATTCCTTTTAAACCATTTTTTTCTGCCTCTACTAAAGAAAAATATTTGTAATCTTTATTATTTATCTTTATTGATTTTAGAGATTTAAATGAATTTTTGTTTCCAGGTTTCATAATTTATATATAAAAACTTGCTACACAACCAACAAGTAGGATGGACATAGCATAATTAAACCTTTTAATGAATTCATTATTTGTCGCGAATTTTCTTAAAAATTTACCTAATAAAGCCCAACTTGTTATACTTAAAAAAGCAGTAACTGAACAAACTACAATTACTGTTATTGAAGAACTAATATAATTTTCTTGTGATACAAATTTAGAAATAAGAGTAATCGCTGCCATTACTCCTTTTGGGTTTATAAATTGAAAAAAAAATGTTTCATAAAATTTAACAGGATTTTCTGTTTTTGATTGTGATTTGCCTTTTGAAAAAGAAATTTTATAAGCTAAGTAAATTAAAAATATTGATCCTAGGATTCTAATTATTTCTTGCAGATAAGGATATTTTTGAAAAACAGAAATTAAAGCAAATATTAATAAAACGACTAAAACAGTATAGCCCAAACCTACTCCTAAAATTATTGAAAGCGTTTTTCTTACTCCAAAATTAAAAGCTGAATAAGATGCTACAGCATTATTTGGGCCAGGTGTAAAACCCATTGAAAATGAAATACCAATTAATAATAACAGTTCTGGGTGCATTTAATTAAGCTATCGGAAGACCGTTATCAGCTTTTTGTGAAGGATGAACTAAAGTAACTTTTCCTTCTGTGTCTACTGATCCAAGAATTAAAACTTGGGAAACAACTCCTGCTATATTTTTTTCAGGAAAATTACAAACAGCTATAACTTGTTTTCCCTTTAAATTTTCTTCATTATAATAATGTGTAATTTGGGCAGAAGATTGTTTAATTCCTATTTCTTTTCCAAAATCCACTTCAACGACTAATGAAGGTTTTCGAGCCTTTTCGTTTTTCTTTACAGATATAACGGTCCCTAATCTTATATCTACTTTATTAAAAATATCGTAGGTTATTTGTTCTTTCATTTTTTTAATATATAATTGATTATATTTATGAGTACAGAAAATAATAACAAGGAACTTTATAATAATTCAATAAAAATTTTAACAGATCTCATATCATTTAAAACAATTTCTGGGGAAGATAACAATTCTTTAATCAATTATTGTGATGATATTTTAAAAAAGCTAGGTGCAACTTCGTTTAAAACATTTGATGATGAAAAAAAAAGAGTAAATCTTTTTGCTACATTAAAGGCAAAAAAACCAAATGGAAAAATTCCAATAATTTTATCAGGTCATACAGATGTGGTGCCTGTTTCCAAAGGTTGGTCTACAGATCCATTCAAAGCTACAATTAAAGATGACAAGCTATATGGTAGAGGCTCTTGTGATATGAAAGGTTTTATTGCATGTGCATTAGCCTTTGCGCCAATTTTTTCAAAATCAAATTTAGATAGAGATATTAATTTTTCATTTACATTTGATGAAGAGACAGCTTGTATAGGGGCTCCATTGTTAATTAAAGAACTAAAAAAAAGAGGATTTAAAAAAGGAATATGTATTGTAGGTGAACCTACAAATATGAAAATTATTGATGCTCATAAAGGTGCTTATGAATATACAACATATTTTGAAGGTTTGGCTGGTCATAGTTCTCAACCTCACAAAGGAGTTAGTGCAGTCGAGTATGCAGCTAGATATGTTAATAAACTTATTGAACTAAGAGAAAAACTAAAAGATAGAGTTCCAAAAAATTCTATATTTGATCCTCCCTATTCTACTCTTTCTGTCGGAGGAATATTTGGAGGGATTGCACATAATGTAATCTCTGACAAATGTCATGTTAAGTGGGAAACAAGACCTGTAGTTAAAGATGATGCATTATATTTGAACGCAGAACTAGATAAATATGTTAATGAAATACTTTTGCCAGATATGAAAAAAGTTTATCCAGAATCAAAAATTTCAAAAGAAATAATTGGAGAAATAATTGGATTTGATCGTGATGAAAAATCAGAGGCATGTGAGTTTGTTTCTAGCATAACAGGTGATAATTCAAGAGAAGTGGTTTCCTTTGGAACAGAAGCTGGTCTGTTCCAAGAAATAGGTATAAGCACTGCTGTATGTGGCCCAGGATCAATAGAACAAGCTCATAAAATAGATGAATTTATTAAATTAGAAGAAATTAATAAATGTTTAAATTTTTTGAATGGTGTTAAAGATAAATCAATACAAAATTAAATAAATGTCAAAAAAATATCCAAGAGATATGATAGGTTATGGATCAAAAGAACCAAAAGTGGTTTGGCCAAATAATGCAAGACTTGCTTTACAAATAGTTCTTAACTATGAAGAAGGTGGTGAAAACAATATTCTTCATGGTGATAAACATTCTGAAACTTTTTTATCAGAAATTATAGGAGCCCAAGCATTTAAAGATAGACATATTAATATGGAATCTATGTATGAATATGGTTCAAGAAGAGGATTCTGGAGACTCCATAAATTATTTCAGGAAAAAAAAATACCCATAACAATTTTTGGAGTTGCAATGGCTTTAGAAAGAAACCCAGAAGTATGTGAGGCAATAAAGAATGGAAATTATGAAATTGCCTGTCATGGCTGGAGATGGATTGACTATCAAAACATAAAAAAAAGTACTGAAAAAAAAGATATGAAACTAGCTATTAAAACTATAAAAAAAATTTTTGGCAAAAGACCTTTGGGTTGGTACACGGGAAGATGTAGCCCAAATACTAGAGACTTGGTATTTGATGATGGTGGCTTTTTATATGATAGCGACTCCTACAGTGATGATTTGCCTTATTGGGAATATAAAAAAAATAAAAAACAATTAATTGTTCCTTATACTTTAGATAACAACGATATGAGATTTGCTACAAACCAAGGCTTTAACAGTGGAGATCAATTTTATACATATTTAAAAGATAGTTTTGATGCTCTATATGAAGAAGGCAAAACTAATCCAAAAATGATGTCTGTAGGATTGCATTGTAGATTAATTGGAAGACCAGGAAGAATTCAGTCACTTAAAAAATTCTTAGATTATGCTCTAAAGTTTAATGATGTATGGATTTGTAAAAGAATAGATATCGCAAAACACTGGATTAAAAATCATCCAAGCTAAGAGAAAAAATGAAAAAAAATAATATTATTTACTTAAATGGATTAATTGATTTAGCTCAGTCACGGCTGGGTTCTAAAATTATTTATAAAACTGATGAATTTTTTGCACCTGCTAAAAGAATAATTAATCCTTGGCCACCTGTATTTAAAGAAGGTGTGTTTGATAAACACGGTAAATGGATGGATGGTTGGGAAACTAGAAGAAAGAGAACTAAAGGATATGATTATCTGATTTTAAAGTTTGGAAAACCAGGTGTTATAAAAAAAGTAGATGTTGATACATCTTACTTTTCTGGAAATCATCCTAATCAAATTTCATTGCAAGCTTGTATTAGTAAAAAAAAAATACCTGATAAAAAAACTAAATGGATCACCATTATTAAAAAAAGTAAAACCAATGCAAATAGCCATCATTTTTTTAAAGTAAAAAATAAAAATTACTTTACTCATATAAAGTTAAATATTTTTCCTGATGGAGGAGTGGCAAGATTAAGAATTTATGGTTCTATGAAAACAAATAATAAAATTAATAGTAAAATTCAAAATTTAACATCAGTTGTTAATGGAGCGGTACCAATTGCTTGCAATAACGAACATTTTGGAAGAGCAGAAAATATACTTGCTCCAGGCGTTGGAAAAAATATGGGTGATGGATGGGAAACTAGAAGAAGTAGAGGAAAAAATTTTGACTGGATAATAATAAAATGCTCATCACCAGGAAAAATTAATAAAATTCAATTAGATACTCATCATTTTAAAGGAAATTATCCAGACAAATGTTCAGTACAAGCTGCTTATATTCCAAATAAAATTTCAGAAAAAAACATTGTTAACAAATCAAAAAGATGGGCCTATCTTCTTAATAAAATTAAACTCTATGCGCATAAAAAACATAATTTTAATAATAAAATAATGAAAAATAAAAAAATAAATTATATTAGAATTAATATTTTCCCTGATGGTGGGATTTCTAGAATAAGAGCCTTTGGAAAAGCTGAATGACTGAAAAAATAATAATACCTATTCCAATTACAAAAGAAAACTTTGCTAAATATGGAGATATGATTTCAACTAAAGATATAAAGCCTTTAGAAATAAACAATGGATATGCAAAAAGATATGATGGTATAGCTAATTTAAATACTTCTAGTGATAATGGTGAAACTACAATTAGCATCTTTTCTGCTTTAAAAAGAAATTTCCCAATGAAAATTGATATGATGGAAAAACATCCTTTAGGAAGTCAAGCATTCATACCAATGAAAGAAACTACTTTTTTAGTATTTGTAGCTCCTAAAGAAGAGAAGTTAGATTTAAATAAAATTGAAGCTTTTATTATCCCACCTGGTATAGGAGTAAATTACAATCCTGGGACTTGGCATTTCCCATTAATATCTACTGAAGATATGAACTTTCTAGTGGTAGATAGAAAAGGATCTGGTAATAATTTAGTTATTGAAAATTTAGATAAAGATAATATTACTTTGAAATATTAAAGCCCGCCGCGCACAACACTCGGCGAGCTTTTAAATTTAAACTGTTTATTTGCCTCTTCCAGATATTGCCATATGAATGATAGCACCTAAAGCTGCTCCAATCATCCATGCATATCCTCCTCCGCCACCTAAGTTAGCGAAGAAATCATCTAAACCTGCAAATAATATATTTGGCCAAACAGATCCAACTGCAACATAACCTGAGATTACCCAAGCTAACATTGCTTTTCCGTTAAATCCTCCATTGTAATGATATTTTCCACTTTCTTTATCAGAAAATAAATCATCTACATCAAGTTTTTGATTTTTGATTACATAATAATCAACAATCATTATTCCAAATACTGGCGCCAAAATTGCTCCTAACGTATTCACAAATGGAAACATTCCCATTTGAGTTATAACAGCAACCCACATACCTCCGATAACAAATCCAAAAATAGCAGTGATTAAACCACCTGTTCTGAAATTTATTTTGTCTGGCATTAAGTTTGCAAGGTCATACGCTGGAGGTATAAAATTAGCTACCATATTTATACCAACTGTAGCTGCAAAAAATGCAAATGCTGCAATTAATGTTAAAAGTAAATTATCTACTTTAGCTACCATTTCTGTTGGTTGGGCAATATACTCTCCAAAGATTGCAATTGTACCACCAGTGATCATTAAAGTTATGAAAGAAAAGAAAATTACGTTTCCTACTAATCCCCATAAGTTACCTTTTTTCATTTCATCTTCATTTTTAACAAATCTAGCAAAGTCACCAAAGTTAATAACTACTGCAGCAAAATATCCTACCATAATTGAGAATACAGCTAAGAAAGCTCCAAATGAACCTAAGCCTTCAAATCCACCTGAACGTTCACCACCTGAAAATATTTCTCCAACTTCAGATAATAATCCTCCACCAGCTTTAGCCCAAATAGCTATCATTAAAACAATCATTACAATATAAACTGCTGGTCCAGCAAAGTTTAAAAATCTTCTAACAAGATCAATTCCTTGCCAAAACAGATAAACTTGGAAAAGTGAGACAAAAATAAATGATACCCACATTACTCCTGACATTCCAAGTAATACAGGTTCACCCTGTATTCCTGTTAAGCCTGTAATTAAAAGTGCGACTGCTGTTGAAGCTGCATAAGTTTGAGCACCATACCAAAACATTGCAACAAGTCCTCTTGCCATTGCTGGAAAATTGGCACCAAAAACTCCCATACTTACCCGAGCAAATACAGGATAAGGAATACCATGTTTAACACTTGGTTTTCCTGATAGGTTAACAAGCCACATTATAAAAAATCCTGCAAGTATTAATGCAAGAAATACAGCCCAGCCATTTAAACCTGAAGCAATAAATAATGAAGCAGCCAAAGTATATCCAAATAAACTTTGTACATCGTTAGCCCATACGTTAAAGATTTCGAACCATCCCCATTTTTTTTCTGAACTTGGTGTTGGAGCTAAATCCTTATTATATAATTTAGAAGATCTACTCATATCTTCCTCCTTCCATGTTTTCTACTTAGATAACGGTAAATTTTATGATACTAATTTCAAGCCTTTATTACGTGTAATTTAAAAACCGCCAATTTTATGATTTATAAGACCCAATTTGATCGATTAAATCAAATTTAAAATTTAATTCCAACCACCGACTGTTTTTACTTCCAAAAACTCTATCAGTCCTTCTGTACCAGCTTCTCGTCCAATTCCAGAATGTTTGTAGCCTCCAAAAGGTGAGGCAACTGCTATACCAACTCCATTTACATCTACCATTCCTGATCTAAGTTTTCTTGCAACTCTTTTAACTTTTTCTTTATCTTGGGTTTGAATATAATTTGTAAGGCCATAAGGAGTATCGTTAGCTATTGAAATAGCTTCCTCTTCGTTTTCAAAAGGAATTATGGATAATACTGGACCAAAAATTTCAGTTCTTGCAATTTCCATTTGATTATTAACGTCAGCAAAAACTGTAGGTTTTACATAATAACCTTTTTCAAATCCTTTGGGTTTTCCTGTTCCACCAGCAATTAACTTTGCTCCTTCATCTATTCCTTTTTGAATTAAATTTTGAATTTTATTATATTGTACTTCTGAAACTACTGGTCCAATGTGGTCGCCTTCTTTTTGTGGTGCATCTACTTTAGTATTATTTGCTAATTCTTTTACTTTTTCTACAGTTTCACTATAAATTGATTTTTCAACAAGCATTCTTGTTGGTGCATTGCATGATTGACCTGAGTTTCTAAAACATCTTAGAACTCCTCTTGCTACAGCTTCAGAATCAGCATCTTTAAAAATTATGTTTGCACCTTTTCCACCAAGCTCTAAACTAATTCTTTTAAAATCTTTAGCTGCATTTTGAGAAATTAATGCACCAGCCCTAGTAGAGCCAGTAAATGATATCATGTTTACGTCGGGATGACTTGTTAATGCATCTCCGGTGATTACTCCATCTCCATTAACTAAATTGAAAACTCCAGGAGGAAATTTTACCTCATCAATCATCTCTGCAAGTAACATGGATGATAGTGGTGCTATCTCAGATGGTTTTAATACTACTGTACATGCGGATGCTAGTGCAGGAATTACTTTTAAATTAACTTGATTTATTGGCCAATTCCACGGAGTAATTAATGCACAAACTCCTTTTGGTTCATATAATAATTTTTGATTATTTTTTTCTTCTCCTAAATCTTTTTCAAATTTAAAATCTTTTAAAATATTTTTAAAAGATTTTATATGACTAGCTCCTGTTGCGGCTTGCATTTCCGTTGAAAATTTCATGGGTGCTCCCATTTCAAGTGATATGAGTTTTGCCATTTCTGCCCAATGTTTTTTATAAACTACATATAATTTTTCTAATAAATCTAATCTTTCTTCTTTTTTTGAGAAAGCCCAGGTTTCAAAAGCTTTCTTTGCAGCACTAACTGCTTTATCTACATCTTTTTTTCCTCCAAGAGATATTTCGGCACATATTTCTTCATTTGATGGATCAATTACTTTGTGATTTCTTGGTTCTGTTGGTGAGACCCATTTTCCATCGATATAAAAGTTTTTTCTATCTAACATTTGTGAAATCTAGCCTATAGTTTTTTTTTTGCAAACAGATTTGTTAATTCATAAACAATAGTCGCAGCAGCTAAAGATGTTACTTCAGCATGATCATATGCTGGGGAAACTTCAACTACGTCAGCTGAAATTAAATTTAGACCTGAAAGTCCCCTCAAAACATTTACCATTTCTCTAGTAGTCATGCCTGCTATCTCTGGCGTACCAGTTCCAGGAGCAAAAGCAGGGTCTAAAACATCTATGTCAATTGATAAATACAGTGGGTTATTGCCTACTCTATTCCTTATTCTTTCTGCAATTTTGTCGGTGCCTTGGCTTTGGAATTCATCACAATGAATTATTTTAAAACCAAAACTTTCATCGTTTTTAAGATCATCTCTACTATATAAAGGGCCTCTTATACCTACATGCATCGAAGCATCATCTAAAAATAAATTTTCCTCTCTTGCTCTTCTAAATGGAGTTCCGTGAGTATACGGGGCGCCAAAATATGTGTCCCAAGTATCTAAATGCGCATCAAAATGAACTAATGCTACAGGGCCTTTATTTATTTTGTTTATTGCTTTTAGAAGTGGAAATGCAATTGTGTGATCTCCACCCATACTAATTATCCCACCTACTTTATTTAATAAATCTGTTGCTCCAACTTCAATTTGTTTAATTGCTTCATTAATATTAAATGGATTACAAGTTATATCTCCAGCATCAGCAACTTGTTGTTCTACAAAAGGCTCGCTGTCATAGTTTGGGTGATAATTGGTTCTTAAATGTCTTGAGGCTTGTCTTATACTTTGTGGACCAAATCTTGCACCAGGCCTATAGCTAGTTCCAGCATCAAATGGTATTCCCACTATTGCTATATCGCATTTTTCTACATCTCTTAATTCTGGTAATCTTGCAAAAGTTGAAGGTCCTGCAAATCTAGGGACCTTTGTTCCACTAACTGGTTGTATTGTTTTTTTATTTTTTTTCAAATTATATTTATTTAAAATTTATACATAGTTTTTAATTCGCATCAAGCACCGCATGAAGAAATTGTTTTGTTCTTTCGTTTTTAGGATCACCAAATAATTCTTCTGGTGGTCCTTGTTCAAAAATTTTTCCTTCATTAAAAAAACATACTCTATCTGATATTTCTCTAGCAAATCCCATTTGATGGGTTACCATTATCATTGTTAGACTGTGTTCTTTATTTAAAGATCTAATAACATTTAAAACCTCACCAACAACTTCTGGGTCTAAAGCTGAAGTTATTTCATCTAGCAACATTACTTTTGGTCTCATTGCTAAAGCTCTTGCTATTGCAACACGTTGTTGTTGGCCTCCAGATAACCTTGAAGGATGTTGGTCTTTTTTATCTGTTAATCCTACTAATTCTAAAAGCTCAAGTGCTCTTTCTTCAGCTTCTTCTTTTTTCATTCCTAAAACCTCTACTGGAGCCTCTATACAATTTTGAAGAGCTGTCATATGTGGAAATAAATTGAATTGTTGAAATACCATACCAATTTTTGAACGTCTGTCTCTCAAATATTTCTCGTTAGCTTCTACTAATTTGCCATTTGTATCCATATGAGTAAGTGGTTCTCCATCCAAATGAATAACACCACCGTTAATTTTTTCTAAAGTCATCAATACTCTTAGAACTGTTGTTTTTCCTGAACCGGAAGGGCCAATAATTGAAACCATTTCATTTTTTTTAATATTTAAATTTAGCTTATCTAAAACTACAAGATCTCCGTATTGTTTTGTAACTTCGTCAAATTTAACAATGATTTCTTGAGAATTTTTATCCATTATTATTTTATTTTTCCTTGGGCTACATTAACTCTTTTTTCTAAATTTCTAACCCACATAGCGGCTGGGATAGAAAGCGTTAAAAATATTATACCAACCATTGTGTAAGGTTCCAAATATCTATAATTATAGCCCCCTACAGCTGTTGCGGCATGAAATAACTCTGCAACACCTATTGTTGATAATAGAGGAGTATCTTTAAAAATACCCACTAAATAATTTCCCATTCCTGGTATTGCGATTGGAAAAGCTTGAGGCAAAACAATCCTTCTGTATGTATAAACAGTTGAGAAATTTAAAGCTCTACATGCTTCCCATTGAGTTTTAGATACACCTTCTAAAGCACCACGATAAACTTCTGATAGATAAGTTCCAAAGTGTAAACCAATTGTAATCATCCCACATAACCATGCTGATAATTTTATACCAAATTGAGGTAGTACAAAGTAAACAAAAAATAATTGTATTAAAAGTGGTGTTGACCGGATAAATTCTACTAGTTCTCTGTTAATTACATTTACAATTTTAGAAGGAGTTCTTTGCCCAAGTAAAAAAAATAATCCAACAACTAAAGCTATTGCATATCCTACTCCAGCAGCGATTATAGTGTTTAAAGTTGCCCATAACATTTGTGGTAAAATTTCATAAGCAAAATCCCATCTAAATCCCATTTCCATATATTATACCTTTTACCTTCCAACCTTTCTTGCTGCTACTACTTCTAACCATCTCAAAAAGGGAACAAGCGCAAATCTTGCCATAATATAATAAATTAATAAAGCGGTACCAAAACACTGTGCAGAAAGCCAAGTAATAGAATTAATTTGTTTAGCTTCAAAAGTTAAATCAACAACTGTAACAAGGGCTACAAGAGCAGTGGCTTTTAAAAGTTCCACTGTTAAATTTGCAGCGGGTGGCAATATAATTGGAAATATTTGCGGAATAATAATTCTTTTAATTCTTTTTGCAGGGCTAAAATTAAGTGCATGAGCTGCTTCCCATTGACCTTTTGGTACTGCAAGTATTCCTGCTCTCACTATTTCTGCACCATAAGCTCCAAAATTCATTCCTAAAGCAACTACACCTGCAACAAAAGCTTCTAAAGAAAGACCAAAAAAAGGTAATACATAATAAACCCAAAATAATTGAACTAACAAAGATGTACCTCTAAAAAATTCAATATATACTGTTGCTATTCCTTGGATTATAGGATTTTTGGATAAACGCATTAAACCAAATATCATTGATATAATTACATAAAGAATAGTTGAACAAACTAAAACTTTAATTGTAGTAACTGTACCTAATAAAAGTGTAGGTCCATGTTCGGCTAAAAATGCAAAATAACTCACTGTAAACCTTTAAGTAAATTGAAAAAAATCAGGCGACCTTTTTTTTAGTCGCCTGATTAAATAAATGTATTTTATACTATTTAGTTGAGCAAGCCCACTCAGTAGTCATGTCAGCAGGAGGTAATTGAGCTTTATCATACCCATACTCACCAGCTCTCTCTAACATTTTACCTGGGTTAGCCATAACTTTAGCTAAAGCAGCATTAAAAGCTTGTCTGAACTCTTCATCACTTTTTCTAAAACCAATACCTACTACGTTTACAGTTTCTTTAGGCATTAATTTAGGATCGGTAACTTCAAATGCACCACCTGTTTTTTCTTCATGCTCTTTTGCACCAAAGAAAGTCTGAACAGCAGCATCAGCTCTACCTGCTTTCATTGCAGCTAAAATTCCAACTTCACCTTCAACTAATAACATTTGGCTATCTGGAACACCAAATTTTTTAGCAGCTTCAACAGTATTAAAACCAGCACCTGTAACTAATGTAGCTCCCGTATCAATAACATCTTGGTAGTTATTAATATTTTTTGGGTTACCTTTAGGAACTAGCATAGCATCACCAAAAACTCCTATAGGGTCTGAAAAGTTTATGTTTGCACATCTACTTTTTAAAATATACATACCACCAGTTATCATGTCTGATCTATTGGCATTAATTCCAGGAATTAATCCAGACCATTCAAAAACTTTAGTTTCATGCTCTGTAATTCCCATTTCTTCTAGAACTGTTAAAGCGATCATATTAACAAATCCTAGTGCTTCACCATTATCTCCAGCATAAGCCCACGGTACAGCTGTACCAAATCCTAATCTTAATTTATGTCCATCTGCCAATCTTTGAGTTAGTGTTGCAGCACTGACTGAAGAAACACTAAAAAGAATAACAAAAAGAACAGTAAACGATTTAAATAATCTACTCATAGTTTATTTCCCTCTCGATTTAATTTATTTTAAATAATTTAACTAAAAAAAAGCTTATTTGTATACACAAAATTATTTTTTCAATCAGAGGTTGACTAAAGAAAATTAAAAAAATTATTGGGATAATTGAATTTTATCACCAACATTAATTTTACCATCTTCTAAGACTCTTAAATAAATTCCCATATCAAAATGATTATAAGTTTTTTTAAGAGATTGGAGTAAATTTAAAGAATTATCATCTGATTTTGGTTTTAAATTTATAGCTACACATCTTGGAATATTTTTTTCAACTTTAAAAGAAATGTTATTAATTTTTATAATTTTACCTATCCAATTTCTCTCTTCTCCTGCATCTAGCCCTTCAAAGTAAAAATTACCTCTAAATCTTTCAAACTCAACTTTTTCATTAATTTTTTTTTCAAAATCTCTAACAGTATTTAGGTTTATTAATGATATTGAGTTAAAAATATTATTGGAATGTGAAGTGTCAAAAAATGGAAATTCAGTATTTTTTAAAAGAAAAATAGGTTTTGCTAAAGAGCTTTCTAATTCAATTAATTTTTCTGAAAGTTTAATTCTTTCTTCGTTAATATCTGGTGATATTGAAATTATTTCCTTTTCTTTAAGATTTAAAGAAAGTTTACCTTGTTCATAGATAAAATTATATTTATTTAACACAGGAGAATTTTTTAAAGTTAATAAATTATTTAATTTTCTATCATTAGGATTTGTTTCCATAGATTTTGCTTTTTCTAAATTAACTCCTCTAGAAAATGCGAATATCCTATCATTAACCATTCCTAGTTCTTTTTTCACATTACAGCTTTCAATACGTTGAAATGATAAAGTTTTAACCGGACAATAATAAATAGATGCAATTGAACAATTCATTATATTAATACTTTCCTTTTTTAGTTGCTCCACTATAAAATATTTTTGATAATTCGTCCTTTGCCTTATTCCATGATTTTATATCATCTTTAGTCATAAGATCTTTAGGAATATTTGAATATTCGTGAAATTTGTGAGTATCTTCTCCTCTTGCTTTTTGAACATATATTTTTCCAAGTACTTGATCTACATTACTTCCAATATAGCTTTGAACTACAAATCCTATTCTTCTATCATTGCTTCTATTTAAACCTGAGCCATGAACTACAGTTGGATGGTGTAATGACATTTGACCTGCTTTTAAAACTACAGGGTCTGTTTCTTCTATTGGTACATTTTCAATTGTTTGTCCTCTAGTAAGTAAATTATCCTCATCAAATTTTTGTTCATGATTTTTTAAATCTTCCTTATGAGATCCTGGCCACATACGCATACATCCATTTTCTTCATTCGAATTAGTTACTGCTATCCAGGCTGTCACCCAATTGTGGGGTTCAAGACCTATATATTTCGCATCCTGATGAAAACTTACAAAACCTTTTTCATTAGCATTTTTAATAAAAAGTGTTGTTCCACAAATAAGAATATTTTTACCAATAATACTTTCGACAGCATCTAAAACTTTATTATTAAGACATACATTGTTTAAAACAGGAGAGATCATATGGACATAATTACGTCCTAGCCCCTCAAGAGCATTTGGCCATTTTTTTTCAATAGTTTCTATTTCTTCTCTAATTTCATTAGCTTCTTGAATTGAAAGTACATCGATTGGAGCAATATAGCCTTTTTCATTATAGAATTTTATCTGTTGATCAGACAAGTTGGCCATTCTAATTTACTAAAAGTTTACCTGTATTTAAAGTATGTTTAATTCTTTCTTGAGTTTCTTTTGTTTCTATTAGTCTCATAAAAGAATCTAGTTCTAATTTGTATAATTCGTCTTCTGAAAGAGTTTTGTTTGTTACTGTATCTCCTCCACTTAAAACATTTGCTAATTCTGAACCAACCTTCATACCATGATCTAATATAATCTTATCATTATATAATTTCTCTAAAACTTTTATCATTTTTTCCTTAAGAGGTTTTCCAGATAAATTAAACGAACATTCTTTTGGAGGTGTAAAATCTTTATTTTCTAATATTATTTTTTTTGAAACTTCAAATAAACTGTTTCTATTCATAACTTTTTTATCTTCTGGTCTTAAAAATTTTAGTGGTTCAGCTTCAACTGTTGAGGTAGCTGTAGTTCCATAGCCAATAATATTAAATACTTTTAAAGGAGCAAAATCAGGATCTTTTTTAGCTTCTGGTGTTTGAGACCATCTCCATAAAACTTCTTTACATCCTCCACCAGCCGGCACAAGACCTACTCCTGTTTCAACTAGACCCATTACAATATTTGTATGCGATACTACAAAATTTGATTGAATAGCTACCTCTTCTCCTCCTCCTAAAACTAAACCAGATGGAGCTGAAATAACTGGATGATCAGAATATTTTAAATGCTTACAAGTTTCTTGAAAATATTTAATAAATTTTTCAATGGATTTAAAATCACCTTTGTCTGCAAAATTCATAGTATAAGTTAAATTTACACCTGCAGAAAACTGCATACTTTCATTTATAATTATCAAAGGTTTATCAGTTGCATTTTTTAATGCATCCATAGAGTCGTAGTCTAATGCACAAGCTTTTGTAGTAAACTCAACAATATTAAAGTCTTTAAATCTATAAATTTCAGCAGATTTATTTTTGTCTAATTTAATTGCTTTT
>CACFLX010000008.1 GCA_902567235.1 uncultured Pelagibacteraceae bacterium
TCCTTGAACAATTGCATCAACAGGGCAAGACTCTTCACATAATCCACAGTAAATACATTTCAACATGTCAATATCATATCTTGTTGTTTTTCTACTGCCATCTTCTCTTTCTGTAGATTCAATTGTAATTGCTTGGGCAGGGCAAACTGCCTCGCACAGTTTGCATGCTATACATCTTTCTTCACCATTAGAATATCTTCTTAATGCATGTTCTCCACGAAATCTTGGGCTTATTTTTCCTTTTTCAAATGGGTAGTTTAAAGTTTTTTTTGCCTTAAAAGATTCTTTAATTGCAATAAATAACCCACTAATGAAATCAACTAATAAAATTGTTTTAATAAATCTAGTTATTTTCATAATTAATTTGTTGGTAATAGGTTAAAGTAAAACAAATAACTTGCAGTTAAAACTACCCATATTAATGAAAAAGGTAGAAAAATTTTCCAACCAAGTTTCATTAGTTGATCATATCTATATCTTGGCACGATTGCCTTAACTAAAGAAAAAAGAATAAATAATAATAATATTTTAATTATTAACCATAAGGGTGCAGGTACCAGTGTAAAAGGATAGATGTCTATTGGAGATAACCATCCACCAAGAAATAAAATAGATCCCATAGAGCACATCAATAAAATGTTTGCATACTCTCCTAACCAAAACATTGCGTACATCATTCCTGAATATTCAGTTTGGTAACCTGCTACTAATTCAGCTTCAGCTTCGGGTAAATCAAATGGAGGTCTATTGGTTTCAGCAAGAGCAGAGATAAAAAAAATTACAAACATTGGGAATAGAGGAACTATGAACCATAAATTTTCTTGAGCTATAACAATATCAGTTAAATTTAATGAACCAACGCACAGTAAAACATTTATTATTATTACTCCTATAGAAACTTCATAAGATACCATTTGTGCTGCAGATCTTATTGCGCCTAAAAAAGGATATTTTGAATTTGACGCCCATCCACCCATTATAATTCCGTAAACTCCTAGGGACGAAACTGCAAAAAGATATAGTATACCGACATTAATATCAGCTAACACAAAATCTTCGCTAAAAGGTATAACAGCCCAAGAAATTAAAGCTAATGTCATAGTTACGATTGGTGCAAGAATAAATATAACTTTATTAGCACTTGCAGGAATGATTATTTCTTTAAAAATATATTTTAAAGCATCTGCTAATGATTGAAATAAGCCAAAAGGACCAACTACATTTGGTCCTCTTCTTTTTTGAACAAAAGCCCATACTCTTCTATCAAGCCAAACTATCATTGCAACTGCTGTCAGAATTGGAATGAGTAAAAGGAGAACATTATAAACTTCTGTTATTAAAATATTTAAATTTTCAATCATTATCCATCTGTTCCAGTATTTTTTAGTTTTATTTTTTCATTGTGACAATTAATCATAGTCTTTGAAGCTCTTGCTATTACATTTGAAAAATAATAATTTGAACTATCAACGATAATCTTTTCATTGTAAAAAGTTGTAACTATTATTTCATTTTGTTTACTATCCTTATTTAAATTTATAAAATTAAACATACTATCTACTAACTCGTCTTTATTCTTAAATAATTTTTTTCTTTTTAACAATTCAGATAAATCATTAATAATTTCCCAATCTTCTTTCGCATCACCAGGTGGATAAGAAGCTTTGTAAGCTTTTTGAATATTTCCTTCTAAATTTGTAAAATATCCATCTTGTTCAACATAGGTTGCACCAGGTAAAATGATATCAGCACATTCTGCTCCATAATCTCCATGACTTCCTATATATATAACAAATTCATTTTTTTTTTTAAATTTAAGATTATCTTGACCAACTAAAAATAGAATTTCAAATTCATTATTTAAGGTTTTTGATAAAGTAATATTTTCTAAATCTCCCGTGCTAATGATATTTAAATCATTAGAACCTACTGTAGATGCATCATTGGATAAGATATTTAAAGAGTTCCATTCATCTGTAATTTTGTTGATGGAAAATAAATATTTTTTTATTTCTTCAAATATGTATTTTCCTGACTTTAAATTTAATGCTGATTTACCAATAATTATTAATGGTTTTTTTGAACTTTGAATTTTTGAACACAATTCATGATTTCCCTCGATTATATCCATGATAGTTTTAGTTTCATTTGGAAGAACTTTATATGGGTAAGTCAAATTACCAACATCTCCAATTGAATAAACATCAAATTTATTTTTTAGATAGCTTTTTCTTATTCTTGAATTTAAAATTGTAGCTTCATATCTTGGGTTTGTTCCTATAAGAACAACTAAATCAGATTCTTCGATTCCATTAATTGTTGAATTAAAAATATAATTTTTTTTATCATTTGTATTTATATAAGAATTATCAATTCTTGAATCTAAATATTTTGACTTAATAGTCCTGTTAAAAAATTCCTTAATAACATATGAGGTTTCCATATTTGTAAGGTCACCTGTAAATCCTGCGATTTTATCTGGTGCTGTATCATTTATTTTTTTAATAATTATTTTATTTGCTTCCTCCCAAGATATTTTTTCAAAGCTATTTTTGTTTTTTAGATAAGGTGTATCTAATCTTTGATTTTTAATTCCATCACATGCATATCTGGTTTTATCAGATATCCATTCTTCGTTAATATCTTCGTTTATTCTTGGTAAAACTCTTTTTACTTCCCAGCCATATGTGTCAACTCTAATATTAGATCCAACAGCATCCATTACATCGATAGTTTCAGTTTTTTTAAGTTCCCATGGTCTTGCTTCAAATACATAAGGTTTCGATGTTAAGGCACCGACTGGGCATAGATCAATAACATTAGCTGAAAGCTCTGATTCCATTGATTTTTCTAAATATGTAGCAATCTGCATATCCTCGCCTCTACCAATAGCACCCAGCTCGGGAACACCAGCAATTTCTGTAGCAAATCTAATACATCTTGTGCAATGAATACATCTGGTCATTTGAGTTTTAATTAAAGGACCCATATACTTATCTGGAACTTCTCTCTTATTTTCTTTATATCTAGATTTATCTATTCCATAAAACATTGATTGATCTTGCAAATCACATTCACCACCTTGATCACATACAGGGCAATCTAAAGGATGATTGGCCAATAAAAACTCCATAACTCCTTTTCTTGCTTTCTCCACTTTTTCTGTATTTGTTTTGATATTCATTCCTTCTGATACTGGCATAGCACATGATGCAACAGGTTTAGGTGATTTTTCAATTTCAACTAGGCACATTCTGCAATTACCAGCTATAGAAAGTTTTTCATGATAACAAAATCTAGGAATTTCTGCTCCTGCTTTTTCACATGCCTGAAGAACAGTTAATCCTTCTTCAACTTCTATATCTAAATCATTTACTTTTAGATTAATCATTATTTTTCCAATAAGTGTTGATCCACTAAGTAAGGAATTTTTTTACCTTTGTTTATTAATGGATTGAAATTATTTCTTTTAGCCACTTCTTTTTTAAAATGTCTGAGTAAACCTTGTACAGGCCATGCGGATCCTTCACCAAAAGCACAAATAGTATGTCCCTCTATTTGTTTAGTAACATCCATAAGCATATCAACTTCATCTCTTGAAGCTTCGCCTTTGGCCATTCTCTCCAACATTCTCCACATCCATCCAGATCCCTCTCTGCATGGTGTGCATTGACCACAGCTTTCATGTTTGTAAAACCTTGCAATTCTAGCCATACATTTAATTATATCTTGATCTTTATTTATAACGACAATTCCTGCGGTACCTAATCCACTTTTTTCTTCAACCAATGAATCAAAATCCATCTTGATTGTTTCACAAATATTTTTTGGTAGTAGCGGCATTGAAGAACCTCCTGGAATCACTGCCTGTAGATTATCCCATCCACCAACTACACCTCCTGCATGTTTCTCAATTAAATCTTTTAATGAAATTCCCATTTCTTCTTCAACGTTACATGGGTTATTTACATTGCCTGAAATACAATAAATTTTTGTTCCTGTGTTTTTTGGTCTTCCTAAAGATGCAAACCACTTAGCACCTCTTCTTAATATTGTTGGAACTACCGCTATTGTTTCAACATTGTTTATGATTGTTGGACAGCCGTAAAGTCCAATTAAAGCAGGAAAAGGAGGTTTCAATCTAGGTTGACCCTTTTTACCTTCTAGGCTTTCTAATAAAGCAGTTTCTTCTCCACAAATATAAGCTCCTGCACCGTAATGAATATATATGTCAAAATCCCACCCACTACCACAGGCGTTTAAACCAATTAGTTTTTTTTCATAAGCTTCATTTATTGCTTCTTGAAGTTTATTACCTTCGTTAAAATACTCTCCTCTTATATAAATATAGCATTTATTTGCATTAACGGCGTAAGCAGTTAACAGACAACCTTCTATTAGTTTATGAGGCTCAAATCTTAAAATATCTCTATCTTTACATGTTCCAGGTTCTGATTCATCAGCATTAATAACAAGATAGTGTGGTCTTGAGCCTATTTCTTTTGGCGCAAATGACCATTTAAGACCTGTTGGAAAGCCTGCGCCACCTCTCCCTCTTAGTTCAGAACTTTTTATCTCGTTAATTATCCAGTCTTTACCTTTTTTAATAATTTCATTAGTATTTTGCCAATCTCCTCTCTTTTGAGCAGATAAAATATCAGGACCCAAATCGTTATATAAGTTTTTAAAAATTCTATCTTCGTCTTTAAGCATTGTTTATATTTAATAAAGTTTTTCTATTATTTTCTGGTTCAGAATTTTTTCTACCTTTGTAAGAACCAGCTTTTGGTTTTTCTCCATTTTGTATTTGATCTATTATTTTTTCTGTTTGTTCTTTACTTAAGTCTTCATAATAGTCATCGTTAATTTGCATCATAGGGGCATTTATACATGCACCCAAACACTCTACTTCCATCCAAGAACAGATTTTATCCTTGGAAAGTTCATTTTCTTTATTTGATATTTTTTCTTTACAGGCTTTTACAATATCGTAAGCACCTCTAATCATACATGGTGTAGTAGTACAAATTTGAAAAAAATATTTTCCTACAGGAGATAAATTGTACATTGAATAAAATGTAGCAACCTCATAAACTTTGATATATGGCATACTTAAAAACTTTGCTACATATTTCATTGCAGCGAGAGGTATCCAATTATTGTTTTGTTTTTGAGCCAAATAAAGTAAAGCCATTACCGCACTTTGCTGCTTGCTAGCTGGATAATTTTTAATTATTTTTTGTGCTTTATCTAAATTTTTACTATCAAATTTAAAATCTAACGGCTGATCTTTTGAAATTTTTTTTATACTCATCTGTCTATTTCTCCAAAAACTACATCCATTGAACCTAAAACAGCCGGAACATCAGCTAACATATGACCCTTGATCAAATAATCCATCGATTGTAAATGAGAAAAACCTGGGGCTCTTATTTTACATTTATAAGGTTTACTTGAGCCATCAGAAATTAAATAAACTCCAAATTCTCCTTTAGGAGCTTCGACAGCCACATATATCTCATCCTTCTTGACTCTGTATCCTTCTGTAAATAATTTAAAATGATGAATTAACGCTTCCATAGACTCTTTAAGTTCCTTTTTAGGAGGAGGACTTATTTTTCCATCTAAAGACTTTACAGGACCAGTTGGCATTTTTGCCAAACATTGATTTATAATTTTCACACTTTCTTTCATTTCTTCAATACGACATAAATATCTATCGTAACAATCACCATTTTTGCCTATTGGAATTTTAAATTCCAGTTGATCATAACATTCATATGGTTGAGATTTTCTTAAATCCCATGGGATTCCTGATCCTCTTAGCATAACTCCTGAAAATGAATGATCTAAAGCATCCTGTTTAGAAACGATACCGATATCAACATTTCTTTGTTTAAAAATTCTATTATCAGTTAAAAGTGTTTCTAAATCATTAATAACTTTTGGAAAATTTTGACAAAACTTTGCGATATCTTCACTTAGTCCTCTTGGTAAATCTTGATGTACACCACCAGTTCTAAAATAATTAGCATGCAATCTTGAACCTGAAACTCTTTCATAAAAAGTCATCAAAGTTTCTCTTTCTTCAAAACCCCAAAGTGAAGGTGTCAAAGCCCCTACGTCTAATGCTTGGGTAGTTATATTTAAAATATGACTTAAAATTCTTCCAATTTCACAAAACATTACTCTTATAAATTGAGCTCTAATTGGAACATCAATGTGTAAAATTTTTTCTACAGCTAGTGCAAATGCATGTTCTTGATTCATGGGAGCAACATAGTCAAGTCTATCAAAATAAGGTAATGCTTGGAGGTAAGTTTTATTTTCGATTAATTTTTCTGTCCCTCTGTGTAACAATCCAATATGAGGATCTGCATGCTCTACTATTTCACCATCTAATTCTAAAATAAGCCTTAGCACTCCATGTGCTGCTGGATGCTGTGGTCCAAAGTTTAAATTTAAAGTTTTTTTTTCTTTAGGCATTATTTCTTAGTTTGTTTTTTTATATACTCAGTTCCTTCCCATGGACTTTCATAATCAAAATTTCTATAATTTTGCTCTAATTTTACTGGTTCATAGATAACTTTTTTGTTATCCTCGCTATATCTAACTTCATTATGGCCAGTCAATGGAAAATCTTTTCTTAATGGATGACCTACAAAACCATAATCAGTCAAAATTCTTCTTAGGTCTGGGTGGTTTTTAAATTTAATACCATACATATCAAATACTTCTCTTTCCATCCAATTTGCTGAGGGAAAAACTGATGTTAGTGATGACACAATTTCATTTTCATTAATAAAAAAATCTATAAGAATTCTAGAATTAAATTCGTGACTTAAAAATAAATAAACAAGTTTAAAGCGTCTTTCATTTTCAGGATAATCCACTGCTGTTATGTCAATTAACTGTTTAAATTTTGTTTTATTATTATTTTTCAAAAATAAAACTACTTCTAATAAATTCTCGTTTTCAATATTTATACAGATATGGCTGTGATTAATTTTTGTTGTTTTAACTTTTGTTGCCAGTTCAGAGTTAATTTTTTTTTCTAAATCAGATAAATTTTTCATAACTTTATCTTTCCAAAGAACCTTTATTTCTTATTTTTTTTTGGAGTTGCATTATTCCATAAAGAAGTGCTTCAGCTGAAGGTGGGCAACCTGGAACATAAATATCAACTGGTACAATTCTATCACATCCCCTAACTACTGAGTAAGAATAATGGTAATAACCACCACCATTAGCACAGCTTCCCATAGAAATTACATATCTAGGTTCAGGCATCTGATCATAAACTTTTCTTAGAGCTGGGGCCATTTTATTTGTTAAAGTTCCAGCTACAATCATTACATCAGATTGTCTCGGTGAACCTCGTGGAGCTGCACCAAATCTTTCTAAGTCATATCTTGGCATCGATGTATGCATCATTTCAACAGCGCAACAAGCAAGTCCAAAAGTCATCCAATGTAATGAGCCTGCACGTGCCCAATTAACTAAATTATCAAAAGATGTTGTTATAAATCCATTTTCACTAAAATCTTTTGCAAGCTTTTTAAACTCTTCAGGTATTTGATTGTCTTTTTCTGAAATTACCATTTTTTATTCCCAATCTAGAGCTCCTTTTTTCCATTCATAAACAAAACCTACTGTTAAAATAAATAAAAATATCATCATTGACACAAAACCTAAGAAACCAATTTTTCCAAGGGAAATAGCCCAAGGAAATAAGAATGCTATTTCAAGGTCAAAAATAATAAATAATATTGCAACCAAATAAAACCTTACATCAAATTCCATTCTTGAATCATTAAATGGCTCAAATCCACATTCATAAGCAGAAAGTTTTTCAGGATCAGGTTTTTTTGGGGATAAAGCGTAATTAATCATAATAAATATAAAACTTAAACCCAAAGCAATAATTAAAAAAACAACTATTGAAAAATATTCTTTTAAAAAATCCGCAAGCATCACATTCTATATATAATCTTTTGAACTAAATGAAAGTGGAGTTAAAGTCACATTTTGTTGGTTATTTTAAACAAATAATAATATTTATCAAAATGATGGCGGGAGTGAAGGGACTCGAACCCTCGACCTATCGCGTGACAGGCGATCGCTCTAACCAACTGAGCTACACCCCCGAGTTTTTGGTGGGCAGTAAAGGACTCGAACCTTTGACCCCCTCGGTGTAAACGAGATGCTCTACCAACTGAGCTAACCGCCCAAAAACAGGCTACTAATACAACAAGGCAGGGTTAATGTAAATTGTTAATTACTGAATGCTAGCTTGTGATTTTTGTTCTTTATTAGTTTTTGAAATGTTTTCGACTTCAGTCCATTCAACTTTTTTCAATTCCTTTTTAAGAGCAATTTTCAATACTTCATCAACATTTTCAACTGCTGTAATTTTAATATCTTCACGAACTTTTTTTGGAATATCTACTAGATCTTTTTCATTTTCTTTAGGAATTATAACTTGTTTTATTCCTGCTCTATGTGCAGCTAATAATTTTTCTTTTAAACCTCCTATTGGTAGGACTTGACCTGTAATTGTTACCTCACCTGTCATAGCAACATGTTTATGTACAGGATTATTTGTAATTGAAGAAACAATAGATGTAACCATAGCAATTCCTGCAGAAGGTCCATCTTTTGGAGTTGCTCCCTCTGGTACGTGTATATGAAAATCTTTTTTTTCAAAAATTGGCGGTATAATTCCATATTCTAAGCTTTTTGATCTAACAAAAGATTTTGCAGCTTTTACTGACTCTTGCATTACATCACCTAATTTTCCAGTAATTTGCATTCTTCCTTTACCTGGCATATGAACGGTTTCAATTTTAAGAATTTCTCCTCCAAACTCTGTCCAGGCTAAACCTGTAACTACTCCAATTTTATCTTCAGATTCAACTTCTCCATATTTAAATTTTTTAACTCCTAAAAAATCATGAATATTTGCATCATTTACTGTCACTTTTTTTTCTTCTCCACTAACTACTTTTTTAACTACTTTTCTTGCAACTTTTGATATTTCTCTTTCTAAGTTTCTTACACCAGACTCTCTTGTGTAGCTTCTTATTATTTCCTTAATTGTTCCATCTAATAAATTTAATTCTTCTTTGTTAACTCCATTTTCTTTTATTTGTTTTGGAAGCAAGTATTTATTTGCAATGTTTATTTTCTCATCCTCGGTGTATCCGGGTATTCTTATAACTTCCATTCTGTCTAGTAACGGAGGTAATATGTTTAATGTATTAGCAGTAGTAACAAACATAACGTCGGAAAGATCATAATCAACTTCAAGGTAATGATCGTTAAATGTTGTATTTTGTTCGGGATCTAAAGCTTCGAGTAATGCTGATGATGGGTCACCTCTGTAATCGTTGCCAACTTTATCAATTTCATCAAGTAGGATAAGTGGGTTTTTTGTTCCAGCTTTTTTCATCATTTGAATAATTTTGCCAGGCAAAGAACCTATGTAAGTTCTTCTGTGCCCCCTTATTTCAGCTTCATCTCTAACACCACCTAAAGACATTCTTACAAACTGTCTGTTAGTAGCTTTTGCAATTGATTTACCAAGAGATGTTTTACCAACTCCTGGCGGGCCAATTAAACATAAAATTGGGCCTTTTATTTTATCCATTCTTTTTTGTACAGCTAAGAATTCAATAATTCTTTCTTTAACTTTTTCTAAACCATAATGATCTTCATCAAGTTGATTAAGTGCTTTATTTAAATCTATATCAATTTTATCTTTTTTGTACCAAGGTATATCAATCATCCAATCTAGATAATTTCTAACCACTGTAGCTTCGGCAGACATTGGACTCATGTTTTTTAACTTCTTTAGTTCAGACATGCATTTTTTTTGTACTTCCTTTGGCATTTTCGCTTTTTGTATAGCTTTATTTAAATTTGATGTTTCATCTTTACCTTCTTCAATTTCACCCAGTTCTTTTTGGATGGCTTTTAATTGTTCATTTAAGTAGTACTCTCTTTGGGTTTTTTCCATTTGAGTTTTAACTCTGCCTCTAATTTTTTTCTCTACACCAATTATACTTGTTTCATTCTCCATTATTTTTATAACGCTGTTTAATCTTTTTTTAACATCGGTTGTTTCAAAAATTTGTTGTCTTTCAGAAATTGTTACGTTTAAATGAGAGGCTATGTTATCAGCAATTTTAGCTGGATCTTTTAATTCTTTGATTTTAGTTATTGTTTCTGAAGATATTTTTTTATTTATTGAAGAAAGTTTTTCTAATCTTCTGACAGCAGTGATAGCTAATGGCATTAAATCTTCGTTTTTAAGAAACACGTCGTTACAATGTTCATAAGCACATGTTATAAATTTTTCATCATCCTGGAAATCAATTATCTTAACTCTTTTTAAACCTTCTACTAAAACTTTAACAGTACCATCAGGTAATTTTAAAAGCTGTAAAATAGAACTTTCACACCCATACATAAATATATCAGTTTTTTTTGGATCATCTACTTCAGAATTTTTTTGAGTTACTAAAATAATTTTTTTATTATCTTTCATAACTTCATTTAATGCTGTTATAGATTTATCTCTTCCGACAAATAAAGGTATTACGATACCTGGGAAGACTACAATATCTCGTAGCGGTAAAAGTGGTGATTTATGTTTAACTTCCATAGACTAAATATGGATATTATATTAATTTTTGCAATAGAAAATTATCACTTATTAGCCTTATTTAGGCCGCAGATGTTTTTTCTGACTTAGATTTAACTTCTTTCGTGTGAATTATTAATGGATCGTTTTGACCTTTGGC
Organism: uncultured Pelagibacteraceae bacterium; assembly: GCA_902567235.1. GTDB lineage: Bacteria > Pseudomonadota > Alphaproteobacteria > Pelagibacterales > Pelagibacteraceae > Pelagibacter. Next base: position 10,806 of record CACFLX010000008.1, read on the forward strand.
CGCACCCGCATCAATAATAACTTCATCTATATTTTCTTGTCCTGGTAAGTCAAACATGGTTTTTAAAAGTATATTTTCTAAAATCGACCTTAATCCCCTTGCTCCAGTTTTTTTATTTATTGCTTTTTGAGCAATTTCCTTAATTGCTTTGTCTTTAAATGTTAATTTAACACCTTCTAATTTAAATAATTCTTTGTATTGTTTAATCAGAGAGTTTTTTGGTTCAACTAATATCTTTATTAATGAACTTTCATCTAAGTCCTCTAACGTTGCATTAATTGGAAGTCTACCAATGAATTCTGGAATAAGTCCGTATTTTAACAAATCTTCAGGTTCAAGACCTTTCATCCATTCACCTATCTTTTTGTCTGCAACACTTTTAACTTCTGCTCCAAAACCAATTGATGAACCTTTGTCTCTTTGAGAAATAATTTTATCCAATCCAGCAAAGGCACCACCACAAATAAATAGTATGTTAGTAGTATCTACTTGTAAAAATTCTTGTTGTGGATGTTTTCTTCCACCTTGAGGGGGTACACTTGCTACTGTACCTTCCATTATTTTTAATAATGCTTGTTGTACACCTTCTCCAGAAACATCTCTTGTAATTGATGGATTTTCAGATTTTCTACTTATCTTATCAACTTCATCAATGTACACGATTCCTCTTTGAGCTTTTTCTACGTTATAATCTGCTGCTTGTAGTAATTTTAAAATAATATTTTCAACATCTTCACCAACATAACCTGCTTCTGTTAAAGTTGTTGCATCAGCCATTGTGAATGGAACATCTAAAATCCTAGCTAATGTTTGAGCTAATAAAGTTTTACCACATCCTGTGGGTCCTAATAATAGAATATTTGATTTTGCTAGTTCTACTGTTTTGCTAGTTTTATTTTCATAATTTAGTCTTTTATAATGGTTATGAACCGCAACAGACAAAACTTTTTTAGCATAATTTTGTCCAATAACATAATCATCAAGAACTTTGCAAATTTCTTTTGGTGAAGGTAATCCATCTTGATGTTTAACAAAAGTATCTTTATTTTCTTCCTTAATAATATCCATGCACAGTTCCACACATTCATCACAAATAAAAACTGTAGGACCAGCAATGAGTTTTCTTACTTCGTGTTGGCTTTTGCCACAAAAAGAACAATAGAGAATATTTTTATTATTTGTGCTCATAATTTTTATTTCGAATCAATTTAATCACTCTATTACATTTGACTCATTTCAATCAAGTGTAGGTTGAGGAACATCTATATATAGTAAGCTACTGTCTGTTTACCACCACTTTATCTATTAGACCAAAATCCTTTGCATTCTCTGGGGTCATAAAATTGTCTCTTTCAAGTGCTGATTTTATTTCATCAACAGATTTATTTGTATGGTGTGAATAAATTTCATTTAACCTTTTTTTTAATGACAATACTTCATTAGCATGAATTTCAATATCAGTAGCTTGTCCTTGAAAACCTGCTGAAGGTTGATGTACCATTATTCTTGAGTTAGGAAGAGAAAATCTTTTTCCTTTTGTACCAGCAGCCAGCAAAAAAGATCCCATGCTAGCAGCTTGTCCTATACATAACGTTGATACATCGGGTTTTATGTATTGCATAGTATCATAAATACCTAAACCTGCGGTTACCAAACCTCCGGGGCTATTTATATAAAGTGAAATTTCTTTTTTGGGATCTTCAGATTCTAAAAATAAAAGTTGAGCAGTAACAAGTGATGCAACAGTGTCGTTTATTGGCCCAACTACAAAAACAATTCTTTCCTTTAATAATCTTGAATAGATATCATAAGCTCTTTCACCTCTATTTGATTGTTCAACAACCATTGGTATTAATGTATTTAAATGTTCAGGTATTTTATTCATAATTTGATTCGTTATACTTATACAACTTGTGATTACTTTTTGCTAACTTTTTTTACTTTTGATGTTTTGTTTACTGAAGCTGCAGTTTTTTTAGGGCTTGCTACTTTTTTTGCTGCAGTGTTTTTTTTATCAGATGAATGATGATGATCATGATTTTCCTTCATATGTTTCTCATTTTCTTCTTTTAAAAGTTTTTCAGCTTCTTCTTTGGAAATTTCTTTTACATTCGATTTAGCTTTTGATTTAATTTCTTTTAAAATTTTTTCCTCATAAAGCTGTCCTCTAAGATTTCCTAAAACAGCAGGATTGCTTTGATAATATTCTTGTAACATTTTTTCCTGACCAGGCATCATTCTTAATTGTTTTTGTATTTCAGTTTGCATTTCTTGTTCGGTAACATTAATTTTATTTTGTTCACCAAATTCATTTAGTATCAAACCCGTTTTAATTCTTTTTATAGCTTTTTTTTCAATTTCATTTTTACTTTTTTTTAAATCTTCTTCATTCATACCTTGTGATAAAATCTTAATTTCTTGTTCCTTTAAATTTTCAGGAATTTCATCTAAATTAATTTTTTCAATTTCATTTAATATTTTTCTACTACTTAATGAGTCTAAGGAATTTTTGTATTCTTCATTAATTTGCTTGGTAATTAAATTTTTTAAGTCACTTAAATCTTTAGCTCCAAGGTTTTTTGCAAAATCATCATCTATTTTTATTTCTTTAGGTTTTTTAACTTGTAAAATTTTACAATTAAAAATTGCTTTTTTTCCAACTAATTCTTTTTCAGGAAAATTTTCTGGTAGATTTACTTCAACATTAATTTCTTCACCTTTTTTTACTTTTAATAACTGCTTATCAAAGCCTTTAATAAATAAATCTTTACCAATTTCTAACTGGGTATTTTTACCTTCGTTACCTTTAAATTCATTACCATCAACTTTAGCTTTATAATCAAAAATGACGAGATCACCTTCGTTAGCTACTTTTGCCGGATCTACATCTTCAAAATTCTTTTGTGATTTTGCAATTTCTTTAATTCTTTTTTCTGTTTCTCTCTCATCAATTTTTACTTTATATTCATCAAATTTGATATTTTCCAAACTTTTAATGTCAATTTTTGGTAGTTCAGTTACTGAAATTATATATTCCAAGTCTTTGTCCTCTCCGTAAGATTTTAAATCTATTTTTGGCTGACCTGCTGGTTTTATTTTATTTTCCTGAAGTGCTTTGGTGCTAGTATCCTTTAATACTTTATCTAAAACTTCTCCAAATATTGCTTGTCCAAACTGTCTTTTTAGAATTTCCTTAGGAACTTTACCTGGTCTAAACCCTTTAAGTGTGACTGAATTTTTAACTTCTTCATATTTTTCGTCCATATATGAGGAAATAGTTTTTTTATCTATAAAAACTTTTAAATCTTTATTTAAACCTTTTTTATTTTCTACTGTAACTTTCATAAATTATTATGGTAGGCGAGAAAGGACTCGAACCTTCACAGCTTGCACTATTGGTTCCTAAGACCAACGCGTCTACCAATTCCGCCACTCGCCCAATTTAAAAGGTTTTATATATTATAGATCTCATTTGTCCAATTAGAATAATAGTGTAAAACATGATAATTATTAAAAAAAAATGATTGTTTCACCTTGTATAAGTATTTGTAAGACGGACCCTGTTACTGGTTATTGTTATGGTTGTGGAAGAAGTAATGATGACAAAAAAATGTGGAAAGATGAAAAAACTAGCGATGAATGGAAAAAAAACAATCTTTTAGAAATTGAAAGTAGATTAAAAGGTTGGCAACTAGAAAGCTTTAAAGAATCTTATAATCATAAGGTTAAAAGTGGTATTTCGTTGTTCAAAAAACAGAATTTGAAATAAAAAATGAATTTAAGCAGTCAATTCACAAATCTAAATAAAAAAATAATTGCATGCAAAAAGTGCAAAAGATTAAAAAATTTTAGAGAAAAAATCGCTAAAGAAAAAAGGAAACAATATATAAATGAAAAATATTGGGGAAAGCCTATAACTGGATTTGGTGATCTAAGTGGCAAAATAGCATTGATTGGTCTTGCGCCAGCCGCACATGGAGGAAACAGAACTGGCAGAGTATTTACAGGTGATAGATCAGCAGAATTTTTATACAAATGTTTATATAAAGCCAAAATGTCTAATCAATCTACCTCTGAAAATAAAAATGATGGTTTAAAACTTTATAATTCATACATTACAACAGCATTAAAATGTGTACCACCTGGTGATAAGCCTACTTACTTAGAACTCAAAACATGTTTTAATTATTTCAAGGAAGAAATAGATTTGCTTAAAGAAGTCAAAGTTATTATTGCTTTAGGAAAAATAGCTTTTGATGCTTGTGTTCAATTTTATAAAGAAAATTATTCTTTGAGAAATAAAGATTATGTATTTGGTCATGGAAAAAAATATCGATTACCAGATAAAAAAATTTTAGTAGGATGTTATCATCCAAGTCCTAGAAATGTTAATACTGGAAGAATAGATGAAAAAAAGATGACTTATCTATTTAAAAAAGTTTTAAAATTAACTTAATAAATAATAAAGTTCATTCATGAAAGTTTATATTATTTGGCTTGCTGGAGTGATTCTTTGGAATTATGGTTACCCAGAAGCTGAGCCTCTTTGGGATGTTATAGCTGCAATTATTCTCTCTTTTATAAGTATCGGCTTAAAAAGATATTTGAAATTTTAGCTAGTTAGAAGAAAAATAAATATTTTGATAATAAGATATAGAATTTAATTTTGAATTATCTGTATCAGCCATTATGGCAACTCCATTAATTTCTTCTAAATCTAAATTATGAAACTTTTTAAAATGTTCTTTTACATTTACCTTTACAGTAACCCATTCGTTTAAATGTTCTTTTGTTGTAGACAAAACATAATCTATCGATTTTTTAGTAAATGGACTATGGTGGTATGTATTTACTTCATTGTTACTTGAAAATACATAATTCATAGCTCTATTTGAAAGTGGTGTAGCACCCGTTTTTTTCACTACAAATACTCTAGCTGCGTAATCATGGCCTTTTTTGCTTTCTTCGTCTATTCCATTTAAATCTTTTTCAACTTTCCAAGTAATATTAAGGAAAGGTGTTTTATTTAAATTAATTTTAATTTCCTTACCTAGGCCTGAGGCTGAATTATTTGCATTGGCGCGTATATATTTACCATTTTCATTATTTCCTAATGTATATTCTGTTTTTGCATCGGCACCTCTAACTTTTTTTACTTTTAATTTTGATAGCTCTTTTTCTGTAAATTCAAAAACGTTAATTTTTTCAGCTAAAGTTATATTGGATATTAATAAAAAAATTATTAAAAAATAATTAAAAATTCTCAACATATAATTTATTAATTTAGTAAGTAGATCTTCCTCCGCTTATGTCGAATACAGCAGCGGTTGAAAATGAATTTTCTTCAGAGGACAACCAGCAAACCATCGATGAAAGTTCATTTATTTCTAAAAAACGTCCTCTTGGAACTTTTGAAAGCATCCACTGAACGTGCTCTTTCGACATTTGATCTAAGATTTTGGTTTTTGCCCCTGCTGGTGTGATAGCGTTTACAGCTATGTTATATTTTGCTAATTCTTTTCCTAATGATTTGGTAAGACCTATAACTCCAGCTTTAGCAGAACTATATGCGCTTGCATTTGCATTTCCATCTTTACCTGCGACAGAAGCTATATTTACAATTCGTCCATAATTATTTTTTATCATGTGTGGTACTATTAACTTACAACAATAAAATGTACCGTGTAGATTAATATCTATAATTGAATTCCAATCCTTTATTTTATAATTCCAAAGTTCAGCTGTTGGTCCGGTAATACCTGCATTATTTATTAATATATCAATTTTGTTTTTTAATGTTATATCGTTAACAGCTTTTTGAATTTGGTCAAAATTAGCTACATCGACAACATTATAATTTAAATTTGAATTATTAATCTCTTTATTAGTTTTTATTAATTCTTTTTCATCAATGTCCCATATAAAAACTTTACACCCAGAAGATAAAAATTTCTTTGCTATATCAAGGCCAAAACCCTGGGCTCCACCAGTAATGACAGCTGTTTTATTTTTAAGATCAAATTGATGCATATAAATATTATTTTTTAGCTAAAAGATAATAAGTTATTGAAGAGAAAAAAGCACCTATAAGCCAAGAAAAAGATTGTAAAAATCTAAGATCTACATTCCATATTGTTGCTGAAGAAAAAATAAAACCAATTAATAAAGAATATATTGCTTTAATCTGCCATCCCCCAGAATAATAATAAGCTCCATTTTCTTTGGAAGAAAAAATGTCTTTATTAATGATTATTTTATTTTTTATAACATAGTAATCCATGAGCATTACTCCCGCTATTGGTCCAAAAAATGAACCTAATGTATCTACAAATGATAAAATTCCTATTTTACTAAGAACAGGGTCCCAAAAAACTGCAAATATAAATCCTAAAATAATAATTAATATTCCTGAGCTTCTTAAACTGGATTTGTTAGGGAAAAAATTAATAATTGAATTTTGAGAAGGAATATAATTTGCAATTAAATTAGTTGAGGCTGAAGCAACCAATATAAACAATAATGCTATTAATGTTAAAAGAGTATTATCAAGCTTTCCAACAATATCTGTGGGGTTTGTTAACAATCTATCAATAGAAATTAAATTTTTTTCAAAGACGACACTGGATCCTAATACCAAAGAGATTGCTAAAAATGAAAAAAATAATAAATTTAGAAGTAAGCTCAAATTACCTTTGTTTACCTCACTTTCACTTTTTACATATCTTGAAAAATCTCCAAAATTTACAATAATTATTGAAAAGTATGTAAAAAAAGTTCCAGCAACAGAGAGTAAGGCTATTAAATTTTCTTTGTTATAAACAATATTATTTTCAAATAAATCGCTAGATGCAACTATTATTTCATTATAATTATCTCTGGTTAGTATTATAAAAAAAACAACTAACCCTAAGTAAACAAATAATGTTGAAAAATTAATTACATTTTTAATAAATCTTTGACCATTACTAAATAGTAAATACTGTATCCAAAGAGCAAATATTAGTGAGAAATAATCAATAATATTTAAACCCATATAAAAAAGTAAAAAAATATCTTTATCTAAAATTGCACTGTCTAATGAAAACAAACCAATTCTTATTAAATAACTTATAGATTTTGAAATAAAATATGTTTGAACTCCGAACATAAAAATTCCAACAAGGCCTCTCAGAATAGCTATATACCTTGCTCCGTATACTCCCATTGATAATCTCAAAAATACTGGAAATGGAATTCCATGTTTCTGAGAAGGTTTTCCAATTAAATTTGAAAATAGATATACAGGTATTGACCCAACGATACATCCGGTCAATACAACAAAAAAATTCAATTGGTAAACTAAAAATAATGATGCGACTAATGAAAAACCAATTATACTTTGAATGCTAGATCCCCAAAAACAAAAAAGATCTTTCCAATTCCAAACTTTATTATTGGGATTAACTGATACAATTTCCCAATTCATTAGATTTGATGTTTCTTTTTGTTGAATCACTACTTTATATTAAACAAATATAAATTACTGTCCATACAAGACAGTTGGCAACCATAGTACAATTTTTGGAAATATTATGATAATTATCAATCCTATTACCTGTAGTACCATAAATTGCATCATTCCAAGATAAATATCTTTTAAATCCCATTCAGGAACTACACCTTTTAAGAAATATGCAGAGAGGGCTACAGGTGGTGAAAGCCAGGCGGTTTGTAAATTTACAGCCACTAAGATTGCAAACCAGGTTAAATTGAAACCTAATGCTTCAATTAATGGTAAAATTATTGGTACTATAATCATTACAATTGGCACCCACTCTAAAGGCCAACCTAAAAGAAAAATTACACCCATAACTATTGCTAAAATTAAATACCTATTCATTTCTAATGATAATAAGAATTCAGTCAGGAGCATTGGTGTTCCTAGACGAGCAAATACTGCACCAAAAAAATTAGATGCAGCTACCAAGACCATAATTAAAGCAGAAATTTCTAATGTTTTTACTAATGCATCTTGTAATTTTGATAGTGTTAATTTTTTATAAACAAGGGATAATAATAGTGCACCCATTGCACCGCAACCAGCTGCCTCTGTTGGCGTTGCAAACCCTAAAAGAATACTTCCAAGTGCAGAAAAAACTAATGCAGCAGGTGGAACTAAGCCAAGGAAAAACTCAATCCAAACATCTTTCATACTTGTAGCTCTCATGTCTTCTGGTAGTGGTGGACCTAGTTTAGGATCCATCATGCATCTTATTGTCGTATAAGCTGCGTATAAGCTTGCAAGAAGTATTCCAGGTAAAATTGCTGCTGCAAATAAATCTATTACTGGAATTTCCATTATTGGACCCATAACAACAAGCATAATGCTTGGGGGAATTAAAATTCCTAAAGTTCCTCCTGCAGTAATTGTTCCAGCAGCTAGTCTCACATTATAACCTGATCTATTCATTGATTTAGCAGCCATTATTCCTAAAATTGTAACAGATGCACCAACAATTCCAGTTGCGGCTGCAAATATTACAGAAACAAATAGAACAGCATAATATAGAGAGCCTCTAACTTTTGCTAACATCAATTGGAACGCTGAAAATAATCTTTCCATAAGTCCTGCTTGTTCCATCATGATACCCATAAACACAAAGAGGGGGACGGCGGCCAATGTTTGCTCCGTCATGACCATTGAAAATTGCAGTGTCATTAAATAAAAAACTAATTTTCCAAAACCTAAGTAACCAAAAACAAAACCTAAAAATATTAAAGTAAAAGAAATTGGAAAACCAACGAATATAGAGAAAAGCATTACTCCGATTAAAATAAAACCTAATATGGCTGGATCAATAAATTCGGCAATCATTCTTTACCTGGCCATTTTCCTTTAGTCATTGCGTAATAACTTTTAAATAACTCTGAAACTCCTTGCACCAACAAGAAAACAATACCAAACCACAAACATGATTTTATTGGCCACATATATGGCATCCATGTTGTGTCCATTCCTCTTTCACCACGCATTATTGATTCTTGTAAAAAACCTGTTGTCATATAAAGAAATACGATTAAGCCTGGAAAATAAAATACTATATATAAAATAAAATCTATTAAGCCTTGGTTCTTTACTTTAAAATTTCTGTATAAAAAGTCTGCTCTAATATGAACACCTTTTGATAATGCATAACCTGCACCTAGCATAAATAAAGCTCCATAAAGAAATCTACTAATATCGTATGCCCAAATTGTAGGAGCTAAAAATAATTTTCTTGCAATAACTTCATATGTCATTGCTAAAATAAGTGGTATTAAAATCCAACAAACTATATTACCTGTAATCTTGCTAAATTTATCTATTGATGTAATAGATTTTGCCATCCAAGTAGGCATATCATCTGGCATTTTGCCTGAGCCACCTCTCCTCTCAGCAATCATTTCATCTGAAATATCTAATCTACTTGGTTCTTCTGCCATAATTTCCTAAAAAAAAAGCGGACTTAATTAAGTTAAGTCCGCTTTTATATATTTTTTTTATCTTATTACTACTTCAATGTCGCCGCGTGAGCCATTCCTAGCTTAGCATTTGACATTTGAGCACCACTCCAGAATGGAACAGCGATATCTGCAAAGTTCTTCATAGAAGTATAAACTTCATTAAAAAATGCATTTTCTTTTGCATTTTTATTCAAAGTAGCTTTAGCTGCAGCCATATATTCTGTGAAATAATCAGAAGGAGTATCTTCTAATATAACACCGTGCTTAGTAGTTAGTTCTCTTAAAGCTTTACCATTTTCGTAGATTCTGTAACTTAATGATTTAGCTAGAGATGCGTTTGCAGCTACTTCTAATGATTTTTTCTCATGATCGCTTAAACTATTGTAAGTTTTACCTGTCATGTAAAAGTCAGCGTTAACAACTACTTGGTGAAGACCTTGTAAGTAGTAGTGCTTAAGAACTTTTTGAAATCCAAATACCATATCTGGCTTTGGACAACACCATTCAGCTGCATCGATAGTTCCAGCTTGTAGCGCAGGAAGAATGTCTCCACCTCCCATAGCAACTGATGCTATACCGATATCTTTATAAGTTTGTCCTGGAATTCCTGGAGGAGTTCTGAACTTGTAAGTTCTGAAGTCATCCATATTTTTGATTTGCTTAGGAAACCAACCTAAAGCCTCAGGTCCAACAGGCTGAAGCATAAATCCTTTTATGTCTCTTCCCATTTCTTTCCATAGTTGATCATATAGTTCTTTACCACCTCCATATTGGAACCATGATAAGAAAGCTAAGTTATCAATACCTACTCCACCACCAGCTACTGGCGAACCAAATAACATGGCAGCTGGGTGATCACCTGACCAATAGTGTGTCCAAGCGAAGCCGCAGTCAATCAAACCTTTGTCTACAGCATCTAGAGTTTCTTTAACTCCAACTACTGTTCCAGCAGGCATGATTTCAAATTTTAGTGACCCACCTGTTAAAGCGGTTACTGTATCTGTGAAGTCTTTTAACATTACAACTTCATCAGCTTTAGCACTGATAACAGTTTGGCACTTTAATGTTTTTGCTGCATTAGCACTAGTTGCAAAACCAAGAACTAAAGAAACAGCAAATATCATTGAAATGATTTTTTTCATTATAATTTCCCTCTTATTGTTTTTTTTAAAAATCAAGTGTCTCAAAAATAAAAATTTAAAACAAGTAGAAATATATAAAATCTTGTTGTTAATAATGCTGGTAATACTGGAATTTTTGATTTTAAGCTTTATAAGCATTCTAAACTAATGGATAATTTTGATTTTATAATTATTGGAGCTGGATCTGCTGGTTGTGTGTTGGCTAACAGACTGTCTGCTAACCCTAATCATAAAATTTTACTCCTTGAGGCAGGAGGAAAAGATACTAATCCTTGGATTCATATACCCGGTGGTTATTTTAAAACTATGCACAATCCTGAAACTGATTGGTGTTTTAATACAGAGAAAGAACCAAATTGTGATAATAGAGAAATGGTCTATCCAAGGGGAAAAACTTTGGGCGGAAGTTCATCAATAAACGGAATGCTTTATATAAGAGGTCAATCAAATGATTATAATTATTGGAGGCAACTAGGTAATGTAGGTTGGTCTTGGGAAGATGTGTTACCTTACTTTAAAAAATCAGAAGATTTTCAATTTGGGGAAAATGAATTTCATGGTTCTGGTGGTCCAATTAAAGTTGAAAAAATCAGAGCCACTTTCAAAGTATTAGATTTATTCTTAGAAGCTGCTGATGAGTTTGGTTACAAAAAAACTGAAGATTTTAATACTGGTGACAACGAAGGAATGGGTTACTTTCCATTCACAGTTAAAAATGGCTTCAGATGTAGTACTGCAGTTGGTTATTTAAACCCTGTTAAAAAAAGAAAAAATTTAAAAATCATTACAAACGCTCATATAAAAAATATTAATTTTGAAAATAAAAAAGCAATAGGCGTAAACTATTGGATTAATAATGAATTATTTTCCGTCAAAGTTAACAAAGAAATAATTTTAAGTGCTGGAACAATAGGATCGCCACATATTTTGCAAGCATCGGGAATTGGTCCAGGCAAACTTCTAAAAGAAAATAATATTGAAATAATCAAAGATCATTCTGACGTTGGTGCAAATCTTACAGATCATTTGATGCTTAGACCAGTCTATAAAATAAAAAACCTAGAAACATTAAATGATATTTATTACAGCATTCCAAAAAAAATATTAACGGGGTTAAAATTCTTTTTATTTAGAAAAGGACCTTTGACCGTAGGTGCAAGTTATGCATGCGGTTTTATTAAAAGTGATCCACATCTTGAAACTCCTAATTTGCAATTTCATATATCCCCAGCAAGTACTGATGTTCTGGGTAAAGCTTCTCTTCATAAATTTCCAGCTTTTACCCCGACTATAACTAATGTAAGACCAACCAGTAGAGGTTCCATTGAATTAAAATCTCCAGATACAAGAGTGTCTCCAAAAATTAAAATGAATTATTTATCTACAGAAGAGGATAGAGAAATAGCTGGGAAATCTTTAAAAATTGTACGTAAAATAGTAATGAACTCAAAAGCTTACAGGAAATATGAACCAGAAGAATTAAGACCTGGTGTTAATATCACTGACAATGACAAACTTGCAACAGAAGCTGGTAAATTTGCCAATACAATATTTCACCCTGTTAGTACTTGCAGAATGGGAAAAGACGAAAAAGCAGTAGTGAGTGATAGACTTATTGCTCATGGTTTATCTAACTTAAGAATTGTGGATGCGTCTGTTATGCCTCATATAACATCAGGAAATACTAATGCACCAACTATTATGATTGCCGAAAAAGCAGCTGACATGATAATAGAGGATAGTAAATTATGAGTGAACAAATAATTATTTTTTCTCAAATTGTATTTATAGATTTAGTATTAGCTGGTGATAATGCAATTATAATTGGAATGGTTGCTTCTCAATTTCCGCCTGAACAAAGAAAAAAAATTATTTTTTGGGGAATTGGTGCAGCTGTAATTTTAAGAATTATATTAACTCTCCTTACTGCTTATTTATTACAAATAACAGGATTAAGATTAATTGGTGGTCTAGCACTATTATATATCTGCTATAAACTTTATACTGATGTAATTAAAAAATCTTCAACAGATAATGAAAAAATAAATGTAGATAATTCTAGTTTTTGGAAAGCGATATGGACAGTTTTAATTGCAGATTTTACAATGAGTCTTGATAACGTATTGGGAGTTGCTGGCGCTGCAAAAGATCATTATGGGCTTCTTGTTTTTGGTCTAGTTTTATCTATAGCTTTGATGGCAACTGCTGCAACTTTAATATCTGGATGGATTAAAAAATATACTTGGATAGGTTGGGTTGGATTATTCGCAATACTAGCAGTGGCAATTGATTTGATTTATACTGATTTAAAACTATTCTTATAAAAATGTATTTAAAAAAATATAATTTAAAAAATAAATATGCACTAGTAACGGGAGCCGGAAAAGGTTTGGGTAGAGCTTGTGCAATTGCTCTAGCAGAGGCAGGATGTAATTTGATTATTGTTAGTAGAACAAAAAAAGATTTAGATTCAGTTGCAAAAATTATAAAAAAATTAAAAGTAAAATGTAAATCTTATACATGTGATGTAACAAATTATAATGAAATCAAAGCTATAATAAATAAACAACCAAGAATTGATGTTCTGGTTAATAATGCTGGAAACAATATCCCTGAACACTTTACAAAAGTTAAAACAAAAAATATGGAATATCTTGTTAACGTTAATACTATAGCTACATTTAATATTGCCCAATTATGTGCAATCAAAATGATGAAATTAAAAAACCGTAAAAAAATTGGTGGCTCAATTATTAACATGTCATCTCAAATGGGACATGTTGGAGGACCAATAAGAAGTGTTTATAATATGAATAAATGGGGCTTAGAAGGTTTAACGAAAGGTATGGCTATAGACCTAGCAAAGCACAATATAAGAGTAAATGCAGTGGCACCAACATTTGTTGTAACACCAATGACAAAAAAATTTCTGAAAAACAAAAAATTTAAAAAAGAGACTTTAAATAATATTCCTTTAGGCAGATTTGCTGAAATGTCAGAAATAGCTTCCACTGTTGTTTTTTTAGCATCTGACGCTGCTTCAATGATTCATGGAACTTCTATATTAGTAGACGGCGGATGGACTGCAAAATAATTAAATTCTTTTTATTAATTTTTTTTATTACGTTTAAATCTTATGCTGTTGAATTTAATGGTAAATTTATCCAAGGACATTACATAATAGGTAAAACTGATCCAAATTCTACTGTCACTATAGATAAAATAAAAGTCAAAGTTTCAAAAGATGGATATTTTGCATTTGGATTGGATAGAGAAAGAAAGTACGACGTTGTAATAAAAATTAAAAAAGATGGAAATACAAATAAAATTATTAAAAAAGTTCAAAAAAGAAAATATAACATCCAAAGAATTGATGGACTTGAAGAAAAAAAAGTAACTCCTCCTGAAGAAGTCTATGAAAGAATTAAAAATGAAAATAAACTTATCACTAAAGCAAGAGAGATAAATTCTGATTTAGATTACTTTAAGGATAAATTCATTTTACCGCTGGAAAATGCAATAATCACTGGTGTCTATGGAAGTCAAAGAATATTAAATGGCAAACCACGTTGGCCGCACTATGGAATTGATTTTGCTGGCGACCTTGGAACACCAATAAAAGCCATGGCTGATGGTATTGTTACATTAGCAGAAAACGATTTGTATTTTACAGGTGCAACTTTAATTTTTGATCATGGACATGGTATCTCAACTTTATATATGCACTTAGATGAAATCTTTGTCGAAAAAGGTGATATTGTAAATCAAGGAGATATCATTGGAACAGTTGGTTCAAGTGGTAGATCTACAGGCCCACATTTAGACGTAAGATTAAATTGGTTTGGAACAAGACTAGATCCAGCAACTGTTTTGGATATAAATTAATGGGTCTTCATTTTTCAAAAGAAGAATTTGTATCAAGAAAATCAAAAGTTTTAAAATCAATGAAAGAAAAAAATATAGATGCTCTACTTATGTTTAGGCAAGAGTCTATGTATTGGCTAACTGGTTATGACACATTTGGTTATGTTTTTTTTCAAACTTTAATCCTAGATCAAAAAGGAAATGTTGTATTATTAACTAGAGCACCTGATTTAAGACAAGCACAAAATACATCTAATATAAAAGATATAAGAATATGGGTTGATAAAGATGGATCAAATCCAACCAATGATCTTAAAATTATTTTAGACGAATTAAATCTAAAAGGAAAAAAACTAGGAATTGAATATGAAGCTTATGGGCTTACAGGGCGAAATGCACTAAGATTAAATAAATCTTTAGAAAATTACTGTTCAATAGAAGATCAATCAGAATTAATTTCTAAATTAAGAGTAGTAAAATCAAAAGAAGAAATTGTTTATGTAAGAAAAGCTGCTGAGCTTGCAGACAAAGCTTTGGACGAGGCTTGGAAACATGCGAAAGCTGGAGTTAGTGAGTCTAAAATATTAGCTGAAATGAATAGAACTATATTTGAAGGAGGTGGAGACTATCCCGCAAATGAATTTATAATTGGTTCAGGAGATAATGCTTTACTTTGTAGATATCAATCAGAGAAAAAAACATTACAAAACACAGATCAATTAAGTATTGAATGGGCTGGTACTTATAGACATTATCATTCAGCAATGTTCAGAACTATGCCTATTGGTATAGCTGACTCTAAACATCATAAAATGCATGAAGCATGCCTTGAAGCATTAAAAAATTGTGAAAATAAATTAAAACCAGGAAATAATGTGGGTGAAGTTTTTGATGTACACGCAAAAACATTTGATGATCTTGGATATAATAAATCAAGAATGAATGCTTGTGGGTATTCTTTAGGAAACACTTTTTCTCCAAATTGGATGGATTGGCCCATGCTTTATACTGGTAATCCTTATTTAATAGAGCCTGGTAATATATTTTTTATGCATATGATTTTAATGGACTCTGAAAATCAATTAGCAATGAATTTAGGTGAAACATATCTTGTTACAGATAATGGAAATGAACGTTTAGGTAAGCAAAAATTAGATTTGGTTATTCTTTAATTAAGGCTTTTTCTAATATCTTCTTCACATTGCTTCTTTACTAAATCTTTATCAAAATTAGTTGAGTTTTGTTTTTTAGCTAAAACACAGGCAGAGATAGCCTTATTAATATTAAAATCTCTATAATTATGTCTAGCAAAATATAATAAAATTGAAGCGATAATTATAAATATTATGTAATTTAGTATTTTTTTATTCATCTTAAAATTAATAACTATATTATATACTATTAATTGTGTAATGAATAATTATGAACAGTGATAAAGATATTGTAATAACGTCAGCTTTTAGAACTCCAATTGGTTCGTTTCAGGGAAGTTTAAAAGATCACAAAGCAACAGAACTTGGAACTGCTGTTGTTAAAAAATGCATGGAACATTCTAATCTAAATGGTTCAGAAGTAGATACAGTTATTTTAGGACAAGTATTACAAACTGGATGCGGTCAAAATCCAGCTAGACAAGCAGCAATTAATTCAGGAATAGATAAAGATAAAACTGCAACAACAATTAATCAAGTATGTGGTTCTGGTTTGGCTGCAGTAACCTTAGGTTTTAACTCTTTAAAACTAAATGACACAAATATTGTTATTGCAGGAGGTCAAGAAAGTATGACTAATTCTCCACACTATTTAAATTACAGAATGGAAAAAAACTTAAGCGAGGAAAAATTAAAAGATTCAATGCTTATTGATGGATTAATAGATGCATACGATGATTATCACATGGGTGTAACTGCTGAAAATGTTGCAGAAAAATATCAAATAACTAGAAATGATCAGGATAATTTTGCATTAAACTCACAAAAAAAAGCAATAAAAGCCATTAGTGAAAATAGATTTAAAGAAGAAATAATTCCGATAAAATTAAAAGATAAAAAAATTTTTGATAAAGATGAATATCCAAGATCAGACACAAATTTAGAAAAATTATCAAATTTAAAAACAGTTTTTAAAGAAAATGGTACTGTAACCGCAGGAAATGCATCAGGATTAAATGATGGTGCTGCAGCAGTAACTTTAATGAATTATAAAACTTCAAAAGATAAAGGTTTAAAGCCAATTGCTAAAATTGTTTCATGGGCACAAAGTGGGGTTGATCCTAAATTGATGGGAACTGGACCAATACCAGCTTCAAAATTAGCATTAAATAAAGCTGGTTGGAATATAAATGATTTAGATTTAGTTGAATCTAATGAAGCCTTCGCTGCACAGTCTATTGCAGTAATAAAAGAACTTGGACTTAAAGAAGATATAGTAAATGTTAATGGTGGCGCAATTGCTCTTGGACATCCAATCGGAGCTTCTGGAGCAAGAATTTTAGTAACGCTAATACACGAAATGCAAAAAAGAAAATATAAAAGAGGTTTAGCAACACTTTGTATTGGCGGAGGTATGGGTATTTCAATGTGTGTTGAAAGTATTTAATTAAATTTCTGATCTTGCTCTTAATCTTTCAAAAAATAATCTTGTTTGAACACCTAAATTTAATATAGGACTTGGTGGTAACCAATTTGGCTTAACTCTTTTATTTATTATTTCAATTTCATTAGATTGTTGATCAGAGGCCATAATAGCTATTTGTTCACCAAATAATGTCCCAACACCTATTCCGGAACCATTATAGCAACCAGCAACATAAATATTTTTTTCAATCATTTCAAAGATTTGAGAACTATTTCTGCTTCTTGACACAATTCCAGACCAACTATCTTCTATTAAATTAGTTTTTAAAGTTGGGAATCTTTTAATTAAACCTTTTAAATGCAAAAGTTTCCTTTTCTCTAGCTCATATTTAGACATTGAATTAGGATTTTTCATTTCAGCAGTATTTCTTATTAATAATCTTCTATCCTTAGTAAAACGAATTGTAGCTCCCATGGGTCTTATTGGCAAAACACCCCATTCTTTTGGTTTACCAATAGACTTAAATTCTTCATCATCTAAAGGTCTTGTCATGCTAGCAGTGAGGGTTAATGGAAAATTAAAGTTTTTTTTTATATTTAGTGATTTCAAAAAACCATTAGTACAAAAAATAATCTTATTTGTTTGAATTGAATTTTTTTCAAATTGACAATTAATAAAATTATTATTTTTATTCCATTTAATTAATGGACTATTTTCATATAATTCAATATTTTTTGGTAATACATCTATCATTGCACGCACTAATTTGGCTGGGTTAATCAATATTCCACCTTCTGTAAAAACTGCAATTTTATAAAAACTTGTACCTAATTTATTTTCTAGATCTTCTTGACTTAAGATTTTGTTATTAAAATTTAATGTTGATAAAAGTTCACTAAATTTTTTAGCTTTTGATAAATCATCGATGAGTGAGGATGCAAAATATTTACCACATTCATTCCAGTCACAGTCAACCTGATGTTGTTTTATAAAATTTTTAACAGCTGTAATTCCTAAATTATATATTTTAACTTTTGTTTTATAATTATTAATATCTTTATTTGATGTAAAACCATCATTTAAAGTTGTATCAACTAAATATCCAGAATTACGAGAGCTTGATCCTTCGCCTGCTAATTGAGCATCAACAATAATAATTTTTTTACTTGAATTTATTTCTGATAGTTTTCTTGCTGCCGATAAACCCGTGTAACCAGCTCCAATTATTAAATAATCACATTTTTGATTTTGATTTAATATTCTAAAGTTTTTTCGTGGTTGAAGATTAGTTAACCACCCGCACGAATTATCGTTAAGAATTTTCATTGAATTAAGATTATACTGAACCTAATTCAATATAGATAATTTAATTTATTGCTGATTTTTGTGGCTTCATATCCTTTTTATTTATGCCAGCAACCTCAACTGGTTTTTTCATAGCATCTCTTCTAAAAGGCTCGCCTAGTTCTTGGTTAAGAATAACCTCAATAAATGTTGTTATTCCTTTTTTTTGATCTTCACATGACTGTTTAATAGCTTTTGTTGTTTCTTCCATTGTTTTAACAGTAACTCCTTTTAATCCACATGCGTTAGCAACTTTTGCATAACTTAATTCAGGATCTAGTTCTGTTCCAACAAAATTATCATCAAACCAAAGTATTGAATTTCTTTTTTCTGCGCCCCATTGATAGTTTCTAAAAATAACCATCGTTATCTTTGGCCACTCTTTTCTTGCACATGAGCTCATTTCATTCATGCTTATTCCAAAAGCTCCGTCACCTGCAAAACCAATTACTGGTATATCTGGGCATCCAATTTTTGCACCCAGTATTGATGGAAACCCATAACCACATGGACCAAACAAACCTGGTGCTAAATATTTTCTTCCTTTTTCAAATGTAGGATAAGCATTACCTATTGCACAGTTATTACCTATATCAGAAGAAATAATGACATCTTCTGGCATGCCGGATTGTATCGCTCTCCAAGCTTGTCTTGGTGACATTCTATCACTATCTCTTTCTCTTGCTTCTTTATTCCAAACTGTTCCTGGATCATCATCTTCATGATCTAAACTTGTTAGTGTTTGTAACCAGGCTGATTTAGTTTGATGTATTAAATTTTTTCTCTCTTCTCTTCCTTTGTCACCCGCATTTGAAGATAATTTTTCTAAAATTTGTTGAGAAACAAGCTTGGCATCTCCACAAATTCCAACTGTGACTTTTTTTGTTAATCCTATTCTATCTGAATTCATATCTACTTGAATAATTTTTGCGTCTTTAGGCCAGTAATCTAAACCATATCCAGGCAATGTAGAAAATGGATTTAGTCTTGTACCAAGTGCAAGTACTACATCTGCTTTTGAAATTAATTGCATTGCTGCTTTTGAACCATTGTATCCTAATGGACCAACTGCTAAAGGATGACTTCCAGGAAAACTATCGTTGTGTTGATATCCACTACAAACAGGAGAGTCTAATTTTTCTGCAAGTTTTTTGCAATCTTCTATAGCTCCTCCAATAACAACTCCGGCTCCAGACAAAATTACAGGAAATTTAGCTTCAGATAATAATTTCGCAGCTTTATTTATTGCATCTGATCCCCCACCTTGTCTTTCTAATCTAACTATTGGAGGTAGTTCGATATCAATAACTTGAGTCCAATAATCTCTTGGAACATTAATTTGCGCTGGTGCAGATCCTCTAATTGCTTTTTCAATCACTCTATTTAATACTTCTGCCATTCTAGAAGGGTCTCTAACTTCTTCTTGATAGCAAACCATGTCTTTAAATAAATTCATCTGCTCAACTTCTTGAAATCCACCTTGTCCCATAGTCTTGTTTGCTGCTTGCGGTGTAACTAAAAGTAATGGTGTATGGTTCCAGTAAGCTGTTTTAATTGGAGTAACAAGTCCCGTTATACCTGGTCCATTTTGAGCAATAACCATAGACATTTTACCAGTGGCTCTAGTGTAACCATCTGCTATCAAACCGCCATTGGTTTCATGTGCAACATCCCAAAAAGTAATACCTGCTTTAGGAAACAAATCAGAAATAGGCATAAATGCTGAACCAATTATTCCAAAGGCATGTTCTATTCCATGCATTTGAAGAACTTTTACAAACGCCTCTTCTGTATTCATTTTGGTCATATAAATTCTTTCTATATATAAAATTTTTATTTGTTTAAGGTCATGATTAATATATAAGATCAAAGAAATTTCAAACAAAGAAATCGTCGCTATGGCTGATACAGATATAATAATTCATGATGAAAAAGACAATGTAGGCGTTGTAGTTATTGAAAAAATAACCCCTAATCAAGAATGTAATTGCTGGATTATGGAAAATGATAAATCTGTTAAAATTCAATCTAAAAATGAAATCCCATTAGGACACAAAATTGCAATGATTGATTTTAAAGAAGGGGATACAATTTTAAAATATGGTCACGATATTGGAAAAGTAGTTAAAGATATTAAAAAGGGCGAACATGTACATGTTCATAATGTAAAAACTAAGAAGTGGTAATAATATGGAAATTCCAAAAAGTTTTTTAGGTTATAAAAGAGAAAATGGGAGAGTTGGTACTAGAAACCACGTTGTAATTCTGCCAGTTGATGACATTTCAAATGCTTGCGCCGAAGCCGTTGCTAATAATATAAAAGGTACTTTTGCTATCCCTCATGCCTATGGAAGATTACAGTTTGGCGCAGATCTAGAATTATTTTTTGATACAATGATAGGAACTGGAAAAAATCCAAATGTAGCTGCTTGTGTTGTAATAGGTATTGAACCTAAATGGACTAAAAGAATCGTTGATGCGATAGCTACTACTGGAAAACCTGTTGAAGGTTTTAGTATTGAAGGAGCTGGAGATATTAAAACAATAATGACAGCTTCTAAAAAAGCTCAAGAATTTTCTCAGTGGGCATCTGAAAAACAAAGAGAAGAATGTCCTTTAAGTGATTTATGGATATCAGTTAAATGTGGGGAATCTGATACAACATCAGGAATGGCTGCTAACCCAGCAGTTGGAAATTTAATGGATAAATTAGAACCACTAGGAGTTCATCTTTGTTTTGGTGAAACTTCAGAATTAACTGGTGCTGAAAAAGTTTGTGCAACAAGAGGTTCAACACCTGAGGCTCAAAAAAAATTCATGAAAACTTGGAGTGATTATAATGATTTTATTCTTAAAGAGGCTACAAACGATCTTTCAGAAAGCCAACCCACTGCAGGAAATATAGCTGGTGGCTTAACTACGATTGAAGAAAAGGCTTTTGGTAATTTTCAAAAAATTGGATCAAGAAAATTCATTGATGTATTAACTCCAGCTGAAGAACCTAAAAAAGGCCCTGGTTTGTATTTTATGGACACATCTTCCGCTGCTGGTGAATGTTTGACT
The DNA here is from genome assembly GCA_902567235.1 of uncultured Pelagibacteraceae bacterium. Taxonomy (GTDB): domain Bacteria; phylum Pseudomonadota; class Alphaproteobacteria; order Pelagibacterales; family Pelagibacteraceae; genus Pelagibacter. The sequence continues at coordinate 32,279 of CACFLX010000008.1, forward strand.
TTACAAGCTGCTGCTGGTTTTAATATTCATTTATTTCCAACTGGCCAAGGAAATATTATTGGTAATGCAATAGAGCCTGTAGTTAAGTTAACTGGGAACCCAAGTACAGCTGTAAATATGAAAGAACATATTGATCTTGATGTATCAAAAATCTTAAAAAGAGAAATGAACATGGATCAGGCAGGTGATGAATTAATAAAAACAACTATCAGAGCAGCTAGTGGTCGATTAACTTGTGCAGAAGTTCTAGGTCATAAAGAATTTATTATGACAAAATTATTTAGAAGTGCTTAAAAAATTAATTATTTACTTTTAGAGACTTTCATATTTTTTCTTAGGTTGGAAAAAAATCTTCTTAATATAGCTGCACCAACTCCTAAAATAAGAGCGAGTAAGATTGATATCATTCCATAGAGTACAGGAACATTTATAGATATATCTTTTATAAATTTAGCAAAAGGACTTAAAGATTGAGCGCCATTATTTTTTATTACTTCGACAGTCTTTTCTGCAAAAAATGCATCATAAGCAATTGCTATACCAACTAGCAATAATAGAACTGCTAAAATAGTTTTAAATTGAGAGCTATCAACTCTCTCGCCAACTTTTTGTCCTATCTGGACACCTAAAATAGAACCGCAAATTAGGATCATTACAAGCATAAGATCAATAGAACCATAATTAAAAGCATGAAGAACAGTAACTATTGCACTAACAAAAATTGTTACAAATAAAGATGTTCCAGGAATTAATTTTGTTGGCATACCTATTATATAAATCATTGCGGGTACTAAAATAAATGCACCTCCCACGCCCATTATCGCGGCTATAAAACCTACAACAAGACCAATAATAATTGGTGTAAAAGCACTTTCGTATAATTTAGATTTTTTAAATCTCATTCTAAATGGTAATCCGTGTATCCAATAATGAGAGTGAAGTTTTTTTCTAACAACAATTTTTCTTCTTGCTCTATCAATTTCTGTAACTCCTTGTACAAGCATTATTGTTCCAATAATTGCTAGGATGTACATATATGATAATGAAATGACTATATTAATTTTTCCAATATCTTGAAAATATGAAAACGTTATAATGCCTAAGATTGTTCCAGCTGCACCCCCTATAACAATCATAAATCCCATTTTATAATCTAAAGTACCTTTTAGATAATGAGTTGTAGAACCTGATATTGACGTACCTAAAATATTATTTGCTTCGTTTGGAACTGCGTAAGCTGGTGGAACACCTAAAAAAATTAGAAAAGGTGTCATTAAAAAACCACCTCCAACACCAAACAAACCCGAAAGAACTCCAACTACTAAACTAAGAATAAATATTAAAGGAAGGTTTACATAAACTTCTGCAATCGGAAGAAAATACTCCATATTTACTAACTATTCTTCTAAAATATTAATGTCAACTATTTGATTAAATGTTAAAAAAAGTTCCAAAAAGAATTAATCCCCAGTAGGCTACTAGACCAAAATATAGTGCTGATTTTGCACTAATAAACGTTTGAATATTTGGAAGTTGCTTAACAGATGATTTAATATTTTTAAATAAATTGTTAAGCATAAATAGGAATTACACCTGGTTTTAAAATTTTGCAAGTAATTTTTAAAAAATATTTAAAAAATTTTTAAAATATCGTAGCTCCAAAAACTTTAATCTGATCTCCCTCTTCTCCTAAAACAAGACGTCCTAAAAACTCTCCGGGTATCTTAGTGCTGGTTTGTTTATATAAAATAGTAACATGCTGCCCTCTCTTAAGACAGCCGAACGCTTTACAGCCCTCTGACAATGAAGATATAAGGTCATTACTTGCCCATTGCTTACCAAGTTCAACTTCATTAGCTCCGTAGAGCATCTGAGATGAGAAATCTTTAGTAAATCCACCATAGTCCTTTATGTTTGATGACTTTACAAGGTTAGCCCAAATGGGTTCAGCGATTTTAATTATTTCTTCCTCAGATTTGTCTAGAAGACTCATTAATATAATTATGAAGCTTCCTTCTTCTCTTTTTCATCAACTATATGATAAACAGGAGCCTTCTCCATGGTAAACTTACCAGTCTTAGGGTCTCTTCTTGATAAAGTTAAACAATGCCAGTTTTCGTCGTCTAACTTCATATAATCTCCTCTATAGTAATAGCCCGGCCAACGGGTTTCTTGTCTAAAAAGAGTATGTTCTGTTACACACTGAGATGTAAGAGTTCTATGTTTTAGCTCCCATGCTCTCATAAGCTGATGATAATCCTCAGCACCCACTTTTTCTAGATCTTCTTGTAACCAATCTAGTAACTCTAGACCTCTTTTTAGAGTATTTTCATTAGTCATATAATTATAGGATATTCCTCCAACGTACTCATCCATGATCTTTTGTAGACGTTGAAGACCTTGAATTGGAGATATATAACTTGGAGAAACAGTTCCGCCCGTAATTTCATTTCTTCCAACTGTGTAATTTTCTAGAGGCTTAAATATAATTTCTTTAAAATTTTCACATTGCTTGTCGCTTACGTTTATATCTTTGGCTTTTTCCTCCTCTATATATTTAACAGCTGCTTTTGCCGCCAACCTACCTTCAGTGAATGAACCTGATGAGAATTTGTGGGCGCTACCTCCAACAGTATCTCCAGCTCCAAACAATCCTTCTACCGTTGTCATTCTATTATAGCCCCAAAAATATTCTGGAGGAGCAATATCTTCTGGTCCGCTAACCCAGGCGCCAGAACAAGTTGCGTGTGAACCCATTACATAAGGTTCAGAAGTAGTTAATTCAGGATTTGTATATTTTGGATCAATATTTTGTGATGCCCAAACAACAGCCTGACCAACGGTCATTCCTAAGAAATTTTCCCATCCAACTGTTTCTAGATGAGGATCTTGGAAAGCTTCTTTTGTAACCATATGAATTGGACCGCCGCCCGCCATGACTTCTTGAATAAAAGCATGATTACGTAAACAAGTTGGGGTTGGGTGATGATCTATATATTCACCTACTAATTCTTTTGTTTTATCATACCATTTTTTTTCATAATTTTCTCCATTGGCATTCTGAGTATAAGTTTTTAAATGTAAAAAATAAGCTCCTACTGGACCATAACCATCTTTAAATCTGCATAATACAATTCTATTTTCCATTTGTGTCATTTTAGCTCCAGCTTCAATTGGAAGAGCATATGCTGATCCATTGCTCCAAGGTGCATACCAAGTTCTTCCCATTCCTTCTCCAACTGCTCTTGGTTTAAAAATATGAGATGCTCCACCTGCAGCAACTATTACAGTTTTTGCTCTGAAGACATAATAGTCTCCAGTTCTCATATTAAATCCTACAGCTCCACCTACTCTATTTTCTTTTGCTTCATCCATAAGTAGATGAGTAATCATAATCCTATTATAAATTTTATCTGCAGATTTTTTTGCAGCTTCAGCTACTATTGGTTTATAACTTTCACCATGAATCATTATTTGCCATTTACCTTCACGTTGGTAACGGCCAGTTTCTTTGTTCTTCATCATTGGTAAGCCCCACTCATCAAACATGTGTACTGTTGAATCTACGTGACGAGCCATATCATAACCAAGATCTTCTCTAACTAGACCCATTAAATCATTTCGAGCGTAACGAACGTGATCTTCTGGTTGATTTTCACCCCATTGCATTCCCATATAACAGTTAATTGCATATAGACCTTGAGCTACCGCTCCACTTCTGTCGATATTTGCTTTTTCTACACAAATAATTTTTAAATCTCTTCCCCAGTGTCTAGCTTCAAAAGTAGCACCAGTTCCGGCCATACCACCACCTACTACAAGAATATCACAATCTTCAATTATAGTTTTTCTAGCCATTAATAATAAACACCTTTTTTAAATGCACTTTTTTCTACTTTAGGTAATTCTTTCTTTGTATTTAAACCCTCAGGCTCTGAATAAAGAATTTGCGAATTTATTTCTCCTTGATTTGGTTTGTCACCATCAGCAAGTTTTGGAATAAATTTTCCCCATGGTTTTGTTGTTATTGGAGAAACAAAGTCTTTTACTGTTCCGTTTCTAAATTTAATTTTCCAAGAGATTGTTCCTTTTTCCTCTTCTCTTCTAACTCTTACACTGTGGCCCATGGGAGCAAAGTCAGCATAACCTCGAACATCTATTGCATGGTTAGGACATGCCTTAACACATGAATAACATTCCCAACAAAAATTTGGTTCTATATTTTTTGCACGTCTTATCGTTTCATCTATATGCATAATATCTGAAGGGCAAATATCTACACAATGACCACACCCATCACAACGAGTCATATATACAAAAGTTGACATAATTTATTTTATTCCTTTCAAAATCATATTAATAATGTTTTGGATTCTCTCTACTTATACCTAATCCAAATTGTTTTGGGGCATCTGCTTCGGGTGGCAAATTGTCTCTGGAACCGTCAGCTTCAGCTAAATTTTTTTGTATCGCAGCTCCTGGTTTATAAAACATATGTACAAATTTAGACCAATATACTCCTCCAAATAAAACAAGATTTGATACAATAAATAAAATTAAAAATACTTTATCATCCCATCTATCATTCAAATCCAATGATTGTAAATAAGACCAAATTAGACCTGTTAAAGATGATGCAACAAGGGCAAGAACAAATAAATCTGCTTTTATAATTCTATACCAAGGTTGAGCTTCTGAATAAACATCTACTCTTAAAAAAAACCAAAACCAACCTCCCCCAACAACTGTCATAATAGCTCCAACATGCCAAATGATAGGCCAGAAAGATGGTGTATCTGAAGATGGACTTGAGTAACAAAAAATCATTATTGCTGATCCTACCCAGAATAAAATTGTTCCATACATTCCAAGTAAATGAGCGGCTCTTCTTTTGCCAGCTCCAAGTTCAGAAGTAGTAGCAATATCGCTAACTATTGTTTTTGAAATTACAGAAATTCTTTCCCCTGTGCTTAAAGTTTTAGTAGCAGACAATTTTGCCTTTTTTGCATTTTCAAAAAAATACTTAACATTTTTTTTATGAATAATATCTACAAGGGTACCAACAACAATTAGAATGACCATTAATACAACAAAAGACTGCATAAATATTGGGGATATAGTTTCAGCTAATATTGCAAATGGATTAACAGATAGCATATGATTTTTCCCTTTCGAATAAAGTATTTAGTATAGTTAACAAAATAGATCAACCTTGGAATCTGGTCATTTAGTAACGTTAATATATGAAAATTTATTTACTTTTTCTTATATAATGTTGTTTTGAAGGAATTACTCCCCTTACGCCGCCCTGAGGATTTTCTACATCACCTTCTCTTCTTGGAATCAAATGAATATGACAGTGCATAATCGATTGACCAGCTTCTATTCCAGAATTGATGCCAATATTAAATCCTTTTATAGTTTTATCTTTATTTTCGACTTTGATCTTAACTTTTTTTATCAGTTGATCACATCCAATGACTTCTTCTTTACTTAATTCAAAGTACTCTTTTACGTGTCTCTTAGGAATAATTAAACTATGATGGTTTGAAACAGGATATGAGTCAAATGTTGCATAAGCAAATTGATTTTCTTCAATAATATCGTCTTTTTTAGTTGAGCAGAATAAACAAGGTTTATTAGGATCTTTCATAAATATTAATTTTTCTTAATTTCAGATTTATACATTTTTAAAAGCTTATTAAATACTTTTAAACTTTTTCTTTTCCATAAATTATTATCAATCGATGAAATAGATACTATTCCTTTTCCAGATCCAACAACTAAGATTTCATCGAAATTCTTAATATCTTTTATCAGTATATTTGTGAATTTTATCTTAACTTTTTTGCTAAAAAATTTGATTGTTGTGCCCTTGTAACAATCTTTATTTGGTGAAAATATTTTATTACTTTTAACAAATAATAAATTAGATGTGCCAGTTTCTAATATTTTGTTTCCTTTATAAAGAGCTATATCAAATTTTGTAACATCTAGTTTACTTAGTATTTTTAAAATTTTTTTGTATTTTAAATTTTTATAAGCAGCATCTACACGTTTATAGTTTACTAGATTAAGTTTGAAATTAGATTTGGGTATTGGTCTTTTACGCAAAGAAATAGAAATAATTTTATTATTTGAAGCAACTCTTAATAAATGATCATAATTTTTATTTTTTTTTAAATTTAATTTAATTAATTTTAAAAAATTTTTTCTTAAATTTTTTTTTCTTATATTATATTTATTTAATGACTTGATTAAATTATCTATGTGAGCTTTATAGAATAGAATTTTTGCGGATCTACCTATGACACGCATCGTAGTAAAGATACCATATCCATTCCAAAGATCGTTAAATTTAATTTCTTTAAGATCTTTATGAAGATAAGATTTTTTTAATAATAAAGTTACCATTTTCTGTTAAAAAAGATTCTGGATGAAACTGAAAACCATATACATTATTTTCTTTATTTTCGATAGCCATTGGAATATTTGATTTAGCACATCTCATCGTTATTTTTATATTTTTTGACTTATACGGTTCATACAATTTTAAAGAGTGATACCGTCCAACTTTAAATATTTTGTTTTTTTTAAACAATTTGCTTTCGTTTGTTACTTTTACTCTTGACTGATAGCCATGAAAAATATTTTTTTGCTGTACTATTTTACCTTTTTCATTAAATAAAATTTGCTGATACCCAAGACAAATTCCTATAATTTTCTTTTTTCCTTTATACTTTTTATAAATCTTTGAAGTTAATGGATAATCTTTTGGTGATCCTGGTCCTGGTGATAAAACAATAGTGTTAGATTGATCTAATTTTTTTTTATTAATATTAAAATAGTTAGAACAATATACTTTATCGAACTTTGAAAATTGATGTACAACATTCCAAGTGAATGAGTCTTGATGATCAATTATATAAATCATTTATAAAGCTCCAATAAAGATTTTGCTTTAATAAAATTTTCATTAAATTCTTTTTTAGAAGAACTGTCCAAAACAACCCCTGAGGCTGCTGAAATTTCTGAAATATTTTTATAATTTAAAATTGATCTAATAATTATATTAAATTTCATATCTTGATTAAATTTGATGTATCCAAAACTACCTGTGAATATATTTCTGTCTTCGGTTTCTTGTTTGTTTAAAAGTTCTAGAGTTCTAATTTTTGGACATCCAATAACAGAACCTCCTGGCATCATGGATTTAATTATATTTTTTGGAGTAGTGTTTTTTTTTAATATACCTTGTATTGAAGTAACGTAGTGAAAAAGGTGCTTATATTCCTCTACATATTTTTTCTTTAATATTTTTACTGATCCAGGCTTGCATATTTTTGATAGGTCACTTCTTTCCATATCAACAATCATGTTGTGTTCTTTTGTCTCTTTTTGGTTATTTCTGAAAAAATTTAGTGCTTTAGTTTTGTTAACTTTTTTACTTTTTTTAAGAGTTCCGGCAATAGGCTTGGTAATAATCTTATTTCCTTTCTTATTGACGAGAGTTTCAGGTGAACAACTTACTATGGAAAAGTTTTTATCTCTAATCATAAATGACTCGGGTGATGAATTTATTTTCATTAATTTCCAAAAAAAATTAACAGGGTTGATTGTTGATTTATTTTTATATTTAGTGCAAATTTTAATTTGATATGTCTCTCCTTGTCTTATTTTTTTTGAAAATACATCAAATATTTTTTTATACTTTTTGTAATCAATATTTGTTTTAAAAGGACTCAAGATCTGAGTTTTATTAAAAAAACTATTAAATTTATGTTTTTTGATTGAAGATATTATTTTAATATCCTTTCTTATCTTTATTAATGTTTCTGGTTTGTAAAAAATACCCTTATAAAAATTAAGTTTTTGTTGATTTTTAATTTTAATTTTTAATAAATTACAAAGAATTTCGTATCCAAAAAATCCTATTAAAAGATCAGTCTCTTTCTTAAATTTTTTGCTCTTAAATAAATTAAAAAAATTATTTATATTATTTTTTGTTAATATGATTTTTTTTGAAAAATCTGTATATAAATTATAACCATCTTCTACTTTGTAAATAATCAAAGGCTTATCAGAATGGTATAGCCTTTCTAGATAAGGATTAAATTTCAGATGTTGCGAGCTGTTTTCTTTCAATTGCTATCTCTTTTATAGGTAAATGTATCAAGCCTGCAAATAAAGATAAAGCGATAGAAATGTACCATGCATAATCAAGTGAACCGTATAAATCATGGAATAAACCGCCAAGGTAGGCACCTAGAAATGATCCAACCTGGTGACTTAAAAAAACAAAACCATATAATAAAGAAACATATTTAGTTCCAAAAATATGGCTTACTATGCCGCTCGTAGGTGGAACAGTTGATAACCACAAATAACCAAATGTAGCACCAAAAATTAATGCATTAATCACACTTGGTGGCATAAGTATAAAGTATAATATTGAAACTCCTCTTAATAAATAAATTACACTCAATAATTTTTTCTTACTAAATCTTGTAGATAAATATCCACTAGTCAAAGTTCCAAAAATATTAAATAAACCAATTAATGCTAAAATTGCAGTAGCTGTCCAATCTTCAAGTCCTTTATCTCTTATGTGCATTGGTATATGTGTTGCAACAAGAGCTATATGCCAACCACATACAAAAAATCCTAAAGTTAAATAATTATAACTTTTGTTTGAAAATGCTTCCTTAATAGCTTGCATAGCTGTTTGATTATTTTCGTTTTCTTGTTTTAATTCTGTCATTGGAGTAGTTAAAAATAGAGAAACTACCAAACCTGCTAAAATCATAGCTCCAAAAATAAGTAACGTTGGATTCCAGCCAAATTCTAAAAGGAAAAATCTTGTGTAAATAGGAGATACAAAATATCCAAAAGAACCAGCAGCAGTAACGACACCTATTGCAATAGTCCTTTTATTAAGTGGAAAATGTTTAGATACAATAGATATAGGGATGCTTATTGCAGTTGCCGCAAGACCAATTCCAATTAAAATTCCTAAATCGAAAGTAAACCAAAATCCTGTATTTGGTCCAAAATTTAAAAAATAAATTCCAGCCAAATAAAATAAAAAACCTATAAATACTGCTACTCTTCCACTGAATTTATCTGTAATTAATCCAAAAAGAGGTCCAAATAGTCCCCAAAAAAATAATTGAATACCCATCGCAAAACCAAACTCAGTTTGTGTGCAGCCAAGATCAATTTCAAAATCAAAAAAGAAAAGACCAAAAGTCTGTCTAATACCTAGGGAAATAATAACAATTAAAGATGCAGCTATTAGTGTTATTAGTGCTGTCCTATTTGGAATAAATTTTTCTGAAGTCATTTAATAAATCTCAAAGACTTTTTTAAATCATTAATTAAGTCTTTTGGATCTTCAAGACCAATGTGAAGTCTAACTAAATGTTCATTTTTTTTTAATTTTAGATAATTTCTTTTTCCTAATTCTCTGAATTCTTGATGTAATGCTAAACTTTCAAATCCTCCCCAGCTATATCCATAACCAAATAAATTTAAAGAATTTACAAATTTATTAATAGAATTTTTCTTTTTTGCTTTAATTTTTAAACCCATTAATCCTGATGCTCCTGAATAATGTTTTTTCCACATTTTATAATTATATGAGCCTTTTTTGTATGGATATAAAAGTTTAACTTTTTTGTGCCTTGATAAAAAAGATGCAACTTTTTTTGCATTTTCTTCATGTCTATCAAGACGAACATCTAGTGTTCTTAATCCTCTTATTATTAAATATGCATCATCCGGCCCTAACCTTAAACCGGTAATTTTATTTGCTTTTTCAACATATTTAAAAACTCTTTTGTTAACAGCTAAACTTCCACCCATAACATCTGAATGACCAGAATAATATTTTGTTGCTGATACAATTGACATATCAAATCCTAATTTAATAGGTTTTAAATAATATGGTGTGCCCCATGTATTATCAATTACTGAAAATAATTTATTTTTCTTTGCTATTGAAATTATTTTACTCAAATCCTGAAATTCAAAAGAATTACTTCCAGGGTTTTCTACATAAATTAATTTTGTTTTTTTTGTAATTTTTTTTTTTAAAGTACTTAAATCATTAGGATTATAAAAAACTGTTTTAATATTAAACGATTTAAGAAAATCATCAGTTAATAGTCGTGTTGGTGAATAAACTGGATCGGCAGCTAAAATTTCGTCCCCAGGTCGAACAACACTAAAAATTGACAAAAAGACTGACCCAAAACCAGTTGGGGTCAAAAACACATGATAACATTCTTCCATTCTTTTCAACATTTGTTGTAAAATATATGTTGTGGAAGTACCCTGTCTTCCATATTCAAAATGGCCTCCGATTGGATTTTTTTTACCTTTGGACTGAGTTTTTCTTAATTCATTCATCGACCTAAAGATAATTGTTGAAGCTCGGACTACTGGTGGGTTTACTGACTGATTATAGTAATCTTTTGCAGTATGCTTTAAAAAAGTTTTAAAAGATTTATCCATAAAAAATTTGATTAGATAAAAAGACAATGCTATATCCGCTACATAAGTCAATAAAATAATAACAGAGGAATATATGGGATACCCAAAAAAGCATAGAGGCCGTCGAAAAATGGGCTCAAAAAAAAGAAGAGCTAGAAAAAAAAATAAGAAAAAGTAATTTCATTAAAATGAAAGAAATTAATCAAGTTAAATTCATATCTATATGGATTTTCCTAGTACCATTTATTGCATTAAATCTCTGTTTGCTTTTGATTACTCAATTTCATAGTTTATTTCCAAATCAAGAGCATATTTTACATTCAACAATTCCTTACATTGACGGTGGTGCTTCAATCAGCAGAACAGCAAGAGTATTTCCAACCTATTTAATATTTAAACCAGCCATGTTTTTTACATCTTATCTACTGATTAAATATTGGATATATAACAAAAAAATAATTTTAAATTTTGATACAAATAATAAATTTGTAAATAAAATTTTATTTTTTGGTATAGGTTCAGCTATTCTTTTAACAATACATTCAATTTTTTTAGGTATTCATTTTGATAACAGTATATATAAATTATTCAGAAGAATTATAATTTTATTATTTATTATATTTGAAATTGTTGCGCAGGGTTATTTAGTTTTTTCTTTATATAAAATTAAAGAAAAAATTTATGAGTTAATAAATATTAAATTTTTAAAATTAAAAAGATTTTTAGTTACACTATTGATTATAGTTGCAATTGCTTCAATTCCTATAATAAGCATGCCTGGTTATAAATTCTTCAAACATGCGCTTGAATGGGATTTTTTTGTAGGTGTGATATCTTTCTATTTATTAACTTTTTTTATGTGGAAAAAAAAATAAAATTTATTTAGTTATCCATCCGCCACCTAAGACTTTATATCCATTATCATTTTTACAATAAAAAACACATGCTTGACCTGGAGAAATGCCATATTCATCTTCTAGCAATTTAATACTCGCTGAATCTTCATCTAAATCTACGTTTGCTTTTAACAATTTTCCTGTTGATCTAACTTTAACTGATATTTCTTTTTTTAATTCGTCTGGTTCACATAAAATATTTAAATTTTTTAATTTTATTTTTCTTTGAGCTAAATTCTTTTTTTGGCCTACAATAATTTCATTTTTTTTAGCATTTATATCTATTACATAAAGCGGATCTCTGTCAGAAACTTTTATTCCACGTCTTTGGCCAATTGTAAAATTTATAATACCTTCGTGAACTCCTATTACTTTGCCATTTATATCTTTTATATTCCCTTTTTGATATGCGTCTGGCCTATATTTTTCTATTACAGATGAATAGTCTCCATTTGGAACAAAGCATATATCTTGACTATCTGCTTTGTCTGCAACATTTAATCCAAATCTTTTAGCAATTTCTCTTGTTTCATTTTTTAACATGCCACCAAGAGGAAATCTCAAATAATTTAGCTGCTCTCTTGAGGTATTAAATAAAAAATAACTTTGGTCTCTATTTTCATCAATGGCTTTATACATATTTGTTTGATTGTTATCTGTTATACTTTTCACATAATGACCTGTAATTAATGCATCAGCATTTAAATTTTTTGACTCTTGAAATAAGTCTTTAAATTTTACAGTTTGATTGCATTGAACACATGGAATTGGTGTTTCACCTTTTAAATAGCTTTCTACAAAATTATCTATAACTCCTGATTTAAATTTATTTTGATAATATAAAATCTTGTGTTCAATCCCTAATTTATCGGCAACTCTTTTTGCATCTACGATATCTTGCCCAGCACAGCACTGTTTAGATTTTGAAACTTCTTTAGTGTCATCATATAATTTTAAAGTAATTCCAATGACATTGTATCCCTGTTCTTTCATCATTCCAGCAACTGTAGACGAATCAACACCTCCGGACATTGCTACAACTACTGTTGTATCTTTTGGATCTTTATTTAAACCAATCGAATTATTTTTTGTACTCATTGATGTTATTTATACTAATTTCTATTATAAGATACATACAATGATTTTAGAATTTGAACCAGGGGACATAGTGATTAATCCTTCGAATAAAGATTGGGGTATTGGACAAATACAATCAATAATTAATAATAAAATTACTGTTAATTTTCAAAATGTTGGAAAAAAAGTAATTAATTCTGAAAATATAGAGTTAGAAAAATTTAAAAATAATGATTGAAGAGACTAAAAAAAAGATTACTGAAAATTTAATACCTTCATTTGAGGAAGCAGGAAATATTTCTCTTAAATTAAGAAAACAAGGTTTGAAGAAAGAAATAAAAAAAGACAACACACCAGTAACTAACGGTGATATAGAAGTTAATAAATTAATAACTGATAAAATTGGAAATTTAACTCCTAATATTGAAATTGTTTCAGAAGAATCTCCGGCAAATAAATCAAATGAAAATTTAAAAACTTTTTGGTTAATTGACCCTATCGATGGCACGCATGATTACATTAACGATAGAGATGAATTTACAATCAATGCAGCATTAATAATAAATAATAAGCCTGAAATAGGAATTATTTATGCTCCTGCAAAAAAAAGACTTTTTTACACTTATCATGAAAAAAAATGTTTTGAATTGATAGATAATAAAGAAAAAAAATTAAATTGTATTAAACTTACAAAACAAGGTGAAATCAAGGCAGTTGCATACTCGAATAAATTAAAACCTATAATTGAAGAATGGCATAAAAAATTTAATGTGACTGAACATATTAAAATGAAAAGTTCATTAAAATTTTGTGTAATTGCCACTGGAGAATACGATTTATATATAGCCGAACCTCGGGCTTGCGAATGGGATATTGCAGCAGGTCATGCAATACTTAAAAATGCTGGAGGTTTAATCACAGATTTTGAGAACAACGAAATTTTATATGGAAAAAAAGATTTCAAAAATCCAAGTTTAATTTTAAAAAGATCTTCATTACTTGAATGAGCGAACAGTTAAGAATAATATTAATAATATGTGTATCTGTATCAATATTTGGTCTATTGGTTTTTGTTTTTGTAAAAAATTATATTAAAAATAAAATTAATTATTATCTTAATGAGAAAAATAAAAAAAAATCAAAGTAAATTTATTATTTTTAAAAATTCACTCTTTTCTAAATCCATAACTCTCTTTGATATTTCAAAATCAAATCCGGATCTTGCCAAAATTCCTATATCCTTTTTATAAAACAAAGGTCTATTATTTTCATCTCTTGCTGGTCCTATTCTTTTTTTTTTACACATTTTGATGGCTGAAAAAAAATCCTGATCTTCATTATTAGCTTTAATTTCATCTAGTGTAGACTTAATGTACTTATCTTTAACACCTTTTGAAAATAAATAATTTCTTATTTTATTTATTGAACTGCCCCTTTGAATTAAACTTTTAGCTTTTGAAGTTGAATAAAATTTATCATTAATAAATTTTGTTTGTTCTAAATCTTCAATTACAACATTAATAAGATCAGAAATATTTGATTTATTTACACTTGTTATTTTTGCTTTAAGATACTTTTTTAATAAATATGTCTTTAATTGTTGCTTGGATGGGGCATATTTTTCGATATAAGCAAAAGAGAAATTGCGCATTTCTTCAACAGTTGCTTCTAAATTTTTTTTTTTATTTTTAATAGGAATCATTGATTGTTGTAATATAATACATTTTCTTATGACCGAACAAATTTCTACATTCTTTACAATTGATATGATTTTTTTATGGTTAAATATTGGTGTAATTCCATTCTGGTTTATTTTGATGTTTTTTCCAAATTCAAAAGTTTGCGGTGTTTTTGTTAGTTCGATTTTTCCAATGTTTACTATAAGTGTTATTTATCTATATTTAGTTTATTATTTTTTTATTTCTGGATACGATTTTACCCAAAATTTTAGTTTATATTTAGGTTTGGATTCATTAATCGAACTATTCAGTGAAACAGCTTTTCTAATTATTTTTTGGACTCACTTTCTTGCAATTAACTTATTTTGTGGTTCTTGGATAGTTAGCGATAGTAGAAAATTTGCTATATCTAAAATTCTTATTTCTATTCCTCTTATTATAACTTATTTCACTGGTCCTATAGGTGTTTTTATTTATTGGTTAATAAGAATTTTCTATGCAAAAAGAATATCTCTTTACGATTAAGTTTTAATTTTAAAACCTTTTTGTACCATTAAACCAAAACCACCCTCTACATGAGATACATTTTTAAAACCCATTTCTTTTAATGTCTTCGCTGCTAATGCAGATCTGCCTCCAGCTGCACAAAATAATACTGTTTCTTTATTTAAATCCATTTGATTATTTTGAACATATGCACTTTCGGGATGAATAGAAAATTCTAATAAGCCCCTTGGGATATGAAAAGAATTTTCAATGGCTCCAAGTTTTTGCAATTCAACTCCGTCTCTAATATCAATTAAATTACATTTATTTTCACTATTTAATTTCATTGCCTCATCAGGAGTAATGGTTTTTACTTCATTTAAAGCTTCTGAAACGAGAGTTTGTGGTGATTTAATGCTCATAATATTGTAAATAAAATATCATAACCAATATAATGAAAAAAAGCATCATAAAAAAATTATTTATTAAGCTCTCTAAAATAATGGGCTATGAAATAATTGATCAAAATAATTTTACATCCCCAACTCTTGGTAGGGATTTAAATAATGATCTTTCAAAAATTAACGAAAAATCAATTGTTCTTCCTTTGGGAGAAGTTAAAATTTCTAGAAAAGTTAAGTCTATACTGATTCTGTTTAGAACAAACAGCAATATTGAAATATGGGATCAAAATAAAAAAAGATTATTTGAGCTTCCAAAAATTGAATATACTTTAAGATCATTAAATTCACTATTAAAATCAATTAGATTTAGTAAAGAAAAATATCCTAACGTTAAGATTCAATTGATAATAATTGACGACAATACAAACGAAACTAATTTAAATAAAATTAACAATCTAACTAATAATAGTAATTTTGAGGTAACTATTAGTAAAGTCGATCACGATAAATATAGAGAATTAATTAAAGCTCAAAAAAATGATCAGACATACTCCAACCTTTCAAGCTTACTTTGTTGTTACGAAATTGCTAAAAAAAATACTGATGATTTGGTTTTTTTTGTTGAAGATGATTATCTCCATTTTGAGCCAATGATGGAAGAGATGATAGCTTCTTATGAAAGAATATCTTCTCAGTTAGGTAATGATATTTTTATGTGTCCAGCTGATTATCCTTATTTATATATGAATAATCAGAAAACTAATATTTTAATTGGAAATAAAAGACATTGGCGAACTGTTAATGAAACTTTATGTACATTTATGACCAGTAAAGAACTATTAGAAAAATATTGGGATAATTTTTATAAAACTTGTCTTGATAGACATGCTCCGTTCGAAAAATATATAAATGATATATACAATAAGGAAATTTGTGTATCTCCATTAAAAAGCTTATCAGTACATTTTACCAATATTAATTCTAGTTACGGTTTATCACCATTTATTGATTACAAAAAATTATGGGATGAAAGTGATTAAATTCTAAACCCCTTTTTTATTTAAAAAAAGGGGAAAAAGTAGAGAAGTTTAGAAATTTTAAGGGGCTCTCTATGAGTAGAAAACATGGAGTAGAGAACCCCTGTATCAATTGATCAATTGATTAATTGATTCATTAGTCTCTTATCGCATACGCGATTACACCTGTTTCAGTAACGTCGGTACCTTTAAGTTCACCTTCCTTACTTAATCTAATACCAATCGTAGCTTTCATTATTGACCATACAATGTACGAGACGATAAATACAAACGCGTTTATTGAAATTACGCCAAGTAGCTGTGCACCAAATGAAACATCAGGATTTGTTATTGGAACAGCTAGTGTTCCCCAAATTCCAGCGAACAAGTGTGCTGGTACTGCACCTACAACATCATCGATTTTCATCGAGAATAAAAGCTTAGTACCAAAAACCACAATTACACCTCCAACAGCACCGATTAATATTGCTGCAATCGGTGATGGCATTAAAGGTTCAGCTGTTATAGCTACTAATCCACCAATACATCCATTAAGCATTTGGATAACATCAGTTTTACCAAATCCTAATCTAGTTGTAAAAGCAGCAGCCATTACTCCACCCGCTCCAGCTAAGAATGTATTCATAAATATCGTTGATACTGCAATTGCATCAACAGCTGTTCCCATTGCAAGTTGCGAACCACCATTAAAACCAAACCAACCCAACCATAAAATAAATATACCTATAGTTACTAATGGAATTGATGAAGCTGCAAAAGGCTTTAATGGAGCTGGAGAACCTGATTTTGTAAATCTTCCTAATCTAGGTCCTAAAATAATTGCTCCTGCTAATGCTGCTGCACCACCAGTTGAGTGAACAAGTGTAGATCCAGCAAAATCTGAGAACCCTGCAGCAGCTAACCAGCCACCGCCCCACTGCCAACCCATTACAATTGGATATATAATTCCTGATAAAATTGCTGCAAACAGGAAGAACGGCCATAATTTAATTCTTTCTGCCAATGTTCCTGATACGATTGAAACTGTTGTTGCACAGAATACCATTTGGAAATACCAATCTGAACCGTCAGAATATCCAGTATCTATTTTACTTGCATCTGACCATGGAATAAAGTTTCCAATATAACCACCCTCTGGAATTCCATAAGCTAAGTTATATCCAAACATCCAGAACATAATTCCAGCTATTGAAAATAATCCTATATTTTTTGCACAAATTACAGATACACTTTTTGATGTTACGCTTCCTGCTTCAAGCATAGCAAAGCCTGCGGCCATAAACATAACTAAAAAACCACAGACTAAAAAAAGAAAGGTATTAAAAATAAAACCTACTTCTGCAGAAACTGTCGTCTCTGCGTAACCTACACTGGTCATATTTAATAAGAAAAGCAAACTTATTAAGGGACCAATTAATTTTTTATATAATTTTGACATTTGTCTCCTTCTGTTAAGGAAACCCTTATATTTTTAAAAAATTAAAAAAACTAACGTTGATATGGAAAAATAGGTATGCAGATCTTGCATATAGTAACAGCCTTATTACATTTTTGTAACAAGGCTGTTAAAACTTTAATTACTTATTGAATACTTCTTTAAGTGCTTTAGCAGGTAAAAATTTTACTTTTTGAGAAGCAGCGATTTGAATTTGTTCTCCAGTTCTAGGATTACGTCCAATTCGAGCTTTTCTTTTAGCCACTTTATATGTACCAAAACCAGCAATTTTTACAGAATCGTCATTTTTCAATGCATCTAGAATTGTGTTGGTAATTGTATCAAAAGTACGCTCAGCATCAGCTTTGCTTTGGTTTAAAGAACCAGCCAATTTAGCGACTAATTGTTTTTTGTTCATTTTTTAGCTCCGGTTATTAGGTTATTATTATAATTAACATAATCCTTTATTTTTCAAGCTTTTTTTTAGTATATGTTTTTTTTATACCCACAATATATTGTGCTCTAAAAGTATTGATTTTATTGATTTTTTTTAGATAAAAAAATGGCTTAAAATAAGCCTAAATCTTTAAGGTCGTTGAATGTTGCAAAAAACATTAAAAACAACAATAAAAACATTCCGATTCGAAAAAAGCCTTCTTGAGTTTTTTGACTTAAAGGCCTTCCTAGAATTTTTTCAAATCCATAAAACATTAAATGACCTCCATCTAAAAGGGGTATTGGAAATAAATTAATTAAACCTAGGCTTATAGAAATATAAGCCATAATACTTAAAAAAGGGATAAATCCGATTTCTGCTACCTGTCCAGTAATCTTCGCAATTCTAATCGGCCCTCCTAATTGTGAGCTATCTCCAGATCCAACAATTATAGAGCCCAAGTATTTTAATGAAGAAATACATACAAAGTAAACCTCATTTATTGAATAATATAAGGCTTTTGCGGGACCCAATTTAACATGATTAATTTCATTATTAAATGGGCTTAGTTTAATTCCAACAATCCTTTTTTTAACATTATTTCCCATATTGTCTTCGGCATCAACAATATTAGGTTTTACTTTTAGTATTAATTCATTTTCAAATCTTTCAACTTTAAAATCTATAAATTCAGAAGTAGACATTGTAATTAATTTTGAAACATCCAAAATACTTTTAACTTTATTTCCATCAATTTCTAAAATTAAATCATTTTTTTTAAGTCCTGCAATTTGTGCAGGGCTTTCATCTTGAACTTCATTTATCATTGCTGGCGTGAAATCTTTACCAATAAACATATAAATTGATAAAAAAATTATTATTGCCAATAAAAAATTAGCAAAAGGACCAGCTGCTACAATTATAGCTCTTTGATATAGGGGCTTTAATACAAATAATTTTTTTTGATCTTCGACTGAGTATTTATTTATAATTTTTTCCTGATCTGCTTGACTAAAAACATTTCTATCTCCAAAGAATTTTACATATCCACCTAGAGGTATCCAGCATATTTTCCATCTTGTTCCAGATTTATCATTCCAACCAAATATTTCCTTGCCAAATCCGATAGAAAAATCAGTAACGCCCACACCATATTTCTTTGCAAAATAGTAATGACCATATTCATGAATAAATACGACTACTAGAATTAAAACTATAAATGGGATTATAAAATTAAGCATTTTACCTAATATATTTAATATTATTTAATTTTCCAAGTAAAAACTGGAACAAGTGTTGCTATTAAAAATGATAAAAACAACAATGATTGCGAGATAAAGTTAGGAAAAAAATCAATAGGAAATAAAATACCAACTAAAATAGATTTTGAAAAATCAGGACTTGGAAAAAACAATAAACCCATAGCTGTTCCAATTATAATTGAGATATATGCATTTTTCTCATTGATTGATTTAGTAAAAAAACTATAAAACACAGTTAATACAGCAGAACAACAAAAAAGATCTGCTAACAAAAAAAGATACAAAATACTCAAACCTTTAGATGCAACTACAAAAACAATAATTGAAAGTAAAGTAATTAAATAATTAGAAAGTTTAAAATAATTTCCTTTAAAATTAATTATTTTATTCACATCAACAATGATTAAACTTGAAATTGCGTTAATAAGAGTATCGATGCTACTTATAGTTAATGATATTCCTAGAACTATAACTATCACTGACAGCAAAGTCATTTGTTCCTTAAATAACAAAGAAAAAAAAGCAAGATCAGGAATAACATTTGAGTCAATTGAAGCAGCTACTAAACCACTAAAGCCCATAAAAAAAACTACGGGTATAATTAAAAAGAATGAAATTAGTAAACTTTTCTTTAATATAATGTTATTTTTTGCTGCATAAACTCTTTGCCAATTTCCTTGATGAAAAAGATTTGTTGCTGCAACAGCTATAAAAAAAGTTAATCCCGCAGTAAAATTTGGGAAATAATTAACGCTAAGTAAATTTGGTTTATTTAACTTTATAAATTCAAAATTAAATTGAGTAGAATTAAAAGATACTAAAAAAATTACTGCAATCAACAGCAATATTATGAATACAATAAATTGAATACTATCAGTAAATATTGAGGCTCTTAATCCACCATATAAAGTATAAACTAATGAGGAAGTTACAACTATTAATGCAGTAACCCATAAACTTACTCCAGATATATAATTAACCAATATTGATACAGCGGTAACTTCAGCAATTAAAAAAATTGCCATATAAAAAATAGTAAGAAATAAGACTAGTTTAAATAATTGTTTACCAAATTTTAACCTTATCACTTCGATTAAAGTTTTTGCTTTTGGAAATAAGTTTCTAAATTTTGAACCTAATGTAATTAAAATAAGCAATGGAAAGGCTGTTCCAAGAGCATAACCAATTACTGCACCTATACCACCCCATGTAGCAGCAGAAGCGGGTCCAAATAAAATCCAGGCACCAAGTGCTGATGAAACAAAGCTAGCAGTTAAAGGAAATATTCCAATATTTCTGTTTGCAATTAAGTAATTATTTAATCCTTTGTACTTCTTTGAATAATAAATTCCACTTACTAAAAATATAATACTTAATGCAAGGGTTAATAAAATTGCAGATGTTTGACTTAAAATATTTATCGATATCATTTTCCCTTTCTGAATTACCGGACAGGTTCATAGGGTTTGATCTCAGTCTTTCGACACCCCTTTTTTAATAAAAATTAATTATATTTAAAAAAATAGAATTATCCAATAAGAAATTAATCCTGATAAAATAGTTGCAATAACATTTTTTGAGAAATAACCTACAACAATCGCAACTATAGCTCCAAATATTTTGGGATCATTCATTTCTATAAACGTCCCATAATCATTAATAAAAATTGCTGGAAATATTATTGCGGGAAATACTGCGGATGGGACATAGGCTAATACGGCTTTAATTCTATCTCCTAGCATATCTCTGCTAACTAAAGCAATCATGGTCATTCTTGTGAAATAAGTCAATATCCCCGCAATTATAATTGATAACCAGGTCACTTTTTAAACCTCAATAATAATGCAGCAGCAAACAAAGCAACAATAGGTGAAATAATTATATAAGATTTAAATGGAGCATCAAAAAATAATAAAGAGCTTATACCACATACAAGCATAACAATTACATGATCAATTTTTTTTAAGTCTTGGACAATAATAGCTATAAAAGTAAGAGGTATTGCAAATTTTAAACCTAATTCTTCGGGTACGAATGAACCTAATATAATTCCTGCTAATGTTGAAATTTGCCAACAAACCCAGAGTGTACTACCAGTGCCAATTAAATGATAATGCAAGTATTGTTCTGATTTATTTTTCTTAAAAAATTTATTAGATTCAGCAAAACCTTGATCTACAACTAAGTAAGAAATTAATAACTTTTTAATAAAAGATAATTTTTCTAAATATTCTGATAAAACTGCTCCATATAACAAATGTCTAGAATTAATAACACCAACAGATGTGGCGGCAATCAAACTAGAAGCACCACCTGATATTAATTGTAAAAAAACAATTTGTGAAGCTCCACCGAATATGATGATGGACATTCCGTAGACTAAATATGGATTAAACCCAAGTTCAATGCCAATTGCTCCACAAATAATTCCAAATGGAATAACAGAGAGCATATGTGGTGCAACATCCAACATTCCTCTAGTGAATAATTGTTTTTTTGAGAGCATTTATTTTTGTTTTATTAAAAACAAACTATATGATCAATGTAAATTGGTCTTTTAATTCCAAATTTTTCATCAACTTGATGTTGATGAATATGATGAGAATGAACTAAAACTGGAATTAAGTGATTTGTTGTTGTTTTAAGAGTATATATAAAATTTGTTCCCCTAAACTTTCTATCAACAACCTCCAACTTTAAATTACTTTTATCATCATGTTCCAGGTCTTCTGGCTGTAATAATAATTTTACATCTGAGCCTTTTGGATAATGTTTAATGAAATTACCTTTTATAGTGCCTAGATCTTCATTTTCTAAACTATTTTCTCCAGTTACTTTTGCGGGAATTAATATTCCTCTATTCAAAAAATTTACGACTTCTACTGAATTTGGAAAATGATAAACATTATAAGGATCATCATATTGTTTTAGTTGATCATTTAAAATTACCCCACATTTTGATCCTAAATAAAAAGCTTCGTAAGAGTCATGAGTAACTATAATGGTAGTTATTTTTAAATCGTGTAAGAGCTTTTTTAGTTGAACTTGTATTTCTTCTTTAAAACTTTGATCAACATTAGATAATGGCTCATCTAACAGCAATAGATCAGGTTGTGTAACTAATGATCTAGCGAGAGCTGCTCTTTGTGCCTCTCCTGAACTTATTTGGTGAGGAAATTTATTTAATATTTTTTCTATATTTAATAATTTAATTATTTTTTTTGGGCTAATTTTCTTTTTTCCATTTAGCTTTTTTGCTTTAGCTCCTAGTTGTATATTTTTTTCAACAGTGTAATGAGGAAATAAGCTATTTTCTTGAAATGATAGAGATATATTTCGATTTTCTGGTTCAATATGATCTTTTGAAGAAGATAAAATTTTATCTTTGAGTTTAATAGATCCAGATTTAATTTTTTCTAATCCAGCGATTGTTCTAAGGATAGTAGTTTTACCAACACCAGATGGTCCTAATAGACAAATTATGTCTCCTTTGTTTTCAATATTAAAAGAAACATTTTTTACTTTAGTTTTTCCACCAGCTCTAAAACTAACATTTTTAATTTCTAAAAAATTTTTATTCATAACTATCTCTTAAAATATATTTAGAAGTAAGTAAAATAAAGAAACTTGCAATAATTATCAAACATAACGACGGAACGGCAGCAGCTTCCAATAAATCCTCTGAAGCAGAAATATATGCTGTAGTTGCGAATGTCTCAAAATTAAAAGGTCTCAAAATTAATGTAATTGGCAATTCCCTTATTATTTCTAATGAAATTAATATGATAACAAATAGAAGTGAATTTCTTAAATAAGGAATATGAATATTTAAAAAAGTTTTTGTTTTAGAATATCCAAGAAGATAGGCGCTTTCGTCAACAGCGATATTCATTTTTTCATATCCAGATTTTATTCCATTAAAAGCCAATGAATAAAATCTTACAAAATAAACTATTACTAATCCTAAAATGGAACCAATAAATATTTTTTTTATTGATAAAAATCCTAATGCTTTAATCAAATTTTCATCAAACCATGCAACAAAAGTTATAAATGCAATGGCGAGAATTACTCCTGGTATAGCATAACCAGAAATTGAAAAAGTAGATAATGTATTTAAAATTTTTTTATTTGAAACTCTATTTCCATAATTAGATATTAAGGCGAAAAATAATAAAACTAAACTTGATAAGGAAACTAAATATAAAGTATTTAATAAAAGATCAATTATTTGGAACCCAGCTAAATTTTCAGGGAATTTAATTGTCCAATATAACATTTGGCTCAATGGAAATAAAAAACTTAAAAAAAATAAAGTGAAACAAAAAATAAATGCAAAAAAGGATTTTGCTCCATTAAGTTTAATTTTTTCTTTTTTCTTAAATCCACCTTTTACTTCCATATGGTATCTAGCTTTTTTTCTGGATAAATTTTCTGTTAAAAATAATATAAAGATAAATAATAATAGAAAAAAAGATATTCTGTTTGCAAATGCCAAGTCGTCAAAAGTTATCCAGGCATTATAAATACCAGTCGTTAAAGTGTTTACAGAAAAAAAATCTACTGCTCCGAACTCAGCTAATGTTTCCATTGCTACCAATGATAAACCAGCAACAATAGCGGGACGTGCAGCAGGTAATATTATTGAATGAAATGATTTAAATTTTGAAAAACCAAGATTTTTGCCTAATTCTATTAGATTTTGTGATTGGTATAAAAATGATGATCTAGCAAGTATATACACATATGCATAAAGCGAAAAAGAGATTGATAATATCAACCCGTACATGCCACTAAATTTTGGTATATATTTGTTATATTCCCCATCACCAAACAAATATTTTAAAATTGTAAAAGCAGTTCCATAATTTTCAAAAAAAGCAAATAAAGAATAAGCATATATATAAGGAGGAACAGCAAAGGAAAGTATCAAAGCCCATTTAAAAAAATTAGCACCAGGAAACTGGTAAAAAGAAACTACATATGCTGATCCTACTCCTAAAATAAATGTTAAAAATAGAACTCCAATCAAAAGAATTAAAGAGTTAAATATATATTCGAAAAAAAATGTTTCTTTGAGAATTTCAAAATAATTCGTTGTATCTTGGAAAAAACTTGTAAAAACAGTTAATATTGGGATTGCAACAATCAGTGAAATGCTCAAGGAGCTTAAATACCAAAAATTAAATTTCATATTATAATCCGCCTTATAAAAGAAAAGTAATTTCCTAATAAAAATTTTAGTGTCCACGTGAAAGGAGGCTTTGCAATGAGACCCAAATACATGGACACTAATTCAAGAAATTATTAAAAATTAAATAACTTTAAGATGTGCGGAACCTCCTGGTTATTAATTTCTGATAAGTTTCTTTTATTTATTCTTTTCTCAATTTTTTTACACTCCTCAGAACATGCAGGACATGCCTCGGCTGAGTTATTATAATCGAAATCAGAAATAAATTTTTTTTCTTCCATTTACTTCCATCCAGCAGCTGTCATTACTTCTAAAGCAGCAGCTTGATTTTTTCCATAACTAGAAACTTTTGTTTTTAGATCTTGTTTAAAATCTAATCCTAAATTGTTTACTACTAATGGACTTGGTGAAACACCAGCAATCATTGGAAACTCAAAAGTATTATTAGTAAAGTGCTCTTGAGCTGCAGGTGATAATAAATAGTCAACAAGAGCAATAGCATTCGCTTTGTTTGGAGCACCTTTAACTAGAGCAGCACAACTAATATTCATATGTGTTCCTCTACCGTCTTGATTTGGAAAAAATGCTTTAACTTTTTTAGCAGCTTCTTGTTGTTCTGCACCTTTGTTACCTGATAGCATAAGAGCTAAATAATAAGTGTTAGCTACAGCTATATCAGCTTCTCCAGCGGCTACAGCCATAATTTGAGCTCTGTCATTTCCTTCAGAAGGTCTTGCCATATTTGCAACAACTCCCTTTGCCCATTCAGCAGTAGCTTTTTTTCCATTATTTTCAATTAATGAAGCTACAAGAGATTTATTGTATATGTTGCTTGACTTTCTAATTACTAATCTACCTTTCCATTTTGGATCAGCTAGACCCTCATATGACATTCCTGATAATTCAGCACCACTAACTCTTTCTGGTGAGTAGTAAATTATTCTTGCTCTTTTAGCTACCCCAACCCAGTGTGATGTTCTAAAATTTTTTGGAACAGATGATTTAATTGTCGATGAAGTTAATCCACTTTGCGTCATACCTTTTGCTTGAAATGCTCCACATCTTCCAGCGTCAGCAGTAATATAAAGGTCCGCTGCAGAATCAGAACCTTCTTCAATCATTCTTTTTTCTAAAGCTCCTGATTTGCCGTTAATTAAATTTACCTTAATTCCAGTAGCTGCTGTAAACTTATCGTAAAGTTCTGCATCAGCTTTATAATGTCTTGCATTGAAAATATTTACCTCATTTGCTATTGCAAAAGTGGATATAAAAAATGAAAGAATTAAACTTAAAATTGATATTTTTTTCATATCTACCCTTTTCTCCGCACTTTTATTTATATATTATTGAAAATGAGAACTATTATCAATGAGAATAGTTATCAATCGCACTGATTGTCGCAGGTTGTATTAGAACTTCCACTCGGAAATTTTACTATAAAGGAAGTTTTTAAATGCTTGAACTCTAGCTACATTTTTCATTGATTGGGGGTATACAAAATGTGCTTCTGTGATTGGACCTTCAATTTTAGGTAATACTTTAATTAGATTTCTTGATTGAAATACTAAATAATCAGGTAAGGCTGCTAATCCCACTCCACTTTCAACAGCCAAAAGAAGCCCCATAACACTATTCACTTTCATAATAGGCTTCCTTTTGCCATTATCTTTCATGCCTACTTTTAAGGCCCAATCTGGATTGTAAACTGGTGAAGGTGCTCCTTTACCGAAAGATATGAATTTATGTTTACTTAAATCATTTAATGTCTTTGGCATTCCATATTTTTCTAAATATTTGTTGGATCCATAAATATGATAGTTAATATCAATTAACTTTCTTTGAATATAATTTAATTGCTTAGGCCTTCTCATAAAAATACCTATATCTGCCTGCCTAGTACTTAAATCTAGTTCTTTATCATCAAATATTAATTCAACCTCTATTTCAGGGTTTAATTGCATAAATTCTTGGATTCTTGGAGTAAGCCAGTGTGTTCCAAAGCTTCTAACAGTAGTTATTGTAATTTTTCCAGAGGGTTTGATTTTTTGATCACCTAATGAGGTTTCTACCTCTTTAAGTTTACTAATAACTTCATGTGCTGTTTTATAAACATACTCACCATTCTCAGTTAAAGTTAATCCTCTTGCATGTCTTTCGAATAACTTTACCTTAAGATCATCTTCTAAAGATTGTATTTGTCTGCTAATTGCAGATTGACTTAAATTAAGGGTAACAGTTGCACTTGTAAAACTCCCAGCTTCTGCAACAGCATGAAATATTTTTAATTTATCCCAATCCATTATTTATTTAAATCAACGATGTATCTGCCAGATGTTTCGCCTTTAAGCATCTTTGGATAAATATCTAGAAGACCTTCTAAACTAATTTCTTTAATTGATTGACTTAGTAAATCAAAATTAATTAATTTGGCTGACTCATTCCATAAAAATTCTCTTCTTTTTGTAGATGTATTCACTGAGTTTATTCCCCAAAGCTTAACTCCTCTTATAATAAAAGGCATTACAGTAGTATTTAATTTTATATCTGCTGCATTTCCACATGCTGCAACAATTCCAGTTTCTTTTGTTTGAGCTAATACATTTGCTAGTACTTGTCCTCCTACAGTATCAACAGCGCCGTCCCACAAGCCTTTATCTAAAGGTCTTGAATCCTTCATTAATTCACTAGTATTTACTATATTTTTTGCGCCTATAGATTTTAAATATTCTTTATTACTTTCTTTTCCGGTAACGGCAGTTACATTACATCCTAGTTTGTTTAAAATCATAACCGCTATACTTCCAACACCACCTGATGCCCCGGTAACAATTACATTTTCAACTTTTTCTCCAAGCAAAAGTTCTTCTCTTGCAGTTTTTGTTGTGAAAGCGCATGATAAAGCTGTAAGTCCAGCAGTACCTAAAATCATTGTCTGTTTTGATGTTAGACTTTTAGGTTTTTTTACTAAAAAATCTCCATTAACTTTAGCATATTGAGAATAACCACCATAAAAAATTTCTCCGACTCTCCATCCAGTCAATATTATTTCATCGCCAGCTTTGAATTTATCATTTTGACTTTCTTCAACAGTGCCTGAAAAATCTATTCCCGGTATATGAGGAAACTCTTTTACTAATCTTGCTCCATTTTTTAATATTAAAGCATCTTTGAAATTTAAACCTGAATAGTCAACTTTAACTAAAACATCTCCATGTTTTAAAAAAGTTTTATCAATAGATTTTATTTCTCTATTAAAATTTTCTCCCTCTTGGTTGAGAACCAAGGCTTTGAAACTTTCTGACATAAGTTAATATAAACTTTATTTTGCTATAAATCTCAAGTATCTATTCTGATAGCTTAAATCGTCTTTGAATTTACCTAAATAATAATTTGTAACTGTTGTTGCTTGTTCTTTTTTAATTCCTCTCATAGTCATACACTGGTGAGTTGAATCTATACTTACAGCAACACCTTTGGCATCTAATGATTCCATTATTGTTTTTGCAATTTGCATTGTAAGTCTTTCTTGGGTTTGAAGTCTTTTAGAAAACACCTCAACTACTCTTGCTAATTTACTTAAACCAACAACTCTATCTTTTGGAATATAAGCCACATGAGCTACACCTATAATTGGTGCCATATGATGTTCACAATGACTTTGTACAGAAATATTTTTTTGCACTACCATATCATCATAACCATCAACATCTCCAAAAGTTTTTCTCAAAATTTCTTTAGGATCTTCTTTATATCCCTTAAAATATTCTCTAAAAGCTTTTGTAACTCTTTTAGGTGTTTCTAATAGTCCTTCTCTTGAAGGATCCTCTCCTATCCATTTTAAAATTTTTACAAATGCTTC
>CACFLX010000009.1 GCA_902567235.1 uncultured Pelagibacteraceae bacterium
GAGCAGATAAAAAAATTTGGAGATAAGGCAGAAGTAACTGAAGTTGGGCAGGTTCTATCTGTTGGCGATGGTATCGCGAGAATATATGGTTTAGATAATGTTCAAGCAGGAGAGATGGTAGAATTTTCTGATGGATCAAAAGGTATGGCCTTAAACTTAGAAAGTGACAATGTTGGTGTTGTAATTTTTGGAGATGATAGAGCAGTAAAAGAAGGTGATACAGTAAAAAGAACAGGAGCAATTGTTGATACACCTGTGGGAAAAGAATTATTAGGAAGAGTAGTTGATGGATTAGGAAATCCAATAGATGGCAAAGGAGCACTAGATAAAGGTATTAAAAGAAGCAGAGTTGAAGTTAAGGCACCAGGTATAATTCCAAGACAATCTGTAAATGAACCAATGCAATCAGGACTTAAATCAGTTGATAGTTTAGTTCCAATTGGGAGAGGTCAAAGAGAATTAATTATAGGTGATAGACAAACAGGAAAAACTGCAGTTGCAATTGATACTATAATTAATCAGAAAAAAATAAATGAGTCTAATGATGAAAAACAAAAATTATATTGTATTTATGTGGCAATTGGTCAAAAAAGATCAACTGTAAGACAAATAGAAAAATCTTTGGAAGAGGCGGGAGCTATGGAATATACTACTATAGTTGCTGCAACAGCATCAGATGCAGCACCACTTCAATTTTTAGCTCCATATACTGGGTGTGCTATGGGAGAATATTTTAGAGACAACGGAATGCATGCTTTAATTATTTATGATGATTTATCTAAGCAAGCAGTTGCATATAGGCAAATGTCATTATTGTTAAGAAGACCGCCTGGAAGGGAAGCTTATCCAGGAGATGTTTTTTATTTACATAGTAGACTTCTAGAAAGAGCAGCCAAACTTAGCGATGAACATGGAGGAGGATCTTTAACAGCGCTCCCAATTATTGAAACACAAGGTGGTGATGTATCTGCTTTTATTCCAACCAATGTAATTTCAATTACAGATGGACAAATATTTCTTGAAACAAATTTGTTTAATCAGGGCATTAGACCAGCAATTAACGTTGGTTTATCTGTATCTAGAGTTGGATCTTCAGCGCAAACAAAAGCAATGAAAAAAGTTTCTGGTTCAATGAAATTAGAATTGGCACAATATAGAGAAATGGCTGCATTTGCTCAATTTGGGTCAGATTTAGATGCCTCAACTCAAAAATTATTAAATAGAGGTTCAAAGTTAACAGAGCTTTTGAAACAAAAACAATATTCACCAATGACGGTTGCGGAACAAGTAATATCAGTTTTTTGTGGTGTTAAAGGATATTTAGATGATTTAGAACTTAAAGATATATCTTCATTTGAAAGAAAAATTATTGATAAATGTAAATCTGAAAAACCAGAAATTTTGGAAGCGATTTCTAAATCAGGAAAATTAGAAGAAGATACTGAAAATTTATTGGTAGAAACTATTAAAGAATTAAAACAAAACTTTAACTCATAAAAATATGGCTAGTTTAGATGATCTAAAAAAAAGAATTTCTAGTGTTAAATCTACACAGAAAATTACTAAGGCTATGAAAATGGTTGCGGCAGCAAAATTAAGAAGAGCCCAAGAAAATGCTGAAAAAGGAAGACCTTATTCTGAAAAAATGAATAATATTATTCTTAATCTATCTAGTGGAATATCAGACAAAGAAAATGCACCAAAACTTCTTACCGGAACTGGAGAGGAAAAAACTCATTTATGTGTTGTTATGACATCTGATAGAGGTTTATGTGGAGGTTTTAATACAAATATTATTAAAAAAGCAAAAAATTATTTTCAAAAAATATTAAAAGAGAACAAAATATTAAAAATTATAACTGTCGGATCAAAAGGTTATGATCAATTAAAAAGACATTACAAAGAAAATATAATTGAAAAAATTTCATTTAAAGATTC
This sequence comes from uncultured Pelagibacteraceae bacterium, assembly GCA_902567235.1. GTDB lineage: Bacteria > Pseudomonadota > Alphaproteobacteria > Pelagibacterales > Pelagibacteraceae > Pelagibacter. Next base: position 1,939 of record CACFLX010000009.1, read on the forward strand.
TAAGAATATTAACTATTTTGATGCAGATAAAGTAGGAAAAATTATAATTGATAGATTTGAAAAAAAAGAATTTGATGTATGTGCAATTTTTTATAATCAATTTAAAAATGTTATTACTCAAATACCACAAGAACAACAAATTATTCCTTTAAAATCTAATGAAGAAAAAGAAACTAGCTCTAATAACAGTTATGAGTTTGAACCAGAGGAAGATGAAATTTTAAGTAATTTATTACCTAAAAATATTTCTACACAGATTTTTAAAGCAATGTTGGAGAATTCAGCGAGTGAACAAGGTTCAAGAATGAGCGCTATGGATAATGCAACTAGAAATGCAGGAGAAATGGTTGATAAGCTTACAATTCAGTATAATAGAAGTCGCCAAGCTGCAATCACCAAAGAACTAATCGAAATAATATCAGGAGCAGAAAGTTTATAATTATGAAAAAAGGAAAAATTACACAAGTTATTGGAGCAGTAGTAGATGTTAAATTTGATGGAGATTTACCCGAGATTTTGACTGCATTAGAGTGCAATAATTCTGGCAATAGACTTGTCTTAGAAGTGGCACAGCATTTAGGAGAGTCTAGTGTGAGAACAATAGCTATGGATGCTACTGAAGGATTAAAAAGAGGAGATGAAGTTATAGATACAGGTTCTCCAATAAAAGTTCCAGTAGGGCCCGAAACACTAGGAAGAATTGTTAATGTTATAGGTGAACCAATTGATGAAAAAGGTGAAGTAAAAACTAAAGAAAATTGGCCTATACATAGAGCAGCACCAGAATTTAATGACCAATCAACAGAAACAGAAATTTTAGTGACAGGAATTAAAGTAGTAGATTTGTTAGCGCCTTATGCAAAAGGAGGTAAAATTGGTCTATTTGGTGGAGCAGGAGTTGGAAAAACAGTAATTATTATGGAGTTAATTAACAATATTGCAAAAGCGCATGGTGGATTTTCTGTTTTTGCAGGAGTTGGAGAAAGAACTAGAGAAGGAAACGATCTTTATCATGAAATGATAGAGTCAGGTGTAATTAAACCTGAGGGTCCTGGATCAAAAGCTGCATTAGTTTATGGTCAGATGAATGAGCCTCCTGGAGCAAGGTCTAGAGTTGCTCTTACAGGACTAACAGTAGCAGAATATTTTAGAGATCAAGAGGGACAAGATGTACTTTTTTTCGTAGATAATATTTTTAGATTCACACAAGCAGGATCTGAAGTATCAGCTTTATTAGGTAGAATTCCGTCAGCTGTTGGATATCAACCGACTTTAGCTACTGACATGGGAAATTTACAAGAAAGAATTACTACAACTAACAAAGGATCTATTACATCAGTGCAAGCAATATATGTACCTGCTGATGATTTGACTGACCCGGCACCCGCAACATCGTTTGCTCACCTAGATGCAACAACTGTATTGTCAAGGCAAATTGCAGAACTTGGAATTTATCCAGCGGTTGATCCCTTAGATTCAACTTCTAGAATTCTAGACCCTAGAATTGTTGGAGATGAACATTATAGAGTAGCAAGAGAAGTTCAAAAAATTCTTCAAACATATAAATCTTTACAAGATATCATAGCAATTTTGGGCATGGACGAGTTATCAGAAGAAGATAAATTAATTGTTGCAAGAGCGAGAAAAATCCAAAGATTTTTATCACAACCATTTTTTGTGGCTGAAGTTTTTACAGGATCTCCAGGAAAATTAGTTGATTTAGAGTCTACTATTAAAGGCTTCGATGCGATTTGTAATGGTGAATATGATCATTTACCAGAAGCTGCTTTCTATATGGTTGGTACAATTGAAGAAGCGATTGAAAAAGCTGAGAAGATGGCAAAAGATGTTGCTTAATGAGTGAAGAATTTAAAGTTGAAATAGTAAATCCTGAAAAATCTTTTCTGAGCAAAGAAAATGCTACAGAGGTCGTAGTACCTGCTTTTGAAGGAGAAATGGGTATTTTAAAAGATCATATTTCAATTATTTCTTTTTTAAAGCCAGGAATAATAAAAGTTTATTCAAAATCAGAGGAAAATAAATATTTTGTAGAAGATGGAATAGTAGAGTTTAAAGATAATAGTTTATCAATTTTAACTAGCTCAATTTATAATATTTCCGAACTGGATAGAAATAAAATAGATCAAATAATTAAAGAAGCCGAAAAAGAAGCTAGTGGTGAAAATATAGATGATCAAAAAAGATATTTAGTTGATCAAAAAATTGAAGTTTTAAAGAATTTGAATTTAAATTAATTTAAGATTTTGAAAATTTCTTTCTTGAGGCTTTTGTAAACATTAAGTTTAAAATTTACAGCTATTTTTGTTAAATCTTCTAAATCAATCCATTTCCAATCTAAGAATTCAGGATTTTTTGTGTTTATATTTATTTCAGATTCTTTTCCAATAAATCTCATAACAAACCATTTTTGTGTTTGACCTTTGAACCTACCTCTCCAAATAATTCCTATTAAATTATCAGGCAAAATATAAGTTAATTTTTCTTCAATTTCTTGAATAAGTTTTACACTCACAATGCTGGTTTCTTCTTTTAGTTCTCTTAATGCTGCTTCGTAATAATTCTCACCCTTATCAATACCTCCTTGAGGCATTTGCCAAAAATTTTTTGGATTATCAATTCTTTTTGCAACAAAAACCTTATTTTTATTGTTTAATAAAACAATTCCCACTCCTTTTCTTAAGGGTAATTTAGAAAAATTTCTTATCATTTATTTCTTAGCCATTAAGTAATTTAATGGCAAAATCAAGCTGATTATCAGTTTCAGTTCCAATTCTAAATTCATCTGAACTTTCGCTAACTTCTATATCTGGCGTTATGCCAGTCCCAGAAATTGATTTTCCTGATGGTAGATAATATTTTGAAATTGTTAATCTTATAGCGCCTTTATTTTTCAATGGTATGATTGATTGAACTGATCCTTTACCATAAGAATTTTCTCCAATTAAAATTGCTCTTTTATGATCTTTAAGAGCACCTGCAACAATTTCTGATGCTGAGGCAGATCCATAATTAATTAAAACTAATAAAGTTTCTCCATTGATTATATCTCCTTTTCTTGCAAAATATTTTTTATTTTCAAAAGACTTTCTACTTTTGGTAGATACAATTTCACCATCATCTAAAAAAAAATCAGATATTTTAACAGCTTGAGATAGCAATCCTCCTGGATTATTTCTTAAATCAAGCACATACTTGTTAATCTTCTTTTTTTTAAATTTTTCTATTTTATTTTTTATTTGTTTTGAACTGTTATCATTAAATGCTGTAAGCCTTATATATCCAACATCATTATTAATTATTTTTGATTTTACTGATTTTACTTCTATGATTTCTCTTGTGATTTCAAAAACTAATGCCTTTTTTACTCCTTTTCTTCTAACTGTTATCTCTAGTTTTGATCCAACAGGACCCCTCATTAATTCTACAGCCTCACTTAAAGTTTTTCCTTGAACCTGAATTTCATTTATTTTTACAATATAGTCACCAGCTTTTACGCCTTCTCTTTCAGCAGGAGAATCATCCATTGGTGTTATTACTTTTACAACACCAAACTCCATTCCAACTTCTATACCTAAACCACCAAACTTTCCGCTAGTTTCAGTTTCCATTTCTTGGAAAGTTTCTGGAGACATATAAGCAGAGTAAGGATCTAATGATTGTAAAACTCCATTAATAGCAGCATCTATAGTATCGCTTTGATTTACTTCTTCGACATATTCTTTATTTATTTTTTCTAGTACCTCTCCTAACAAATCAATCTTTTCATAAATATTTTCATCATTCGTTGCAAAGCATATTTTAGAAAAAATAAACGAAAATATAGTTAGAGAAATTAATATAGATTTTTTTTTCATATAATAATTTTTTCTTTAGGAATTAGTTCAGACCATATTTTTTCAAGTTCATAAAACTTTCTTTTTTCCGGATTAAATATATGAACTATTAAATCTATTCCATCAATTAATTTCCAATCATTACTATCTTTACCTTCAATTTTGCAGTTATTAACACCATTATTTTTAAATTTTTCTAAAACTTGCTCAGATAGTGCTTGAATATGTCTTGATGAAGTTCCACTAGCAATAATCATATGATCTGCAATTGAGGATTTATTTTTGAGATCTATAGACACAATGTCGAGGGCTTTATTTGAATCTAATGTGTTAATTATTATTTTTTTTAGATTCGTTATTTTATCCATTAATTAAACAAATTTTATCAAATTTTTCTCAATTTAGAAGATGAAATATTTATTTTTTTAAATTTTACAAATTTTAATTTTTTTTTGTTTAGCTTCTTAAAAGCCACAGATTTTAATGATTTTGATTTATAATTTGTTCTGTCAAAAACTAAAATATTACATTTTGATGAAATTATTTTCCATTTATGCCATCTATGAAAAGAAATCAAATTATCTGCACCCATTAAGAAAAAAATTTCTTCAGTTCTATTTTTTTTTTTTAAATAATTTATTAAATCAATAGTTTTGTTTGATTGAATCTTATCTTCAAAAAATTTAACTGAAATAAATTTATTTTTTTTGGAAATTTTTTTCGCAAGATCTATTCTTTTTTTAAGTGTAAAGTGACATTTTGATTTAAAAGGATTTTTTTTTGTAACCGCCCAAATTATTTTATTAATTCTAAATTTTTTTTTTGCTTCAACAGAAATCTTAAGATGACCTTTGTGAGCTGGATCAAAAGATCCTCCAAGAATTCCTATTTTTTTCTTTTTATTATTTTTCAATTTAATTTCTTATTTGCCCTTTACCTAGAACTTCATATTTATATGAAATTAATTGATTTAAACCCACAGGTCCTCTTGGCGGCATAGTATTAGTTGAAATACCAACTTCACCACCAAATCCAAATTCACCTCCATCAGCAAATTGAGTTGATGTATTATGCATTGCTATTGAACTTTTTATATTTTTTAAAAAAAGATTAGCATTTTTTTTGTTTTTAGTAATTATACTATCTGTATGCATTGTTCCATATTTATTAATATGATTAATTGCTTCTAAAATATTATTAACCGACTTTACTGATACTTTGGCAGATAAATATTCTGTTGACCAATCTTTTTCTTTAGCTAACTTAGATTTGCCATTAAAGTTCTTTTTAATAATATTATCAGCAAATATTTTACAATTATTATTTGTTAATTTTTCTAATATTGGGTTACAAAATTCTTTTATAATTTTTTTGTGCATCAAAATTGTTTCAGTAGCTCCACATATGCTAGTATTTCTCAGTTTTGCATTGTGAACGACGTTAATTGCCATATTTAAATTTGCATCTTTATCAATATAAGTATGGCAAATTCCTTCCAAGTGTCCAATTATTGGAACTGAGGATAAGTCTTGTACTTTTTTAACTAAGTTTTTTCCACCTCTTGGAATTATAACATCAATAAAATTTTTCATTTTTGAAAGCATGTAGTCCACAGATTTTCTGTTTTTGTCTTTTATTATTTGAACATAATTTTGATCAATATTGTTTATTCTAAGAGCTTCTCGAAATAAATTTGCAAGGATTCTGTTTGAATTATATGCTTCTGATCCACCTCTAAGAATGACAACATTGCCTGATTTAAAACATAAGCTTGCAACATCAGATGTAACATTTGGTCTGCTTTCATAAATAATACCAATTACACCAATTGGAGTTGAAACTTTTTTAATAATTAATCCATTTGGTCTTTTCCATTTATCAATCACTTTATTTGTTGGATCATTTAATTTTATAATTTTACTAATTGAAGCTTTAATTTCTGTAAGTTTTTTATCATTTAAAGTCAGTCTACTTATTAAGTTTTCAGGAAGATTATTTCTGATTGCAAACTCTATATCTTTATTATTTTCTCTAACAATATTGTTCTTATTTTTATTAATCAGTTGCAAATATTTTTTTAAAACTTTATTTTTATTATTTTTATCAACTTTAATTTTAGAAGCTTTTTTTGCTTTTATTCCAATATTTATTAATTTTTTCGACATTTATATTTCAACCATATCATCTTTGTGAACTACTTCCGATTTAGAAATGTATCCCAAAAGTTCATAAATTTTATTTGAATGCTGGCCTTGGATTTTATTAATTTCCTCAGAAGAAAAAGAACTTAAACCTCTGGCATATTCTTTAAAATTTTTATCTAATATTTTTATATGATCTCCTTTATTAAATTTTCCTTCAACTTTTTTAATTCCCGCAGCCAATAGACTCTTGCCTTTTTTAAGAGCATTAATAGCTCCATCATCAATTATCAATTCCCCTTTTGGTGACACAGAACTAATAATCCATTTTTTTCTAGCGTCTAGTTTTGAGACCTTTGGTAAAAACCAAGTACACTTATTTTTTTCTATAATCTTTTTAATGGGTCTTTCCAAAAGACCATTAGCTATAACCATCACACACCCAGATAGCTGACAAATTTTTGCAGCTTCAATCTTAGTTTTCATTCCTCCAGTTCCATGTTCACTTATACTTTTTGTGGCGATCTTTTCTATATCAGTATTTATATTTTTAATTTCTTTTATTAGTTTTGAGTTTTTAAATAATTTTGGATTTTGAGTATACAAACCGTCAACATCTGAAAGCAAAACTAAACAATCAGCACCAGAAATTTGTGCTACTCGAGAAGCCAACCTATCATTATCTCCATATTTTATTTCAGTCGTAGCAATACTATCATTTTCATTTACAACTGGAACAAAACCTAATTCAAATAAATTTTCAAAAGTTCTTTTTGCATTTATTGCTCTTCTTCTCTGCTCGGTGTCTTCTAGTGTAAGTAAAATTTGTGAAAGATTAATTTTCTTTAAACTAAATATCCTATTAAAAAGATTCATTAGCTCAATTTGACCAACAGAAGCTACAGCCTGACTTTTATCAATTTTTAAATTTTTTTTATTTAAACTTAATTTTTTACAACCCAAAGCTATTGCACCAGAACTTACTAGAATTATATTTTTATTTTGATCTATTAAGTCTTTTATATCTTTTGCAAATTCTGCTAACCATTTTTTTCTAATTACTTTTTTTTCATCAATTAAAATTGTAGATCCAATTTTTATTACAATTGTTTTAGATTTTTTAAGATACATATTTAATTAATTTGGATTTAATTTTTGATATTGATTTTTTATCTAATGTTGAAAGTGTTATCAGATTTACTTTATGTTTTTTTAAAAAATCATTTTTAATTTTTTTTACTTCCTTGTCTTCCAAAAGATCTGTTTTGTTCAAAACAACTAATTCATCTTTTTTTAACATATCTTTACTATAGTTTTTAAGCTCTTTTCTAACTTGACTATAAGATTTTTTTAAATCCTCTTCTGTTATATCAATTAAATGAAGTAAAGACTTGCATCTTTCAATATGTTTAAGGAATTTTATACCCAACCCTATACCCTCGTGTGCACCTTCTATGATACCCGGAATATCAGCTAGAGTTATTTCTTTATCATCATAAATTGCAACGCCAAGATTAGGATTTAGTGTGGTAAATTTATAATTAGCAATTTTTGGTGTTGCACTTGTTATTGCTGCTAACAAACTAGATTTGCCTGCATTTGGTAAACCAATGATACCAATGTCTGCTATCGTTTTTAATTGAAGCCAAATCCAAAATTCTTCTCCCTTGGTTCCTTTGGTAAATTTTTTTGGAGCTCTATTTGTTGAAGATTTAAATCTAGTATTACCAAATCCTCCTCTACCACCAATTGCTACAACAAATTCTTCACTCTCTTTTTTAAAATCAAAAATTAAAGTTTTATTATCTTCTTCAAATACTTGTGTGCCAACTGGAACCTTAAGATATAAATTTTTTCCACCTCTACCAGTTTGATTTTTCCCTTTTCCATCGCCACCTCTTTCTGATTTAAAATGTTGTTGATATCTAAAATCAATAAGAGTATTTAAATTTCTTTCTGATTTTAAAATTATTGAACCACCTTTTCCCCCATCTCCACCATCGGGTCCTCCAAATTCAATAAATTTTTCTCTTCTAAAACTTGGTGATCCTGAACCACCATCACCTGCTTTGATAAATATTTTGACTTGATCTAAAAATTTCATAATACAACTCCTTTTGATTTTTTAAGTTGTATTTATTAATTGGGTTTTACAGAAACAAACGTTCTATCAGATTTAGTTTTTTTAAATTCTACTTTGCCTTTAACCTTTGCAAATATAGAATGATCTTTACCCATACCAACGTGCTCACCAGGAAAAATTTTTGTTCCTCTTTGTCTAACAATTATATTACCTGGTATAACATATTGACCACCATATTTTTTTACACCAAGTCTTCGACCAGCACTATCACGTCCGTTTCGAGATGATCCACCTGCTTTTTTTGTTGCCATAATTAAATCTTACTTTTTTCTTCTTTTATTTTTTTTGTCTCTTTTTTTTCTACTTTTTTTGCTTCAGAAAGTATAGCACCATCTTTCGCAAAAATTTTTTTTATCTTTATTAGAGAATATTGTTGTCTGTGTCCATTTTTCCTTCTTGAATTTTGTCTTCTTCTTTTTTTAAATATTAAAATAGTTCTATTTTTACTATTTTTTACTAGTTCAGCTTCTACTTTTGCACCCTTAACAAGCGGCGAACCAACTTCTAAATTTTTGTCATCTCCGTATGCAAGAACTTCATTAAATTCAATTTTGCTTTCAGGTTTGCTATTTTTAATTTTTTCGATTTTTAATATATCGCTAGCTTTAACTTTATATTGTTTTCCACCTGTTTGTATTACTGCAAATGACATTGTAAATCCTAAATTTTTATAAGTGGCAATATAGTTCCAGACCTCTTTTAGTCAAGTTGAATAAATTAGAAATTATCCTTTAAATCTCTTAATTTTGAAAAGTCTTCTAGATTTTTTGCTCTTAAAAAAATGTTGCACGCTAATTCTTCCTCAATTGTTGAAGGAATTGTAGGTAAATTATTTTTTAACTTATGCTCAATTTCAATAATTTTTTTTTTTAAATTTTTATTATCTTCTTCATACTTTTTACAGAATATTGAATTTTTAAGTGTGTATTCATGACCACAATAGATTTTAGTTTCAATAGGAAGCTTTTTTAACTTATTTAAAGATTCAAACATTTGCTCGTATGTACCCTCAAATATTCTGCCACAACCAAGTGAAAACAAAGTATCTCCAGTAAAAGCAATTTTTTCTTTTTGAAAATAAAAACATATATGTCCCGATGTATGTCCTGGAATATGAATAATTTTTGATTCAAAATCCTCATTAGTCCAAATTTGACCATCTTCAACAAGTATATCTATTTCTGGTATTCTATCTTTATCACTTTTAAATCCAACAATCTTTGATCCATATTGTTTTTTTAAATTAATATTTCCACCAACATGATCATAATGATGATGTGTATTTAAAATAAATCTTAAATTAATATTTCTTTTTTCAACAAAATCAATAATAGGCCCAGATTCGCTTGGGTCTATAACACATGCATTTTGATTTTTTTCATTAATCAAAAGATATGAAAAATTATCTTTAAGACACTTTATAATTTCTACTTTCATTTTACTTTTCTATTACAAAAATACCTAATTGAGAAAATAAATTTTTATAACTTAAATTTTTACTATTAATTTTTATATTTTTTTTATTACAATAATTCACAAAATCTTTAATAGTGCACATATGCAGATTAGGAGTGTTGTACCACTCGTTTGGTAAATCTTTCGTTATTGGCATTGTTCCTTTTAAAAGTAGATGTATTCTTACTTTCCAATAACCAAAATTTGGTATTGTAACAATTGCCTTTTTACCGACCCTTAATAATTCACTAATTACATTTTCTGGATCTAGAAAAGCTTGAAGTGTTTGGCTTAAAATAACATAATCGAATGATGAATTAGGAAACTGCTTTAAATCTTTTTCAGCATCTCCCTCAATAACCGTTAATCCTTTAGCCACACATTTTTGAACATTACTTTTTAATATTTCCAAACCTCTTATATCATTTGTAATATTTTCATTAATATATTTCATTAATTCACCATCTCCACAACCAACGTCTAGAACTTTTGATTTTTTTTCAACCAGGTTTGCTATTTTATTAAATTCTTTTTTCATTCAGTTTATAATATGATGTGTTTAAAAAATTTTTTATAGTATTAAGAAAATCAGGAATATTTAATAGAAATGAGTCATGACCCTTATCAGATGTTATTTCTGCAAACCCAACATTTTTTCCAATAGAATTTAATGCAATAACTATCTCTCTATTTTCAGATGTTGGATATAGCCAATCCGAAGTAAAAGATATAATAAAAAATTTTGTATTAGTTTTTTCAAATGCTTTTGAGAGATTTCCACCAAATTGTTTTGAAAGATCAAAATAATCCATAGCTCTTGTTATATAAAGATAACTATTAGCATCAAACCTATCTACAAAAACTGAACCTTGATGTCTTAGATAACTTTCAATTTGAAAATCTGCATCGAAACCAAATTTTAAATCATCTCTTTCTTGCAGTTTTCTTCCAAATTTTTCTTGCAAACCTTTTTTAGATAAGTATGTAATATGGGCTGCCATTCTAGCTACCGCTAATCCTTTGTCAGGAGACTTATTATTGCCTTCATAAAATCCATTTTCCCAATTATGATCTGCCATAATTGATTGTCTACCAAGTTCATTTAGGGCAATGTTTTGTGCAGAATGACTATGCGTACAAGCTATAGGTATTGCAGTTTCAGATTTATCTGGAAAATTGGATACAAATTGTAGCACTTGCATTCCACCCATTGATCCACCTAATACTGAAAATAATTTTTTAATCTTAAAAAATTCTAATAAGTGATACTGAGCGTTAACCATGTCATTTATTGTTATGACTGGAAATTCTGTTCCAAAATTTTTATTAGTTTTTGGATTAATGTTACTTGGACCATATGAACCCATACATCCTCCAATTACATTTGCACAAATTACAAAATATTTTTTTGTATCTATTGCCTTACCAGGTCCTATAAGATAATTCCACCAACCTTCTTTTTTAGTTATTGGATTTGTACCTGAAGCAAATTGGTCTCCAGTCAGTGCATGAAATGCTAAAACTGCATTATCTTTTTTATCATTAAGTTTTCCATAAGTTTCGTATGCTAATGGAAAATTAGATATAGTTTGCCCACAATCAAGCTTCAATGGCTTATCAATAATTAATTTTTTTACTTTCTCAATATCGTTCATATTTTTTTCAGTGAATTGTGAGGTAAAAAAACTTATTTAGCGGTTTTTTTATAGCGCTCGCAATTCAGTTAAATCAGCGCATAAATTATTTACAGGATACAATTGCATATGTCAATTTTATAAAAATATTAAATATTTTATGTAAATAAGTAATTTTTTATCTATAAAGATACAAAATATTAAAAATTATGACTTCGCTTAATTTTAGAAAAATAAATATAGAAGCTTACAAGCCAGGAAGGTCTATATTAAAAAGAAAAAAAAATGTTATAAAATTATCTGCTAATGAATCGGCATTAGGTATGAGTCCCAAAGTGCTAAAGATATTACAAAGCAAAAATCATAAAATTTCTAAATATCCGGACAGTAAAGCAATAGATTTAAGAAAATTAATTTCTTTAAAATTTAAATGTGATTTTAACAAGATTATCTGTGGTTCAGGCTCAGACGAGGTAATTCAAATGATATGCCAACTTTTTCTTAGATCTGGAGATGAAGTGATCGTACCAGAATATAGTTTTTTGATGTACAGGATATACGCATCAATTGTTGGAGCAAAAGTAGTTTTTTCAAAGGAAAAAAATTTTAGAGTTTCAGTTGAAAACATAATTAAAAAAGTTAACAAAAAGACTAAAATTGTTTTTATAGCAAATCCAAACAATCCAACTGGCACATATCTAGAAAAAAAAGAATTAATTAATTTAAGAAAAAAATTAAATAGTAAAATTTTATTAGTTGTAGATGATGCATATGATGAATATATGAAAGATAAAAATTATTCTTCAGGATTAAATATTTTTAAAAATAAAAAAAACGTTTTTATTTTAAGAACCTTTTCTAAAATATACGGGCTTGCTTCTTTAAGAGTTGGCTGGGGATATGGTGATAGAAAAATAATTGATGCACTAAATATGATTAAACCACCTTTTAATGTAAATAAAATTGCTCAGTTATGTGCAATAGAATCTTTGAAGGATAGTAAATTTATCACTAAATCAGTTAAGCATAATTTATTTTGGAGTAAAAAAATTAAAAATAGTTTAGAACAATTTAATATTTTTTGTAATAAAGTAAGTGCAAATTTTCTTTTGCTTAATTTTGATAAATGTAAATTCAATGCAAATAATGTTGAAAAAAAATTATTAAATAAAGGTTTAATATTAAGAGATACTAAAACTTATGGAATAAAAAATTGTTTAAGACTAACAATTGGAAACAATTTAGAAAACAAGTTATTTTTAAAAAGTATAAACAGGATATTTAGAAATGTTTAAAAAAGTATTAATAATAGGATGTGGTTTAATAGGTTCATCAATTCTAAGAGCTATACATAACAAAAAATTGTCTAAAAAAATTTTTGTATTAGAAAAATCAAAAAAAAATATTTCTAAAATAAAAAAAATTAGATCAAATTGTAAATTTATTAAAAGTATAAATAATGAAATCTCTGATGTTGATTTAGTTATTTTATGTACACCCATGAGTCAGTACAAAAAAATAATTGAAAAATTAAATAAAATTTTAAAACTAAGTTGTTTGATTACAGATGTTGGCTCTACAAAACAAAATATAATTAAATTAAAAAATAAAATTCTTAAAAAAAAATTAATTTGGATATCCAGTCATCCTATAGCTGGATCTGAGGTTAGTGGCCCAGAACATGGAAATAAAAATTTGTTTTTAGATAAATGGTGTGTAATTATTAAGGAAAAAAAGCAAAATTCAAAAAAAATTAACTTATTAAATAAATTTTGGAGGAAAATTGGTTCTAAAGTAGTTTTCATGAATCCTGTTAACCATGATAAAATTTTTTCTATCACAAGTCACTTGCCACATCTAATTGCATACAACTTAATTAAAACTGCACAAGATTCACAAAAAATTCAAAAAAAAAATCTAATTCAATATAGCGCAGGAGGATTGAGAGATTTTTCAAGAATTGCCGCATCAAATGAGATTATGTGGAGAGACATATTTTTTAATAATGATAATATAATTAAAGCAATAAATTTATTTACTCACAATTTAAACTCATTTAAAAAAATAATTCAAAATAAAAACAATAAAAAACTTTTATCTAGATTATCTAATTCAAAAAAAGTAAGAACACAAATTGTACAATTAAAACAAGATGTAGCAAAACCAGACTTTGGAAGAGAGTAATTTATATTTTACAAATTTTTTTGACTTTTAAATTTGCAGTTTTTTCTATTCTTTTTATTGTTTCGTTGATTCGCATTATAACAACTTTTTTTTCTGGACCATAAGCATGAATTAATTCTTTTGAATTAATACATACTGCCACATGTCCTTTCCAATAAATAATATCACCAAGTTTAAATTTTTTTTTTGTTCTATTTCCTTTTTTGTATCTTATTTGATCAATTGTATCTCTAGGAAAAAAGCTTTTGTTAAATTTGTAAAAAAGTTGAATTAGGGCTGAACAATCAATACCCTGATGAGTCTTGCCTCCCCATTTATATTTACAATTTAAATATGACTTAAAAATTTTAGAAAAATTTTTTTCTTTTTTATTAATAAGGGTTATATCTTTTTTTTTTATCCATTTATTTTTTTCAAACATAACATAATTTTTTTTTTTATTTATAATTTCAATTTCACTTGAAAAGGGTAAAAAATTTTTTGATTTATAAACTCTAGTTTTTAAAGCTTTTACTTTGTGAGTAGGTTTAAATTTTCTAATAAAATTTTTATTTTTTATATAACCAATATATTTGTCGTAAGATGTTCTTATTTTAAGAAAACTTTTTATTTTTCTTAAAACTTTAAATTTTTCCCCATAAATAATTTGTGAACTAATTTTAGAATTAGTGTAAGGTCGTTCGTATATATTTATACAGGGATATATTGAGTAGTAATTACTTTGCACCAATTTTTATCTTATTTCTTATAAACCACAAACAAATCAGAGAAGGAATTACCATTATTGTGGTTAAAACAAAAAAAGTTCCCCAGTCACCATTGAGCCAATCAACTAGAGCTCCTGAAGATGAAGCGAGAGTTGTTCTGCCAGCTGTTCCTATTGAAGCAAGTAAAGCATATTGAGTAGCAGTATAAGTTCTATCAACTAACAAAGAAATAAATGCTACAAAAGCTACCGTTGCAAAAGCAGCTGTAATATCATCAGCTATTACTGCAATTGCAAACAATAATTCAGATTTACCTGTCCATGCTAAAATAGCGAATAAAAGGTTTGTTAGAGCCATTAGTCCTCCAGCAAAAAACATTGTTTTTATTGTTCCTGCCCTCATTGCCATCACCCCGCCTAGTAACGTGAAAACAACAGTTGTAATCCAACCAAGTCCTTTTGAGTAAATTGCAATCTGTCCTTTTGAAAATCCAATTTCTTTATAAAAAACAATAGACATACGTCCAAGGAATGCTTCTCCAATTTTAAATAAAAACACAAACCCTAAAATTCCTGCAGCGATAGCAAATCCATTTTTTTTAAAGAAACTAATGATAGGTCCACCAATAGTTCCTGTTATGTAGGCAATAAAATTAGTTATAATATTGCTAGATCCTAGTTTTTTTCCAATTATTTTATCAGTCTCTTCTTGTTTTCTTTGTCTATCAGTTTTAATTGGCTCATGAACAAACATCAAACCAATATTCATTAAAATTATTACAACTCCTAAAACTAAAAAAGTAGCTTGCCAATAGTCAGCTATACCTATGTTTTGAAAATATTCTGCTGTAAATAAAGCGACAACTCCTCCCAGTTTATAACCAGTCCACCAGCCAACCACTGCCATTGCAGCACCTGCTGCCATAGCTTTTCCTTCATTTTCATTGATTTGCTCAATTCTTAAAGCGTCAACAGTAATGTCTTGTGTAGCAGATGCTATGGCAATAATTAATCCAACAGTAATTAGTAGGGCTAAGTTTTGTGTTGGGTTTATAAAACTCCAAACTAATAAACTTATCAAAATTGCAATTTGCATTAAAACTATCCAACCTCTTCTGTGCCCTAGTTTTTTTGTTAATAGAGGTATTTGAATTCTATCTATTATGGGTGCCCATAAATAATTGAAGGCATATACACCAAAAATTAAACCTGCCCATCCTATTGTTGATCTGCTAAGTCCTTCTTCTTTTAGCCAAAGACTCAAACTACTTGCAATTAATACCCATGGAAATCCACTTATTGCTCCAAGAAGCAATATTCTCAGCATTCTTATATCTTTGTAAACTAAGAGTGATTCAATCCAACTTTGTTTTTTTTCTATCATTAATATTTTCTCCAAAAAGACGGAATAAATAACACTAATATAGCAAACAACTCAAGTCTACCTAAAATCATTCCCATACTTAAAGCCCATTTAGAAGGATCAGATAATGAAGAAAAATTTCCATTTGGACCAATAGTTTCACCTAGCCCAGGACCTACATTGGAAATAGAAGTTGCTGCCCCAGAAATTGAAGTTATAAAATCTAAACCTGTTAAAGATAATATTGCAGTTAAAAGAAAAAAAATAACAATATAAAGAAATATAAATGAAATTACTGATGACATAAATTTATCATCAATATTACTTTTATCATATTTGATTACAAAAATACCCCTAGGATATATTATTTTTTTTAATTGGTTTAACAAAAAATGATAAAGGAGTTGAATTCTGAAAATTTTTATACCACATGCAGTTGAGCCCGCACATCCACCAATAAACATCAAGGCTAAAAAAAATAATAATGGAAAATTTCCCCATTGATCAAAATCTTTTGTTACATAACCAGTTCCGGTTAAAATTGAAATTACATTGAATGCAACTGATCTTATACTTATTTCAAAAGAATTTTGATTCAAGATAGTTAAATAAATAAATAATATTATTATTGAAAATATTACTACTTTAAAAAATGTTTTAATTTGAGTATCAGAAAAAAATATTTTTTTATCGCCATTAAGAAATTTTATATAAGCTATAAAAGGTACACTGCCCAACAATATAAATATCATTGAAGTAGTTTCTATTAAACTACTATCAAAATATCCAATAGATTCATTATAGTTCGAAAAACCACCTGTTGCGATAGTTGTCATTGAATGAGTAAGACTATCAAAAAAGTTCATCCCAAAAATTTTATAGAATAAGCCACATAAAAATGTTAAAGCTGAGTAGATAATTATTAATCTTAAACTTATTTCTTTAGACCTTGGTAAAATTTTTTCAGCATTATCATTGCTTGATATTTTAAATAACTGCATACCTCCAACATTCATTATTGGCATAAGTGTAATTGCCATTACGATTATTCCTATTCCCCCTAACCATTGAAGAATAGCACGCCATAGCAATATACTTTTTGGAGCGATGTCCAAATTAATTATCACAGTAGAACCAGTGGTTGTAATTCCAGACATACTTTCAAAGAAAGCATCAGTAATATTTAGATTTAAATTAGAAAATACGAAAGGTAGAGAACCAAATATAGCTATGCTTAACCACGAAAGTGCAGTTAATAGAAAAGCTTGGGGTAAATTTAATTTTTTATCATGATCTAAATTCGACAAAAAAAATAATATACCAAAAATAATTGTAATAATTCCAGAGCTTATAAAAGAGGAATCCAACTCATTATAAATAAACTGGATAATTACAGGAATAATCATGGCCAATCCCAAAATTACTTGTAATACGCCAAGCGTAAAAAACACAGTTTTATAATTCGACATTTTGATTGGACATTATTTTATGGTAAATAAATTTCAACTCTATAAGAATTATTAAAACCATGAATTTTATGAGTTATTTTTGTATTTAAACTGTGATTGATAGAGCAAACATAGAAAAAACTAATGCATGGCCTTTTGTTGAGGCTAAGAAAATTCTTCGTGAAAGAAAAAAATATATTGATCTAAAAGGTAAAATAATTTTACAAACTGGTTATGGACCAAGTGGACTTCCTCATATTGGGACCTTTGGTGAAGTTGCTAGAACTTCGATGCTTGTAAATGCATTAAATAAGTTAACAGATCTACCCAAGGAAATAATTACATTTTCAGATGATATGGATGGACTTAGAAAAGTTCCAGAAAATATTCCAAATAAAAATATTTTAGAAAACAATTTACACAAACCTTTAACAGTTGTGCCAGATCCTTTTGAAAAATTTAATAGTTTTGGGGAGCATAATAATGAAATGTTAAAAAATTTTTTAAATAATTTTAATTTTAAATATACTTTTAAAAGTTCAACCGAACTTTATAAGTCTGGTTTTTTTAATGAAACACTAAAAATTATACTAAAAAAATATAAAGATATAATGGATATAATTATTCCTACATTGGGTAAAGAAAGGCAAAAAACTTATTCCCCATTTCTGCCAATTTGCCCAGATACAGGAGTTGTTTTAGAAATTCCTATTTTAGAGATAGATGAAAAAAATTCAAAAATTATTTTTAATAATAATGGAAATAAATTAGAAAAAAGTATTTTGGATGGAAATTGTAAGCTTCAATGGAAAGTAGATTGGGCAATGAGATGGTATGCTTTAGACATAGATTTTGAAATGTATGGTAAAGATTTAATTGAAAGTGCTATCTTATCTACAAAAATTATAAAAATATTAGGAAAAACTAACCCATCAGGTTTTGCTTATGAGTTATTTTTAGATGAAAAAGGTGAAAAAATATCTAAATCAAAAGGCAATGGAATAACGGTAGATGAATGGTTAAAATATGCTTCTCCTGAAAGCTTATCTTTATTCATGTACCAAAATCCCAAAAGAGCAAAAAAATTATATAGAGAAATTGTTCCTAAGGCAGTGGATGAATATTTAGATTTTATTGATAAGGGAAAAAATCAAACTGAATTACAAATGCTATTAAATCCTGTTTGGCATGTTCATAATGGTATAATTCCAAAAGAAAATACAATTATGACCTTTTCTATGCTTCTTAACTTAGTTGAAGCTAGTAATGCTAATTCAAAAGAACTTTTATGGAAATTTGTTAAAAAATATAAACCAAATATTTTAGAAAAAGATCATCCAATATTTGATAAATTGATTGGGTATGCAATTAAATATTTTGACGATGTAATTAAAAAAAATAAAAAATATAAAAAACCCAGTTCTCAAGAAAAAAAAGCTTTAGAAGCATTAGTTATAGTATTAAAAAAATGCACTGATGAAATGCAGCCAGAAGAAATTCAAACAAAAATTTATACAGTTGGAAAAGAAAATGGCTATAAAGAAAATCTAAGAGACTGGTTTAGATTGATTTATGAGGTGGTTTTTGGAGATGAAAACGGTCCAAGAATGGGTTTTTTTATTAGTTTTTTTGGAGTTAAGGAGACACAACAATTAATAAAAGATAAAATTAAATAATGTTTTCAAAAATACGATCATTAATATTTAAATTAGACCCCGAAACAGCACATGATTTAGCCATTAAGGCCCTTAAATTTAATCTTGTTTATCAAAATAAAATTAAAAATAACAAATTAATTCAAACAGAGATTTTTGGTAAAACAATTCCGAATCCAATAGGTATAGCAGCTGGATTTGATAAAGATGCTGAAGTATATAATCCTTTGTTTAAATTAGGTTTTGGGTTTGTTGAAGTTGGAACAGTCACACCAGTTAATCAATACGGAAATCCTAAACCAAGAATATTTCGTCTTGAAGAAGATATGGCATTAATAAATAGACTTGGTTTTAATAATTCAGGCTCTGAAAAAGTTAGATCAAGAATTATTTCAAATTCTCCCAAAGGCTTATTTGGAATAAATATAGGACCAAACAAAGACACAAATAATAGATTGGATGATTATTTAATTGGCTTTCGTAAATTTTATGATCTTGCGGATTACTTAACTATTAATATATCTTCTCCCAATACTGAAAATTTGAGAAGTTTTCATAATCAAGATGAACTTAATGAACTATTGAGTTTAATAGAAAAAGAAAAAAAAATATTAAAAACTAAAGTACCTATAACAGTAAAAATATCACCAGATATAGAAGATAAAAATATTAATATAATTTCAGATTTGCTATTAAAACATGGAGTTGAAGCTGTAATAATTTCCAACACAACTGACAAGAATAGAGAAAATTTATCTAATATAAATAAATTAGAAAAAGGGGGTTTATCAGGAAAGCCTTTAGAAAAAAGATCAAATGAACTAATTAATAAATTTTATAAAATTTTAAAAAATAAAATAAAAATTATTGGTGTGGGTGGAGTTGATTCTGGTCAGAGTGCTTATCAGAAAATAATAAATGGAGCGAGTTTAGTTCAACTTTATACAGGCATGATTTATCAAGGCCCAAGTATTGCTACAAAAATAAGTGAGGAATTAATAAATATTTTAGATAAAGAAGGAGTAAAAAATATATCTAACATTGTGGGAAGTAAAAATTGATCTTGACTGGAAACTTTATAACACCTATACAATCATAATTTTTATGTCTAAAAAATGTGAACTCACTGGAAAAATTCCTCTTAAAGGCCATAAGGTTAGTCATGCCAATAATAAGACAAAAAGAAGATTTTTACCCAACCTTAAGAAAGTAAGATTTAAGAGTATTGTCTTAAATAAAAGCTTAAAATTAACTGTATCTAATGCAGGAGTTAGAACTGTAGATAAAAAAGGCAGTTTTGACCAATTTATCAAAAGTGCAAAATTAAGAAATTTATCTCCCAGATTAAAAAAATTAAAAAAATCATTACTCAGTAAATCTGCTTAATGAGTAGAGTTTTTATAACACTTTCATTTTTAATGGGAGTGGTTGTTTTAATATCTAATTATTTAGTTCAGTTTCCAATTAATTATTTTGGTTTAGAAGAAATATTAACTTATGGTGCATTTAGTTATCCCATAGCTTTTTTAATAACTGATATTTCCAATAGATTTTATGGAAAAATAATTGCAAAAAAAATTGTATATATAGGTTTTACTATTGGTATTTGTTTTACACTTTTATTTTCTACAAATTTTGCAGATTTAATTTCAATAAGAATTGCTATTGGATCAGGTACAGCTTTTATAGTTGCTCAATTGCTCGATGTTCAAATTTTTGATCAGCTAAGGAAGAAAAAATGGTTTGTAGCACCTCTAACATCATCTTTAATTGGATCTACTGTTGATACTTTTTTATTTTTTTCAATTTCTTTTTATGCAACAGGAATACCTTGGTTTACTCTATCATTAGGAGATTTAGCAGTTAAAATTTTTGTTGCTTTAGCAATGCTAGTTCCATTTAGACTATTGATAGGAAGAGTTAAAGCAGTTTAAAAATTATTTATATAAAAATTTGTAGGATAAGATCTTATAAGCTAATTTTGCCACTAAAAAGTTGTATGAATTAAATCCTTTTATTGGAGCAAGTTCATTGATGTCTGCACCAACAATATTTGAATTTTTAGTAGCTATTTTTATTATTTCTAAGGCTTCATCCCAAAAAATACCACCAGGCTCAGGCGTGCCAGTGGCAGGCATAATACTTGAATCAAATCCATCAACGTCAAAAGTTAGATAAACTGTTTTATTTTTAATCATTTTTTTAAATTTATTCAAATTCCATTTTTTTTTATCTTTTGCCCAAAAAATATTAATTCTTGAAGAATTTTTATTTAAGTAGGGTATTTCGCTTTGGGATATATTTCTAATACCAAAAGATATTAGTGAAACATTTTTATAATCTAAACATCTCTTCATTGCTGATGCATGTGAAAATTTTTCACCGTTATAGCTTTCTCTTAAATCAGCGTGCGCATCAAAGTGTAATAAACATAATTTTTTATATTTTTTTGTAAAAGGAGCTATACAACCTGGTGTTATTGAGTGTTCTCCACCAAGAGTTAAAGGAAAAATTTTTTTATTTAAAATTTTTTCATTTATTTTTGAAATTTTACTTAGAGCTTTATTTATATTTTTATCTATTTTAAAAGGTTTTAAGGTTTTAATACCTATTTTTTTATATGGCTCACAATTTAGCTCTTCATCATATAATTCAACTTGATGTGAGGCTTTAATAATTTCTCTAGGACCATTTTTTGTTCCTTCACCGTAACTAACGGTTTTTTCTAAACCAAATGGAACAACTATTGCTTTTTCTTTAATTTTGAATTTGTTGTCAATTCCAAGAAAACCTTCTTTGTTAGATAAATAATTCATTTTATCCAAATATATTTGAAAAATTTTTTCTTTTTCTATTTTTCCATTCACCATTGTGATAGGCGTCACTTGCGATTAAAGGAAGCACACTTGTTGCTTCAGCAAATACCATTTGTTCTTTTGTTACATCAACTTTTCCCCAAGAACTAGCTTCTTTTAAAGTAGAGCTGCTACATGCACCATCTCTTGAATCAGCAACAGTTATTTGAACAGCATACTTGTGCATATCTACTTCTTTACCCAAAAGTTCAGCACAAATAACTGTATCTTGAATAAAATTTTTTGGAACACCTCCACCAATCATAAATAAGCCAGATCTGTTTGATCTAATTTTAATTTCAGTTAATTCACGAAATTCTCTAATTGAATCTATCGTAATATGTTTATTTGGATTTTTTTCTTGGTGCATTACTAATCCAAATCCAGCACTAGAATCTGTAAAAGCTGGGCAAAAAATTGGAACATTATTTTCATGGGCAGTTTCTATTAATGAACCTTTCTTTTTTGCATTATTTTTTAAATACTTTCCAATTTCATTAATAAACTCTCTAGATGTGTAACTTCTTGGTTCTAACTTATCTGCTATTTCACATATTGTTTTATCACACATTTGAAGCTCATCTTCATCGATGTAAGTATCATATATTCTATCAATGTAATTTTTACGTAATTCTGCATCATCTTGAAATTGAGAACCTTGGTAATGTTTAAATCCAAGTGCCTCAAAGAAATCCATATCGATAATTGATGCTCCAGTAGCTACAATTGCATCAATCATATTGTATTTAATCATATCTCTATAAATATGCATACATCCAGCAGCAGAAGTAGATCCGGCCAATGTTAAAAAGATTGTACAATCTTTATCTTTAATCATTTCATTAAATATACTGGCTGCATTTGCAGTTTCTCTAGAAACGAAAGACATTTTTTTCATTGATGAAACTATTTTTCTTGCATCAAACGAGGTTATATCAATATGTTCTACAGGTGAGTTAAGAAAATCTTTTTTACTATTATGTCCTAAATTCTTTTTGTCTGACATTTAGGCAACAAGAAATTGTTTTTCAATTTCTTTGTTATACATAGTCATGATTGGATTATCTTCTACTTCAAATATTTTATTTGAGTAAAGGCCATTAAAATCTGTTCTAAATGTTAATCCATAAGCACCAAGTTGGCCAAGCTCAATATAATCATTTTCTTTAACATTGTTTGGTAAGATAAAAGGTCCTTTCATATAATCCATGCTATCACAGGTTGGGCCATAAAAATCAAAAGCAGTTAATTTTTTTGAAACAATTCTTCCTTTAGTAATTAATTTTGATGGATAAACGATATTTGGAAATCCTGCATCAAATAGCGATCCATACGTTCCATCGTTTATATAAAGTTTTTGTTTTTTTCTTAAATTCACTTTAACTATTGTTGATCCACTTTCTGCAACAATCGCTCTACCTGGTTCACAAATTATTATAGGTAATTTTTCTAGTTTTAAGTTGGTTAATGCATTTTTGATTTCATCAAAATATTTTTGGATAGATTGAGGAACTAAATCAGGATATATTGTAGGAAATCCACCACCTACATTAATGAAGTCTGGAACTATTTTTGTGCGTTTAATTATATTGCCAATTTCAGAAATTCCTTTCGAATAAGAAATTGGATGCATACATTGTGATCCTACGTGAAAACTTATTCCTAATTTTTTTGCATATTGCTTTGTTAATCTAAATAAACCCGCAGCCTCTGATGGTGTAGCTCCAAACTTTTTAGATAAGTCAATTTCAGCATGTTCATTAGAAACTGAAACCCTCACAAATAATTCAAGATCTTTTGCCTGATTTGTACTTTCTATAATTTTGATTAGTTCGTCTTTCGAGTCTAATGAATAAGCTCTTACTCCATATTTAAAATATGATTCTTTTATGCTTTCTCTACTTTTTACGGTATGCATAAAGGAGCACTTAGCTGATTTACTAATACTTTTAATGGTTTTAATCTCATTAATTGAAGCAACATCAAAATTATCAATACCACTTTCAAATATAGTTTTTAAAACTAATGGATTAGGATTTGTTTTTACAGCGTATAAAACTTTTCCAGGGAATTTATTTTGAAAAAACTTCGATGCTAATTGTATAGATTTTTTTCTTATACAATATACTGGCTCATTCGGTTTCAGTTGATTTACTAAGTCCTCAACTGTTTTAAATTTTTGCATATAAACCCCTCAAAAAAAATTTAACAAAAAAAACCTGCATATCAGCTATGCAGTTTTCATAAATCCAGCATTTATGGGATATGATCGCCAATGTAAAGCAAATAATTCTATTGAAATAAATTTATTAATCTCCATATAAGTTCTATGGGCAATACAGAAAGTATTAAAAACATTAGTGAATTTGAGGATAAATCACTACTCATAGTTGATGACGACAATCCATTTAGGGAAAGATTAGCTAGAGCAATGGAAAAAAAAGGTTTTAAAGTTTCTCAAGCTGAAGGTGTAAGAAAAGGTATTGATATAGTTAATCAAAAAAATCCAGCATTTGCAGTTGTTGACCTAAGACTTGGAGATGGAAATGGATTAGAGGTTGTAAAAGAAATTCAGAATTCTAACTCAAAAAGTAGAGTAGTTATGTTGACAGGTTACGGGAACATTCCAACAGCTGTTGCAGCTATTAAACAGGGTGCAATTGATTATTTATCAAAACCAGCAGATGCCGATGATGTCGAAAGAGCGTTGTTAGCAGATCCAAATAAAAAAGCAGCACCTCCAGAAAACCCAATGTCGGCAGATAGAGTAAAATGGGAACATATTCATCGTGTATTTGAGCTTTGTAATAGAAATGTCTCAGAAACAGCAAGAAGACTTAAAATGCATAGAAGAACCCTTCAAAGAATTCTATCCAAAAGATCTCCTAAATAAATTTTCTTAATTTTAAAATATTTTTTGCAAGTAAAGTTAAAATAATAATTTTAAATAGTTCTGCTAGCAAAAAAGGAGTTACCCCTAAATGTATTATTGGTTTATCCCAACCAATTAAACTTCCTAACCAAAAAACTCCAAGTATATAAATTGTTGAGACAGAAATTAATAATTTAATAAAATTATTTAAAATATTTCCTTTAAAATTAAAATACCCAGCTAAGAAAGTTGCAAATAAAAAACCGATTAAATATCCCATAGTTGGACCTGTAAAATAAACAAGGCCAACACCTTTTTCTGGCGAATTGGAGAAAACTGGCAATCCAATAATTCCTTCAACTAAATATAGACTAACAGTTGCCAGACCAATTTTGTATCCAAATGACATCCCTAAAAATAGAACCACAAAAGTTTGCATTGTCATTGGAACTGGATAAAAAGGAATCTTAATTTTAGATGATATAGTTAGAAGAATTGAACCTAAAAATATTATTAATATATATTTTAGTATTCTTAAATTTTGAGATTTAACAACTTCCATTTATTTATTATACTATTGTTAAGCTAAATTATCTAGTTTTTTGTTAATCTTATAAATACATCTTCCAAATCTCCATCGTCTGTAGAAATATCTAATAGTTTAATATTTTGGTCATTAATAAATTTTATTATTTCACTTATATTTAGAGCATTTTTTTCATAAGATACTACAAGTTCATCTACTTTGTTGGATAATACATTTATAGATTTAAGAGAATTATTTTTAATATCAACTTTTTTATCAACAGTAAATCTCACAATTTTTGTTTGAATTCTTTTTAATAAATTTTTTGTGGTATCTAACGCAACTAAACTACCTTTATTTAATATTCCAATTCTATCACACATTTGTTCCGCCTCATTTAGATAATGAGTAGTCAAAATGATTGTTACACCTTGTTTATTAAGTTGTTTTACATTGTCCCAAAGGTTACTTCTTAATTCCACATCTACACCTGCAGTTGGTTCATCTAGTATTATTATTGGTGGTTTGTGTACTAATGCTTTTGCAACCAGCAAACGTCTTTTCATTCCACCCGATAAAGCTCTGGTGTAGCTTTTAGATTGTTTTTCTAAAGAAACTAATTTTAAAATAGTTTCTGTAATTCTATCTTTTTTTTTAATTCCATACATTCCTGCCTGAAGTTCTAAAATATTCCACGGAGTAAAAAATGGATCTACATTTACTTCTTGAGGAACAATTCCAATAGAAGCTCTAACTTGCCTTGGGTTTATGTCCAAGTTAAATCCCCAGACATTTACTTCCCCAGATGTCTTTATTGTTGTACCAGCTAAAATATTTATAAAGGTACTTTTGCCAGCTCCATTTGGACCTAGTAAGCCAAATATTTCCCCTTCATTCACTTCTAAGTTTAAATTTTTGATAGCTTGTACTGATTTTGAACTATTCTTTGAGTAGGTTTTGTTTAAATCTTTTATATATAAAACATTTTTTTTGTTCATCGATCGTTATACATTTATAACATTAGAATAAATTAAGATAACATTATTTTATGAATAAAATAAAAAATACAGATCACTTTTATCTTATTGACGGTTCAGGATATATATTTAGAGCTTACTATGCTCTTCCTCCATTATCTAGAAAAAGTGATGGAATGCCCACTGGAGCTGTAAGTGGATTTTGTAGTATGTTGTTTAAATTATTGGAAGATTCTAAATCAAGTGAGAACAAACAAAAGCCAACTCATTTTGCAGTAATTTTTGATTCAGCTAGAAAAAATTTTAGAAATGAAATTTATTCTGAATATAAAGCAAATAGATCAGATGCACCAGACGATTTAATACCTCAGTTTGAATTTATTAGAAAATCAGTAGAAGCATTTAACCTTCCATCAATTGAATTAATAAACTATGAGGCAGATGATCTTATTGCAACTTACTCAGAACAAATTTTAAATGAAGGAGCAAAAGTAACTATTGTTTCATCAGACAAAGATTTAATGCAGCTATATAAGAAAAACATTAGAATTTATGATCCAATGAAAAATAAATTTATATCAAATGAAGATATAAATAATAAATTTGGTGTTAATCCAGATAAAGTCATTGATGTACAAGCTTTAGCGGGTGATAGTAGTGATAATGTTCCCGGGGTTCCTGGAATAGGCTTAAAAACTGCAGCTGAATTAATTAATCAATATGGCAGTTTAGAAAATTTATTAAAAAATATAAATAAAATAAAACAGAATAAAAGAAGAGAAACATTAAATTTAAATCAAGATAAAGCAATTATTAGTAAAAAATTAGTTACTCTTAAAAAAGATGTCCCAGTAAAAAATCAAATTTCAGAATTTGAGCTTAAGGAAATAGATAAAAATAAATTATATAACTTTCTTCGAGAAATGGAATTTAATAGGTTAATGAGTTCTGTTATTTCAACTTATGGAGAAATAGAATTTTCAAGCAAGAGCAAAGTTTTTGATCAAGAAGAAAAAAAAAATAAAATTTCTAAAAAAAACTATGAATTAATAGAAAAATTAGAAGATATAGATAAATGGCTTAATGAAGCTGAGGAAAATGGCGAGATAGCTGTTGATACTGAAACTAGTTCTTTAGATCCTCATCAGGCCAATTTAGTAGGTATTTCTTTTTCTACAAAAATTGGTAAAGCGTGTTACATCCCGATAGGACACACCCAAGGCAAAAATCTTGAAGAAAAAAAAGTTATTAAAAAAATTAAGCCAATTTTAGAAGATAAAAGTATAAAAAAAATTGGTCAAAATATTAAATTTGATTTTATAATTTTTTACCACAAAGGAATAAATATGAATTCAATGGAAGACACTATGCTTATGTCTTATGTTTTAGACGCAGGAAAAAATAGGCACAACATGGATGTACTCTCAGGAATTCATTTAGGTCATAAAACAATATCTTTTAAAGATATTGTTGGAACTGGAAAAAAACAGATAAATTTTAGTGAAGTAAAAATTGATATTGCTAAGGATTATGCTGCTGAGGATGCTGATATAACTTTTAGATTATATAAAGTTTTTTCTAAAAATATAAAATTAGAAAAAATGCTTAATATTTATGAAATATTTGAAAAACCGCTAATTAAAATTTTAGCATTAATGGAAATTAATGGTGTTCAAGTAGATAAAAAATTTCTACAACTTCTTTCAAATAAATTTGAAAAAAAAATTAATAATTTAGAAAAAGAAATTTATAAAATTACAAAAAAAGAATTTAAAATTGGTTCTACAAAACAACTAGGCGAGGTAATGTATAATGAAATGAAAATTGCAACATTGAAAAAAACAAAAAAGGGCAGTTATGCTACTAGCGCGCAAGTATTAGAAGATCTTGCTTTTAAAGGTCATAAACTTCCAAAACTAGTTTTAGATTGGAGACAAGTAACAAAACTTAAAAATACTTACACAGATTCTTTACAAGAACATATAAATCCTAAAACAAAAAGGGTTCATACTTCATTTTTACTAGCGGCAACTTCAACAGGAAGATTAGCTTCAAGTGATCCAAATTTACAAAATATTCCAATAAAATCTGAAGATGGAAAAGAAATTAGAAAAAGTTTTGTAGCGGAAAAAAATAGCAAGTTAATCTCAGCAGATTATAATCAAATCGAAATGAGAATTTTGGCAGATTTAGCAGATGTAAAAGAACTAAAAAAGGCATTTAAAAATAAAGAAGATATTCATTCACTTACTGCAAGTCAGGTTTTTAATACTAGTATCAAAAAAGTTAACTTGGATATGAGAAGAAAAGCAAAAGCGATAAATTTTGGAATAATTTATGGAATTTCACAGTATGGACTAGCAAAACAAATTGGTGTTTCCAATATTGAGGCTGAGGAATTTTTAAATTCGTATTTTTTAAAGTTTCCAGAAATAAAAAACTACATGGAATCCACAATTAAATTTTGCAGAAAAAGTGGATACGTAAGTAATATTTTTGGAAGAAGAACTCACATAACTGGAATTAATGATAAAAATTTTAATATAAGAAATTTTCAGGAGAGAGCAGCGATTAATGCGCCAATTCAAGGCTCTGCCTCTGAAATAATGAGAATGGCAATGATTAGAGTTAGTAAAAAATTACAAGAATTTAATGAATCAAATTGTAAAATATTATTGCAGATTCATGATGAATTAATATTTGAAGTTCACAAAGAAGACATCAAAAAATACTCAAAAATTATTCAGGAAGAAATGTCTAGTGTGAAAAATAGTGATCTACACTCTTTTTCAATACCATTGCTAGTAGACATTAATGTTGGTAATAATTGGGGAGATCTTCATTAATCTTGAAGTATTGCCCAAATTAGAACAATTTAGTATTTTTAACTAATTTATGAAAGAAACAATTGCATTAATTGATGATGACAGGAACATACTAACAAGCTTAAGTATTGCTTTAGAAAAAGAAGGATTCAAAATTCAAACTTATTTAGATGGCGAAAGTGCTCTAATTGGACTAGCAAGAACACCTCCTGATTTAGCTGTTATTGATATAAAAATGCCAAAAATGGATGGTGAGGAATTACTAAAAAAATTAAGAAAAAAAACTTCTTTACCTGTAATTTTTTTAACATCTAAAGATGATGAAATAGATGAGTTGTTAGGATTAAAATTAGGTGCAGATGATTTTATAAAAAAATCTGGTGGATTTTCAATAAAAGTACTAATTGAAAGAATAAGAGTACAATTAAGAAAAAAGAATATAAGCAACATAGAAGAAACAAAAAATGTAATTAGTCATGGAAAGCTTCGTCTAGACCCTTCCCAACTAGAATGTGAATGGGATGGAAAACACTTGCCTGATAAACTTACAACAACAGAATTTTTAATTGTTCAAGAACTTGCAAAAAGACCAGGTATAATTAAGGAAAGATCACAATTGATGGATATCGCGTACAGAGAAGATACTGATATTGAAGATAGAACAATAGATAGCCATGTAAAAAGAATTAGAAAAAAATTTAAAAAGGTTGATAATAATTTTTCTGCAATAGAGACTAGATATGGAAGTGGCTATCGCTGGAATGTAAATTAATGCTAAGTAGATTTATAAAAAATATTTCTATACTTAAAAAGTTTTTATTTATTAATCTTATTGTTTTTATAATTTTTGGAAGTTTAACGGCAATTTATTTAAAAGGAATTCAGCCTAATTTAATCAATAAAAAAACATCAAACCATATTAATATTATTAATAATACTATTGATCATATAAGAAGATTAAAAATTCAATTCAACAAAGACGATATAAGAAAATTTCTATTTTCGACAAGGTTTCTTTTTCAGAATTTAGATCGTGTTATGATATTTGATAATCAATTTGAATTGATAGGTGATACCGATACCCTAGATTTAGATCCAAGATCATTTAGTCAAAGATTGGATATTGTTGAAATGAACCTTCAAGATAAAGATAAAATGTCGGAAAAAAAAAAAATTATCCTAAAAAATAAAAATAAGTCCAAGCCTTTTTCTGAAATAATAATAGATTATTCCAAATCTTCTAATTTTGGTAAACCATATACTTTTACTCAAGAAAATTATGATCACTTTTTGTTAGTTACAATTAAAAATGTTAATGATGGTGAAAATAATGTTGGTTACTTGGCGATTAGTGAAAAGGCAAATGATATTAGGAATGCTATTAATGAAAGAAAAATATTTGTTTTTAGAACTGCTTTAGTTGTTGCAATTGTTATTTTAATTTTTTCATTAGTTTTAAATAGATATTTTTTAAAACCAATTAAAACTTTAGTTAATTTTACTAAATCAATAAAAGAAAAAAATAAACAAAAAACAAACATTCAAACTGTAAAAAATAGAAATGATGAAATAGGAATTCTTTCTAATTCTTTGGATGAAATGACAAACGAGTTAAATAATAGGATTAATGCTGCGGAGAATTTTTCAACCGACTTAGTGCATGAAATCAGAAATCCATTAGCTTCTTTAAAAAGTGCATCTGAAATAATTTCTGAAACTACAGATAAGTTACAAAGAAAGAAATTGGTTGATATATTACTGCATGACGTAGAAAGAATTGAAAGATTAATAACTGATTATTCTCAAATGCTTAAAGACGAGGTTGCAATAACAAATGAGCAAATGAAAAAAGTTGATTTAAAATTAATAGCAACATCTGTAGTAGATGATTTTAATAGTATTCATAATTCAAAAAATGGAATTAAAATTCAATTAAATTCAAATGGATCGGTCAATTATAATATTTTAGGAATAGAAAATAGAATTGAACAAATAATTGCAAATTTACTTGATAATTCAATTTCTTTTAGTAGAGAAAATCAAACAATTAAAGTTATCCTTTCCGAAGATGAAAAGGAAAAAAATGTCATTCTAAGTGTTGTTGATGAAGGAGAAGGCTTTAAAGAAAGTGATACAAACAAAATTTTTAAAAGATTTTATAGCAACCGACCTAATAAATTTGGCGAACATTCAGGATTAGGATTAAATATCGTGAAAAATCTAGTTGAGTTGCATAATGGTAAAATTTCTGCTTCCAATAATGTGGGTCAAAAAGGCGCAATAATCGAAATAATTTTTCCAAAAGTTTAATCATTATTAGTTGATAAAATTTTATAAAGTTGTTAAAAGGCGTTCTTCATGAGTGATTATAAAGTTAAAGATATATCCCAAGCAGAATTTGGAAGAAAAGAAATCTCCCTAGCAGAGACTGAAATGCCAGGACTAATGGCACTAAGAAATGAGTATAAAGGAAAAAGTCCTCTTAAAGGTGCAAAAATTCTAGGATGTCTTCACATGACAATTCAAACCGCAGTTCTAATAGAAACTCTTGTAGATTTAGGAGCTGAAGTTAGATGGTCTTCATGTAATATATTTTCAACGCAAGATCATGCTGCAGCGGCTATAGCGAAAGCAGGTATACCAGTTTTTGCATGGAAAGGTGAGACCGAAGAGGAATACTGGTGGTGTGTGAAACAAACAATTGAAGGAAAGAAGGATTGGAAACCAAATATGATACTTGATGATGGTGGTGATTTAACTGCGCTTATGCATAAAGATTATAAAGATTTATTAAAGGATATCAAAGGATTGTCTGAAGAAACAACAACTGGAGTGTTAGCACTTAAAAAGATGGAAGCTCAAGGAACATTGTTAGTTCCAGCGATTAACGTAAATGATTCTGTTACAAAATCAAAATTTGATAATTTATATGGCTGTAGAGAAAGTTTGGTTGATGGAATAAAAAGAGCAACAGATGTAATGATGTCAGGAAAAGTTGCAATTGTTGCAGGATTTGGTGACGTTGGAAAAGGAAGCGCCGCATCATTAAGACAAAGTGGAGCAAGAGTAATGGTTACAGAAACTGATCCAATATGTGCTCTACAAGCTGCAATGGAAGGTTATGAAGTTGTGCTAATGGATGAAATGATTAAAGAGGCAGATATAATTGTTACAGCTACAGGAAACAAAGACATTGTGACGGCTGATCATATGAGAGAAATGAAAGATAGAGCAATACTTTGTAATATTGGACACTTTGATAATGAAATTCAAGTTGAAGCATTAAAAAATTATAAATGGGATGAAATTAAGCCACAAGTTCATGAAATAACTTTGCCTAGTAAAAAAAGAATAATACTGCTTGCTGAAGGAAGATTAGTTAATTTAGGTTGTGCTACTGGACATCCAAGTTTTGTAATGAGCGCTTCATTTACTAATCAGGTAACTGCTCAGATAGAACTATGGAATAATTCAGATAAGTACGAAAAGAAAGTTTACGTTTTACCAAAACACTTGGATGAAAAAGTTGCTAGATTACACTTAGAAAAAGTTGGCGCGAAACTTACAAAAATGTCTAAAGACCAGGCAGACTATATCAGTGTAACACCTGATGGACCTTACAAACCAGATGCCTATCGCTACTAAAAGTAGCAAGATAGATATTAGTTTAGAAAAAAATACAGAATCTATTTCTAAAAAATTTTCAAATTTTATTAAGAAGGGAGACGCTATTTTTTTTTATGGCGAAATAGGTGTAGGCAAAACAACCTTTATTAAACATCTAATTAATAATTTACAAAAAAAAAACAAACTAAAAATAACAGAAGTTCCAAGTCCAACATTTAATATTGTAAACGAATATAAAATTAACGAAATTGTTATAAATCACTATGATTTGTTTAAAATTAAAGATCCAAAAGAACTATACAACATTGGAATATTCGAAGATAATTCAGAAATGGTTACTTTAGTTGAATGGCCAGAAATAATTTCTAATAAACCAAAAAAAATAATTGAATTATATTTTAGTTATGAGGATGATTTTCAGCGAAGAAATTTAGAAATATTTTCCGAACATAGAAAAGAAATAATTGATGAATTTAAGTAAACTTAAATCTTTATCTGGAGATGCATCTTTTAGAAAATTTTATAGGTATAATAATACAATTATTGTAGTTAGCAAAAAAGAGACTAGAAAGAATTTATTAATTTATGATGCTGTTAACAAAATCTTAATTAAAAATAAAATTAAGGCACCAAAGTTAATTAGTCAAAATTATAAATCGAGAAATATTCAAATAGAAGATTTTGGTAATATTTCAGTTTATCTAGCGATAAAAAAAAATAATAAAAAAAAATTCATTTACTATAAAAAAATTATTAAATTATTAAATTTGGTTCAAAAAATAAAAACAAAAAGAACAAAAACCTTTTTAGGTTCAATTTATAAAGTTCCAAAATATTCAAAAAAAATTCTTTTAAATGAAGCCAAGTTATTTTTAGATTGGTATGTTCCAAAAAAAATAAAAAAGAAAAATCAAAATTTATTAAAAAAAAAATTAGTTTTAGTTTTAAAGAGTTTAATTAATAAAATAAAATTTAGTAATCAGACATTTGTTCATAGAGATTTTCATATTTCAAATTTAATGATTAAAAATAAAAAATTGTGCCTAATAGATAGCCAAGAAGCTGTTTTTGGAAATATAGCCTATGACCTTGCTTCATTAATAGATGATGTGAGACTCAAAAC
The DNA here is from genome assembly GCA_902567235.1 of uncultured Pelagibacteraceae bacterium. Classification (GTDB taxonomy): domain Bacteria; phylum Pseudomonadota; class Alphaproteobacteria; order Pelagibacterales; family Pelagibacteraceae; genus Pelagibacter. The sequence continues at coordinate 35,327 of CACFLX010000009.1, forward strand.
AAGCAAAAGATTTAAACAAGATATTTTTGAAGAATACATTAAAACAAATAAAAAAATGCATATTGAGAATTTTAAAAATGATTTTGAAATTTTATCGGTATTAAGAAATTTGAAAATAATTGGAATTTTTACTAGATTATCATTTAGAGATAAAAAGCATAATTATTTAAAATTAATACCTTATGCATGGAAGTTAATTGAGCAAAGAACTGAAAAAAATAAAAAATTTATAGAACTAAAAACTATTTTAGATAAATATTTTTCTCAAAAAAAAAGAATTAAATATGAAAATTAATACTGCATTAATTTTATGCGCTGGTTATGGAAAACGTTTAAGCCCAATAACTTTGAAAATTCCAAAACCTTTAATTGAAATTAATGAAATAACTTTATTAGAAAATACAATAAATTTTTTAGAAAATTTAGAGATAAAAAATATAAAAATTAATACATTTTATCTTCATGACCAAATTCAAAATTTTATTTTAAATTTCAAATCAAATTCAAATATTGAAATTTTTAATGATGGAAATATAATTTTAGACACAGGAGGTGGTATTTTAAATCTAATGAATACATCAGGTGAAAATGATTTTATTGTTTTAAATCCAGATACTTTGTGGGGTGATAATTATTTGGAAACAACATCAAATATGATGAACTACTACTTTGAAAAAAAAATAAAAAATTTGTTAATGGTTGTTAATAAAGAAATAAGCTTTGATAAAAGAATGAAAGGTGATTTTTCATTAAGTGACGAACAACTATTAAATAATAAAGAAAACAACTTTATATATACAGGCCTGCAAATCATTAATAAAAGTTTATTTAAAAATGAAAAGGTTATTCCATTTTCAGTTACTAAGATTTGGGATTATGCAATAAAAAATAAAATTTTGCATGGATTTGAAAGTAAAGAGCATTTTGTTCATTTAACTGATTTGGAGATATATAATAAATTAGTTAAAAATAATTAAATCATTAGCTCTTTTCTTATCTAAATACGAAGCCTCTTTAACTTTTTTATTATTATCAAATTTAATTAACAAAGGATTTCCTGTTGGAATTTCTAGTTTTGAAATTTTTTCATTATCTATATTAAATAAATGTTTACATAAAGCTCTGATTGAATTTCCATGAGCTGCAATAATTATATTTTTATTTAGTTTATCTGAGATATTTTTTTTAAAATAAGGAATTACTCTTTCATAAGTATCTTTTAAAGACTCAGTATCAGGAATCTTATCCTTTGGAATATTTTTATAAATTTCAATATTAATAGGATGGTAAGGGTTATTTTTGTTTAGTGGTTCTGGTCTTATATCCCAAGACCTCCTAAATTCTAAAACTTTATCTTCTCCTAAAGTTTTTTTCATTTCATCTTTATTAAGACCAGTTAAAGCACCATAGTGTCTTTCATTAAGTTCCCAGGCCTTGATCACATCATTATTTTTTATTCTTAAAGTATTTAATATTAAGTTTAAGGTTTCTATTGCTCTTTTTTGGTAAGAACAAAAAAAATAATCTAAATTTAAATTAAGTTCTCTAATAAGCTCACCAGACTTACAAGCTTCTAACTTTCCATTGGGTGCGAGCTCAACATCTACCCATCCAGTGAATTTTTTTTCTAAATTCCATTCACTCTGGCCGTGTCTTACTAAAATTAAATGACTCATTGTTTAATTTTAATTATAAGATAAATTGATCAATGACAAAAATAATATTTCATCTTTTAAACATTATATTTGTATTTTTATATATTTATCCAGGGAGTTTATTGGGTTTTTTAATTTATAAAGATATTTCAAAACAACCTCAAATATTGCCAGATTTTGGAGTTTCATCAAACCATCTTTTTGCTTTCCTTTTACTTTCTTCACTGGGTTTTATAAGTTATTTCAAGCATTTAAAAAAAGTTATTTTATATTTAATTTTTATTTCTATAATTCTTGAATTATTACATTTGTATATACCAAACAGATCATTTCAATTTTCTGACTTGTTTGGTAATATAGTTGGAGTTTTAATATCTATTTTAATATTAATTTTATTTAATTTTTGGAGAAAAAAATGAGTTCATTTGATGAAAGAGAAAAAAGCTTTGAGAAAAAATTTGCACATGATCAAGAGCTTCAATTTAAAGTAAGTGCAAGAAGAAATAAATATATAGGAGAATGGGCTTCTAAAATTCTTGGTTATGATGAAGGTAAAGAAAAAGAATATATACAATCTGTGATAAAAGCAGATTTTGCTGAAGCTGGTGATGAAGATGTTTTTAGAAAAATAAAAGAAGATTTAAAAAATAATAATATATCGGATGAAGATATTAGAAAAAAAATGGATGAACTTAATGAAAAAGCGAAAGCAGATTTTAAATAGTTTTTTCGTCATTTTATTTTTATTCACTTCAGCCTGTTCCTCAATACCTAAAAATACTGCAGATGGTTGTTCAATATTTTCTGAAAGATATTTTTGGTATAAGCATGTTAAAAAAACTGAGAAAAAATGGGGGACTCCAGTTCATTTACAACTAGCTTTTATTAAAATGGAGTCCGATTTTGATTGGCTAGCAAAACCTCCACGTCATAAACTGTTTAAAGTAATTCCATATAAGAGACCTTCAAGTTCTTTTGGTTACTCCCAAGCAGTTAAGGGTACGTGGGAACAATACAAAAAAGAAAATAATAAACCATTAGCTACCAGAGCGAGATTTAAAGATAGTGTTGATTTTATTGGCTGGTATACAAATAAAACTTCACAAATATTAAAAATATCAAAGCAAGATGTCTTTAGACAATACATTGCATATCATGAAGGCTGGGGGAATTACAAAAATTATAAAAGTAATAATAAAGTTATATTAATTGCAAAAAAAGTAGAAAAACAATCTTCAAAATATAAAAATCAACTTTCAAAATGCCAAAAAGTATTAAGCACTAACAAATATATTATATTTTAACGAAGCTCTTTTTTTAGTTCTATATCTATAGCATCTATTCTTTTAGTGTTTTTTGCTAAAGACAAGTACATTGTTGGAGTCACATAAAGTGTAAAGAATGTAGAAATTATCATTCCACCCAAAATTGTAGCACCAACTGCTAATCTAGAACCTTCACCAGCTCCAGGACCAATATTTCCAATTACTAAAGGCATCATTGCGATCATAGTACTCAGAGACGTCATGATAATCGGTCTGAATCTTATACTACATGCTTCCTTAACCGCTGTTTCAATATTTTTTCCAGTTGTTCTAATTTGATTAGCATAATCAACTATTAAAATACTGTTTTTAGTGGATATACCAATAAGTATAACCAATGCAATTTGTGAGAAGATATTTATTGAACTATTTAGAAATAAAATAAAAACCAACCCACCAAAAATTGCTAAAGGAACAGTCAGAATAATTATAAATGGATGTATAAATGAGTTAAATGTTGCTGCCATAACCAGATATGCTGTTAATAGTGCTAAAGCAAATATTATAAAAAGTTCATTGCTTGTTTCTTTAATTTCTTCTGACTTACCTTTCCAAGTAATTTGACTTTTAGGAGAAACTTCAGCCATTATATTTTCTAAGTATTTAATTGCTTCTGAAAGAGTATAATTTTCTGAAATATTGGCTGAAATAGTGACTGCTCTTTGTCTGTTATATCTAGACAATTCTTTTGCTGTTCCTTCTTCTGCAAAATTTACTAGGTTAGTTAATGATATTAGTTTTCCTGTTGTATCTGATCTTACAAAAATTTTTGATATTCCTTCTTTATTTCTTCTATCTGATAAATATTGTTGTAATATTATGGGATATTCCTTTCCTAATCTATTAAATGTTGTAACTTTTTTACCTCCATAAAGTGTTTCTAAACTTTTACCAACTGTTTCAGTAGAAACGCCTAAATCTTTTGCTTTATTTTTATTAATTATAAGTTTTACTTCAGGTTTATTTCTAGAATAGTCCGACTCTATTCTTGACAAATTTCTATTTCTTCTTAATTTTCCAATTACTTCATTTTGAATACTTTCTAATTCTTCATAAGTACTTCCATAAATAACCATTTGAACAGGCTTGTTATAACTTGAAACTCTTATTGATTGAGGAGATATTGGGAAAGCTACAGCTTGTGGCACTGTAACAATTTTACCAATAGCTTGCCTCATGACTGTTTGAGAATCTTGTTTTCTATTTTTCCAATGATCTAGTAAAGCAATAATTATAAAACTGTTGTATGAAGTAGCGGAGCTTCCAAAGCCAGGAACTCTCATAATAAAACGTGAATAAGGACTATCTTCAGCTTGCAATAATGGAATGAGTCTTTTTTCAATAACTTGAGCTTTTTCTTGTGTGTACTCAAAAGAACTTCCTTCGTCTGTGAAACCAATAACTAAATAGGCTCCTCTGTCCTCCATAGGTAATAATTCTTTTTTTGAAAAGTTAAATAACAAAACTGAAGCTATAATTATAAATATAATAAAAATAGATATAGTTTTTGTTTTTTTAACTAAAACTTCCAGTGTTTCTTGATAAAACTTTGAAAAACCTAAAAAAAATTTTTCAAATTTTCTTATTATAAAATTTTTATTACTTTTCTTACTTAAAAATTTACTTCCAAGCATTGGAGATAAAGTTAAAGCAACAAAAGATGACACAACAATAGAAAACGATAAAGCTATAGCAGTTTCCCTAAATAGAGTTCCAGAAATACCTTCAATAAATATTAATGGCAAGAATACAGCAATAAGAATTAATGTAGTAGCGATTATTGCAAATGTAATTTGTTTAGATCCTTTATATGCTGCTACAAGAGGACTTTCGCCGCTCTCTATTCTTCTGTAAATAGCATCTGTCATAATTACAGAGTCATCAGTAATTATACCAATCGCTAATATAAAACTTAAAAGGACAAAAATATTTATCGATAGTCCAAACATGTAAATCCCGAGAAATGAAGCTATTAAACTAACTGGTAAAGCTATTGCTGGAACGATTACAGCTTTTAAATTTCCTAAAAATAAATAAATAATTATTACAACTAAAACAAAAGCAATTATAAGAGTTTTGTATACTTCATTAATTGCTGCTCCAATATATGTAGCTCTATTAAATGCCACTTCTAGCTCTAGCCCTTCAGGTAAGGATTTATTTACCTCTATTATTTTTTTCTTAATTTCTTTAGAAAGTTCAACAGTTGATGCTCCGCTTCTAGCATAAATTCCTATACCAACTGTTTTTAAATTTAATTGATTTTTTCTTTGTGCTTTAAATAAGGTTTTTTCTGAAACTGGACCAAACTCTATGTTTGCAACATCAGATAATACGACGACTTTTTTGTTAGTTTTTTTAATTGGAAGTTGTCTGATTGATTCTATGCTATTATAGGATTTATCTAGGTTTAATGTTAAATCGATATTATTTGCCTCAAGTGTACCTGCGGGCAATCTAATATTTTCACCTCGCAGAGCCCTCTCAACTTCCTGAACAGTTAAATCATTTGCTGCTAATTTAATAGGATCTACCCACACTCTAATACTTAATTCTCTAAGCCCACCAACTAAAATTCTACCTACATTTTTTACACTCGAAAAAGTATCTACTAAATATCTTTCAGCATAATCACCAAGCTCTAAATCACTCCAAGTAGAAGATGAAAGTGCTATCCACATTGTTGTGGTAAAACCTGCTGCTTGCTTAAGTATTTGTGGTGGATCTGACTCCGAAGGTAAGTTATCAACAACTCTTGCAACTCTTTCTCTTACATCATTAGCTGCATTATCTAAGTCAATACTTGTATCAAATTCAACTTTTATTGTGCTTCTTCCATTTGAAGATTTAGAATCAATATTTTTAATTCCTTCAGCGCCACCAATCACATCTTCCAAAACCTGTGTTACTTCTTGATCAATTATAGGAGCAGAAGCAGATGCGTAATCTACTTGTACTTGTACTACTGGAGGCTGAAGACCAGATGGAAGTTCTCTTACTGGTAATTTCCAAAAAACAAAAAGTCCAAATACAATTAAAATTAGAGACATTACCCATGAAACAACAGGTCTTCTAATGCTTAATTCAGTTATGAACATTTAATTAAGTTTTTTTCTTCCAATCAGACTCACTATTTTTTGAGCCTTTTTCAATAGGTTTGATTTTACTTCTTGGGTAAACTTTTTTTAATCCTTCGGCAACAATTATATCTCCAATATTTAATCCAGATAAAACTTCAATATTACTTTTTTGTCTTGCACCAATTTTTATTTCAGTTTTATTTACAACATTATCTTTTGATACTTTATAGACGTAAGCTTTTTCACCTTCCATCATTACACTAGTATCTGGTATACTAAGAGAATTTCTTAAATTAAACTTTACGCTCACCTCAAGCAAAGAGCCTGATATTAATTCTAAATTTGTATTAGGTATTTTAACTCTTGTTAATAAACTCCTAGTTTCAGCATTTATTCTACTAGATATAAAATCAACTTCTCCACCAAAAATTTTATTTTTATAACTAGAAACTTTTACTTCTATAGGTAGGCCTTTTTTAATAACAGAAGAATAATTTTCAGGAATTTTAATATCAGAATAGATAATTGAATTATCATCTAAAGTTATAATAAATGTACTATCAGAAACAAATATATCGTCGGTTAAACCCGTATATCCTAAAACACCATTAAAGGGCGCTATAATATTTCCACTTTTTAACTTAACAATTATATCTCCTTTTTTTACATAATTATTAAGATTTAAATCTCCAATTAAATCTTCTTTTTTTATTCTGAAAGATTTTGTTTTATTAGATACTGCAGTTCCAAATGTTTCAATTTTTTCTGAAAATTCTTTTTTTATTACTTGAGTTACTATAATTCCTGGAGGAGGTCTTTTACCGAATTTTTTTTGAAAATGTTTTCCAATCATAGTTCTTGCAACAATTACTGAAGCAATAATTAAAAAGAAGACAATTATTATAGAAATTACTTTTGTTGATCTTTTCATATTTTAATTTTTCCGTATTCTGCCCAAGAACCATCGTAAATGGTTGGCTTATATTTATTATTTATTAAAGAATATGCAAGTGCCAAAACAGAAGCAGTTACTCCAGAACCACAAGAAAATACAATATTTGTTGTTATTTCATCTCCCAAAGTATTTTTAAATACTTTTAAAATTTCATTTTCGTTTTTAAATGTATTGTCATCATTAATTAAATTTCTAAAAGGTATACACATAGATTTTGGAATTGATCCACTTCTTAAGCCTTTTCTCGGTTCTTCAATTTTACCTTCAAACCTTTCTTTGCTTCTTGCATCAATAACCTTAAATTCCTCACTATTCATATTTTCATTAATTTGATTTATATTTTTAACTAAATTTTTTCTTTCTGATCCTGTGTATTTAGTTGGATTAATTTTTAAAATTATATCTGTTGTAGGTTTATTTTCAGATTTCCATTTTTTTAACCCACCATTCAAAACGTGAACTAGCTTATCATTATGACCAAAGTATATAAAATTGTACCAACATCTACATGAACTTAATACATCAGAATTATCATAAATTACTATTTCATCATCTTTGACTATTCCCATTTTGGAAACAATTTTTTCCCAATCGCCAATGTTTGTAAGCATATGGGGCAAATCAGTCATTTGATCTGAATTTTTGTCTAAATCAAAAAATAATGCACTTTCTATATGTGCTTCTAAATATTCCTTATATCCATCTCTTTTTTCATTTGGCATATGCCACGAACAATCAATTAATTTTATATTATTAATATTTTTTTCAACCCAATCTGTATTTACAAGAGACATAATTAAATTATTTTTCCAAATATTTTTGATGATAATCTTCAGCTTTACAATAATTTTTTATTTTTGATAATTTTGTTACAACCTTACCAGATAATTTTTTATTATTTTCTTCAATAATATTTTCAGCAATTTTCATTTGATATTCATTTAAATAAAATATTTCACTTCTATATTGAGTACCAATATCAGGACCCTGGGAATTTAAAGTCGTAGGATCATGAATTTCAAAAAAATATTGTAAAATTTTTTCGTAAGAAATTTTTTTTGGATCAAATTCTATTTTTACAACTTCTGCATGATTAGTGTTTCCTGAACAAACTTTCTCGTAAGTCGTTGTTTCGCTATTTCCACCACAATAGCCAACTTCAGTTTTTGTGACTCCTTCAAGTTTATCAAATTTAATTTCTGGTCCCCAAAAACATCCTAGTGCTAATATAGCTATTTCCATTGATTATTGTTTTAATTAAACTAAAGTTATTCTTATGCTTTCCAAAAATCAATTAGGCTTTTTGTACATGTTTATGTCTGTTTGTGCATTTTCTATAATGGATTTGGTTGTAAAATGGTCGGAATCGTATCCTTTAGGTCAAGTAATATTTTTTAGAGGTTTTTTTGGAGTGTTACTTTATTTTTTAATTATGCCAAGAGATAGAATTAAAAATTTTTATTATACAAAGAGACCAGGTTTACATTTTTTAAGATGTTTTTTTGGTTTAATTGCACTCTTAGCTATTTTTACTGCATTAAGAAACTTACCTTTAGCAACCGTAGTTAGCATTTCATTTGCTGCTCCAATTTTTACAACTATTTTGTCAATTTTTTTACTTAGTGAAAAAGTTGGATTGTTTAGGTGGTTAGCAGTAATAGTTGGTTTTGTTGGAATAATTATCATCACAGAACCAGGGTTCACTTCGCTAAATATTTATTTTATTTATCCTGTAATATTTTGTTTAGGCATGTCATATGTGGCTATTACTATAAGACAATTATCTACTTCAGAGCCTGTATGGTTAATTTCACTGTATTTTTCAGCAACTATAACTTTAGCAAGTTTTTTTACGATTCCTTACGGATGGATTATGCCCGATATAAAAGATTTAATTTTATTGATGTCAATTGGAATATTAGGTGGAGCAGCAAATTTATGGTTGAGTCAATCATACAAGTTCTCCGAAGTTTCATTGGTAACTCCCCTTAAATATTTAGCTTTAGTTTTTGCAATAATTTTTGGATATTTTATTTGGAATGAGGTGCCCTCAATAAAAACTTTGATTGGAGCCTTCCTAGTAATAACATCTTCAATAATTATTTTTAGAAGAGAGATAACACTGAAAAAACAAGTTACAGTTCCCAGGCATGACTAAGCCACCAAAATATTGGAATAAAGCAAGAAAATATTTGTCAAAAAAAGACAAAGTAATGAAAGATTTAATAATCAAGTATAGAGATAAAACTTTAACAACAAGAAAAGATATTTTTTTTTCTTTATGCAAAAGTATAATTGGTCAACAAATAAGTGTTGCTGCTGCAAATTCAGTATTTAAAAAATTTAAAAATACTTGTAATGGAAAAATAAATCCAAAAATTGTAAAAAAAATTAATATTCAAAAACTTAAAAGATGTGGTTTAAGTAGACAAAAAGCCAAAGGCATAAAAGAGCTTTCAATTAAATTTTCTAATAAATCATTTAATCCTAGTTTAATTAAAAAAATGAATGATGAAGATGCAATAGTTTATCTTTCTTCTTTAAGACAAATTGGAAGATGGTCAGCAGAAATGATATTACTTTTCACTTTTAATAGAGAAAATATATGGCCTATTCAAGATATAGGTCTATTAAGAGCTATATCAAATAATTATAATAAAAAATATTTACCACCAAAATCTTTTGTGTCTTTACTAAAAAAGAAGTTTTCACCTTATTGTTCTGTTGCAACATGGTATTTGTGGAGAAGTATTGATGATGAGCCAATACAGTATTAAGCATATAAATAATATAATTTCATATCAATCTAACCATTTTTCATAAAATTTTTTATTTTTAATTATATATTTTGGCAGTTTTTCAAAGTCATATTTTTCAAGTTTGCTTCCACTTCCTACTTTATTTACAGTTTTATCAACTTTTAAATCATAAATTGCTTGTTTCTTATTTATAATTTCATTTATTTGATTGAGGGATAATGGCTGCTCATCAAATTCTCTATGATGCAAATAAGATCTCAATTTATGTTCTATTTCTTTTGCAGATTTTATGTTTGAAAAATGCCATCCACCATTTTCAATAAATTTTATACTTTGGTATTTCTTTTTGGAAAATAATGTATCAATCCTAAAAAAAGAATATTTTCTATCCTTAACATTTCTTAACCATTGAGGACTTAATAAATTTTTTTTTTTACAACCTTTGGTTCCAGACCATATTGTTCCTGGTAACTTTAAGTCAAATTTGTAATAAAACATATCTTGTTGGAACATAATAATTTTTTTATTAAGATTATTAAAATTTATATTTGTCAAATTAGGTATTTCATCAACATCAGAAATTAAAATTATATCATCTCCATCAGCGCCAGAGAGACCTTTGCTAATATAGTTTCTTTGACCATTTTCTCTTTTTAGGGCATTCATAATATATTTGTTGCCTTTTATTTCATCACTATCATTTTGATTAATTTTTTTTAAACCTTCGGGAATTTCATCATAAACTTTGTAAATTATTTTATCTTTAAAATTTGAAAATTTGTTATGATTAAACTTTAGATCTCTCCTGTCTCCTTTGTGAGTAAAATTACTTTCTATAATTACAAAATAGTCTACGTATTCATTCAATGTATTTAGCCTTACATCTAAAACTAACTCTTCATCAAAATACATAAAACAATCAAAAATTTTCATAAAACGATTTTTTACACTATTGATACTTGATACAAAAAAATATCTTTAGTAGATTAATTATTAAGTTAATTAATACTAAATTTAAGTAAATTGTGAAATATCTTAATTATATTGTTGTATTTATATTATTTAGTCAAGTTTTGCACGCTGATGAGATATTAAATTTGGGAAAAAATATTTTTTTAGAAAAAGGAAATTGTGCTACTTGTCATAGTTTGAGTGATGCTGGATCAAATGCTAATATTGGACCAAATTTAGATATGATTAAGCCAGATGTTGGAAGAATAGTTATTGCTGTAACAAATGGTATTGGAGTAATGCCGGCATATGAAGGCATGCTTACAACTGAAGAGATCGAAGCAGTTGCACTATATGTTTCAGAGAAATCAAATTAATAATTTTATTTTACAATTTCTTCTAACCTGAAAGTTGCAATTTTCTTTACTTGTATTTTTGCTTCAAGAAATTCTTCATCTAACGGATTTTTAATTCTTTCTCTAAAATAATTTAAAATTTCATTTTTATTTTTTCCTTTTACAGCAATAATAAATGGGAAATTAAATTTTTTTTTATATTCAATATTTAATTTTTTAAATTCATTAAACTCTTCAGGAGTACACTCTTTTAAGTTAGCTTTACTTTGCTCAACTTCTGAATCTGCAGTTAACTTTTTTTCTACTGCAAGTTCAGGATGTAAATTAAGAATTTCTAGCACAGTTTTATTATCACTGTTTTCATATATTCCAATTATTTCTGAAATAAAAGAATTTGAATCTTTGAATGGCTTTAGATCAAAAACTTTCTCACTTATCCATTTTGATTTTTCAAACACATTTCCAAAAATTGACAAAAATTCAGATTTATCAAGACTATTAATTTTTTTAATATCGATCATTTTGCAAATTTATATTAGTTGTTATTTATTAATTACTCAATATTGTATATAAATATTTTATCATATGACAAAATTAACAACTCATGTTTTAGACATTTACTCAGGTAAACCAGGCGCTGGAATAAAAGTAGAATTATATTTTTTCAACAATAATAAAAGAGAAATAAAAAAAACGTTAACATTAAATGAAGATGGAAGAGCTGATAAACCATTGCTTGAGGGAGAAGATTTTTTGAATGGTAAATATGAGTTAGTTTTTTTTATTGGAGACTATTTTAAAAATATAGCTAAATCAGGTGAATTACCTTTTTTGGATGATGTGGCTATTAGATTTGGTATTTCAAATTCAAAAGAACATTATCATGTTCCCTTACTCGTTTCTCCATGGAGCTATTCTACTTATAGAGGTTCTTAGGTGATTACTAATAAAATTCAATTTATTTATGAAAATAAATTAATTGAATTAGAAAATCCTGACCCAAACCAAACTATACTTAGCTTTATAAGAGATAGGTTAAAAAAAACTGGTACCAAAGAGGGATGTGCAGAAGGTGGATGTGGTGCTTGCACAATAGTATTAGGACAATTAGAAAATAAAAAATTAAAATATAAGGCAATTAATTCCTGCATATCTTTCACACCTACTTTGCATGGAAAACAACTCATAGTTGTTGAGAATTTAGTTTCACAAGATGGTTCTTATCATCCCGTCCAAGAGGCAATGGCAAAATATCATGCATCTCAATGTGGATTTTGTACACCAGGTTTTGTTATGTCCATCTTTGCAATGTCAAAAAATAAAAAAAATAGTAATACTGATGATATCAAAGATGCAATATCTGGAAATTTATGTAGATGCACTGGATATAGACCCATTATTGATGCAGCAAAAAATATAAAAAAAAAATACTCTGATGAATTTTATAAAAATAGTAAAAAAACTATAAATCTTTTAAAAAAAATTCACTCTAAAAGTATAATTATTGAGAATAAAAATAAAAAATATTTCGCACCTAAAACAATAAGCGAATTGAGAGCAGTAATTAAAAAAAACCCAGATTCTGATTTTTTAAGTGGTGGTACTGATTTATCATTGAAAGTTACCAAGGATAGACAGGAAATAAAAAAAATTATTAATTTAAACAACATAAAAGAGCTTAATTTTATTAAAACAAAAAATAATGAAATTATTTTTGGTTCTACAACTCCTCTTATACAGGTTGAAAAATTTATTTTAAAATATTATCCAGACTTTAATAATATATTAAGAAGATATGGTTCTGTTCAAATAAGAAATGTTGGAACAATAGGAGGAAATATAGCCACCGCTTCTCCAATAGGAGACACTTTACCTTTACTTTTATCTTTGAATGCAAAAATAATAATACAAACAAAAAAAGGTAATAAGCAAATTTTACTTAATAACTTTTTCATCAAATATAGAAAAACAAAATTAAAAAAAGGGGAATTTATAAAATCAATTATTATTCCTATTTATAAAAACCATAATTTTAAAGCTTATAAAATATCAAAGAGATTTGATGATGATATCTCATCTGTTTGCGCTTCTTTCAACTTTAAAATTAAAGATCAAAGAATTCAGGATGTAGCCATAGCTTATGGGGGTATGGCAGAAATTCCAAAAAGAGCAAAAAATTGTGAGAATTTTTTGAAAAATTCAAAATTTTCAGAACACATATTTGAAAAAGCAAAAGATTTATTAAAAAGAGATTTTAACCCTATTTCTGACATGAGGGCCTCAAAACAATATAGATTGGAAGTTGCTGAAAATTTATTAATAAAATTTTTTATAGAAACTAAAACAAAAAAATTATTTAGAGTTTACTAATGAAAAATAGTGATAATCATATAAGTGAAATAAGACCTCATGATAGCGCATATAAGCATGTAAGTGGCGCTGCTGAGTATACTGATGATATAAAAGAACCACACGATACTCTTTTTGGAGCAATAGGATGGAGTAAAAAAGCTTATGCAAAAATAAAAAAAATTGATTTAAATGAGGTAATTAATAGCGAAGGTGTAGTTTCAGTAGTTAATTATTTAGATATACCAGGCCGTAACGATGTTGGGCCAGTTTTTGATGGTGACCCAATTTTTGTAAAAGATAAAGTTGAGTTTTTTGGACAACCAATATTTGCAGTTGCAGCAACTAGTATTGAACTAGCAAGAAAAGCAGTCTTAAAAGCTAAAATAAATTATATAGAATATAAACCAATTGTAACTCTTAAAGATTCATTAAATAAAAAAAATTTACTTTTTGATGTAAGAAAAATTAATAAAGGAAATGCCCAAAAAAAAATTTTGAAATCAAAACATACTTTAAAAGGAAATTTTACTACGGGTAGCCAAGAACATTTTTATCTTGAAGGTCAGGTTGCGTTTGTAATTCCTAAAGAAGATAATGAAATGATAGTTTATAGCTCTACTCAGCATCCATCTGAAACCCAACAGCTTATTGGAAAAATGCTTAATCAAAAAAGTAATTCCATTACTGTTCTTGTTAGAAGAATAGGTGGAGGTTTTGGTGGAAAAGAAACAAATTTTATGACTGCAGCCATATGTTCACTTCTAGCACATAAGACAAAAAAACCAGTTAAACTGAGATTAGATAGAGATGATGATATTATTTTAACTGGTAAGAGACATGAATTTTTTTCAGATTATGAAGTTGGATTTAATGACAAAGGAATAATTCAAGGACTTAAAGTAAAATTAGCTTCTAAATGTGGGATGTCACCAGATTTATCCTATGCAATAAATGAGAGAGCTCTACTTCACATAGATAACGCATATTTTTTATCAGATTTGCAAGTAGAAAATTATCTTTGCAAAACAAATACATCGACATCTACAGCTTTTAGAGGTTTTGGTGGTAATCAAGGAATGATGGCTATCGAAAACATCATAGACAATATATCTAGATTTTTAAATAAGGATCCTTTGGAAGTAAGAAAAAATAATTTTTATCAAAAAAATAAAAAAAATATCACCCACTACGGCATGAAAATTCAAGATAATATAATTAATGAACTATTTGAAAAGTTAGTACGAGATGCAAAATATTTAAAAAGAAAAAATGAGATTAAAAAATTTAATATTCAAAACAAAATAAAAAAAAAAGGAATTGCAATTACACCTGTAAAATTTGGAATATCTTTTACGACAATACATTTAAACCAAGCGGGTGCTTTGGTTCATCTTTATACTGATGGAAGTGTTTATTTAAATCATGGAGGTATAGAAATGGGACAGGGTACCCATACAAAAATTGCACAGGTTGTAGCAAATTCATTGGGATTGCCATATGAAAAGGTAAAAATTTCATCGACAAATACTACGAAGGTACCAAATACTTCTGCAAGTGCCGCTTCCTCAACTACTGACTTAAATGCAGCTGCCGCACTTAATGCTACGACTAAGATAAAAAAAAATTTAGAAAAATTTATTAAGGATAAATATAAGATTTTTAGTAAAGAAGAACCAATATATAAAAATGAGTCTATTATATTTGGAAATAGATCTTTTGAATTTAAAAAGATTGTAATGGAGGCATACTTAAATCGAGTTTCACTTTCATCTTCGGGTTTTTATTCAACTCCAAAAATTAAATTTAATAAAAAAAAATTTACCGGAAGACCATTTTATTATTTTTGTTATGGAGCAGCAGTGTCAGAGGTTACAATTGACACTTTAACAGGTGAAAATATTTTAGAAAGAGTTGATATATTACATGATGCAGGGAATACAATAAATCCGGCAATTGAATTTGGACAGATTGAGGGAGGATTTGTGCAAGGTCAAGGATGGTTAACTATGGAGGAAGTAAAATGGAATGATAATGGAAAGATAACTACTTTTTCTCCTTCGACTTATAAAATTCCAGCAGTTGGCGATATGCCAAAAAAATTTAATGTAGAAATTTATAAAAAAGGAAAAAATGTTGAAAATGTTGTTAATAAATCAAAAACAACAGGCGAACCGCCTTTGATGCTTGCTATGAGCGTATTTTTTGCAATTAAAGACGCAATATCATCCGTATCAAAATATAAAAAAATACCAAAATTAGATGCTCCAGCCACAGCTGAAAACATATTGTTAAGCATTAAAGAACTTAAAAAAAATTAATTATGAGCCAAAAAAATATTTTTATGATGAGGGCAATTGAACTTTCAATTGAAAGTGCAAAATCCAAGGGTGGCCCATTTGGCTCTGTTATTGTGAAAAATAACAAGATTATTGCAGAAGGTTCTAATAAAGTAACAATGAATAATGATCCAACTGCACATGGGGAAATTGTTGCAATTAGAGATGCGTGCCAAAAATTGAATACTTTTGATCTTTCGGGATGTGATTTATATTCAAGCTGTGAACCATGTCCAATGTGCTTGTCTGCAATATACTGGTCCAGAATTAAAAATGTTTTTTATGCAAACACCAGAATAGACGCTAAGGCTATAGATTTCGATGATTCATTTATTTATTCTGAGATTAATAAAGATTTAGAAAATAGAAAAATTAAAATGCATCAAATTCATAGAGATGAAGCTTTAGAAGCATTTAAAATTTGGGAAAATAAAGAAGACAAAATTAAATATTAATGGAAATTTTATCCTACTCAATGAAATGGCTTGAGCTCACTTTAAGATGGGGCCATGTACTATTTGCAATATTATGGGTAGGAAATAGTTTTTTATTTAATTATTTAGATAACAAGCTAAATAAAAATATTTCTAGCAGAGATATTGATGCCGAAGGATATTTAATGCACTCTGGTTATTATTATAAGTTAACAAGATTAAAAAGTTCTCCCCCAATTAATTATTTGAGAAGTTTAGTTATTTTTAAATGGCAAAGTTATCTTACATTTATTACTGGAATTTTATTACTAGCAGTTATTTACTACTATAGGCCCGAAATATTAATGGTTGATAAAAAAGTTTTAAATATGCTTCCTTCAACTGCAATAATACTTTCTATACTTTCTTTAGTTGTATCTTGGTTGATTTATGATTTTTTGTGCAAGTCAAATCTTATCAAAAATGATGTTTTATTTATTTCAATAATTTTCATTTTACTTATTTTGTTATCATATGGATTTACTCAAATGTATGGTGCAAAATTTGCATTTTTAAGTGTTGGTTTGGTGATAGGTACAAACATGTTTGGAAATGTATTTACAGTAATTATTCCAAACCAAATGAATATAATTAATAGCAGTAAAAGAAATAAAAAATTTGACCTGAGTTTATCCTTATCTGCCAAACAAAGGTCTATTCATAATAATTATTCAACATTTTTAGTTTTATTTATAATGCTGTCGGGCCACTATAGTTTCCTAGTTTATCATAAATATAATTGGTTAATTTTATGCGCAATAGCAGTTATATCAGTCTTAGCTAGACATTATTTTAATTTAAGAGGAAGAAACATTCACAGGTTGTATATTTTAATAACATCTATTGCATCCTTAATTTTACTTGCAGTTTTAATTTTAATTTTTAAAAGTTAAAATTATATAAATTATGTCAGAAAAATTAATTGTAAGCTGGGATCAATATAACGAAACTGTCGAAAAGCTTGCAATTCAAATAGAGGAAAGTGGGTACAAGCCAACAATATTAATTGGTATCATGCGTGGAGCAGCACCAATGATAGATGTCTTAAGTCGAGTATTTAAACTTAAATGTGCTTACTTAGCAGTTGAATCTTATAGCGGTAAAGGAGTAGAGGACGAACAAGGTGATATTGTATTTTCTAGAGAAATGAGCTCGATAGCACCAAGTATGGGAGGCAGAATTTTACTTTGTGATGATTTGTCTGATACAGGAATTACTTTTAATAAAAGCATTGATTGGCTAAAAGCTTATGGACCGATAAAAGGAAAAATTGAAGATATCAAAACAGCTACACTTTGGAAAAAACAAAAATCATCATTTGAACCTGATTTTTGTGCAGTAAAATTAAAAGACAATCCTTGGATAGTTCAACCATTTGAGATTTACGAAGAAATAAGGATTGAAGAAATAAAAAAGAAACACCAAAAATAAAAAGGGCGACCCTAAAGCCGCCCCATTTCAAAATTATTTAACTTTTTAACCTACCAAGAAACTAACTACGCTTAGTGCAGCAATAACCCATATTGCCGGACTAGTCTCATTAAATTTTCCAGTACAAATCTTAATTGCAGCATACGAAACAAATGCTAAAGCTATTCCATTAGAAATAGAATAAGTAAATGGCATTGCTATCATTGCGAGAACAGCAGGGCCTGCTTCTGCAGCATCATCCCAACTAATGTCTGTTATATTTCTCACAAACAGAGTTGCAATATAGATTAAAGCAGCAGCATCAACTTCTTTTGGAAGAGATGTTGCAAGTGGACTGAAGAATAAACATAACAAGAAACCGATTCCAATAACAAGCGAAGTCATTCCTGTTCTTCCTCCAACTTTTACTCCAGCAGCACTCTCAACATATGAAGTAACTGTAGAAGTACCCATTACAGCTCCTGCAACAGTTGATACACTGTCTGATAGCATTGCTTTGTCGATGTCTTTAATTTTTCCATCAGGACCAACTTTTCCAGCTACGTTTGCAACACTAGTTAATGTTCCAGCAGTATCAAAAAAGTCGATAAAAAATAATGTAAAAATTACCGTTACCATCGATGCGCTCAGCGCAGCACCTAAATCAAAAGTCATTAGATGTGTCATTGGTGGTGGAGAAGAAACAACTCCATTGAAGTTTCCTAATCCAGTTACCCAAGCTATTGCACTAAAGACAAGGATACCAATTATTATATTTCCTCTAATATTCATTTTTTCCATCACAATCATTGAAACAAATGCGCCCGCACCTAATAATAACATAGGGTTAGAAACATCGCCTAGTCTTACCAGTACAACAGGATCATCTGCGGTTAACCCCATAAGTTGAAAACCGATGATAGCAAGAAAAAGACCAATACCAGCTCCAATTCCAAGTTTTAAACTTTTTGGAATAGAGTTTATTAGCCAAGCTCTTAGTGGCGTTAATGAAATTATTAAGAAGACTACACCTGCAACCAAAACAGCACCAAGTGCCTCTGCTGGCGTATTTCCCATTCCCAAACAAACACCATAAGCGATAAATGCATTTATCCCCATTCCTGGTGCAAGTCCAATGGGCCAAGTTTTAGCGTAAAATGCACAGATAAAACATGCTAAAGCTGCCGCTAAAGCTGTCGCTGTGAAAACACCACCAAAATCAAACCCACCGTCGGCAAGTATGACAGGATTTAAAAACATTATGTAAGCCATTGTCAAGAACGTCGACACCCCTGCAGTGACTTCTGTTTTAAAATCTGTCTTATGTTTTTTATAGTTAAAGTAGTTATCTAACATTAGACCTCCATTTTCCCGTACAATATTTGATTCGATTTGAAAAATCTTATTTAAGAAAGCTAAAATGCTTGGTTTTGTTACTAATTAGTGATTATTTACAACTTTAAAGTTAATCTTTTGACACAATTCATTGATATATTTTTTTATATGAAATTTAGATTCGTTATAACTTTATTTTCAATTTTGTTGCTTTCAACAGGTTGTCAGACCATAAAAAAAAAATCTGATGAAATTGCAGAGAAAGAAAATCAAAGATTTGGAGAGTTTGTTGGAAAACAAGTTAACGAACTTAGATTAGAGCTCGGAGCCCCTACAGAAGATTTTGTTAATGACTTAGGAAATGAAACTTTAGTTTACAAAACAAAAAAATATGGAATTCCATGTGAGAGAAAATTTGAAATAAATGCTACAGGAACAATTGTAGGATTTACTTCCAGTGGATGTATTTAAATAATTAAAGTTATAAATTTTTTGTTAAATTTTGCCTGATAAATCAAGCTATATATGCAAAAAAGATTAATTTATTTTACAATCATATATAATAAATATAACCTTTTCAAAAACATGGAGGAGGATATATGGCAAAGAAAAAAGTTTCTACTTCAGGAGCTGCTAATAAAAAATTGCCACTCAATCAGTCAATACCCTTAGGTATTCAGCACGTATTTGCAATGTTTGCTGGGAACATTACTGTTCCACTAATTGTTGCTGGCGTTTTCGGAGTGACGACTGGAGAAAAGATTTTTTTAATTCAAATGGCATTGTTTGCTGCGGGAGTTGCAACAATAATACAAACAGTCGGTTATAAAGATATAGGTTCAAGACTACCAATAATACAAGGTACGAGTTTTGCTTTCATACCAATAATGCTACCATTCAAAGCTTTTGGTTTAGGAGCAATATTTACAGCTGCATTTATAGGAGGAATTTTTCAAATATGGATTGGAAAAATGTTAAAACCAATTCGTCATATGTTTCCTCCATTAGTAACTGGAATAGTTGTGTTAATGATTGGAATTAGTCTTCTTAAAGTTGGATTTAAGTATGCTGGTGGTGGAGTATGGTTGATGAATAATAAACCAGAAATTTTTGCAAACTGGCACCATTTAACAATCGCTGGAACAGTTTTAATAGTTGCACTTTTGGCAAATCTTAAAGGAAAAGGAATGGCATCTGCAGCATCTATTCTAATTGGAATAGTAGCTGGGTTTATAGTTGCGGCAATGCTTGGAGAAGTTAGATGGGAAAAAATTGCAGCTGCTGACTGGTTTGCTTTACCAATGCCTTTACAATATGGAATAGACTTTGTATGGGGCGCTGTAATATTAATGTTATTTATGTCTATAGTAACAACAATTGAAACTATAGGTGACATTAGTGCTACAACAATGGGTGGAGCAAATAGAGAAGCTACCAACAAAGAACTTTCCGGAGGTATAATGGCCGATGGAGTTGGAACAGCTTTTGCATCAATTTTTAATGCTATGCCTAATACTTCTTATTCACAAAATGCGGGTTTAGTTGCATTCACTGGAGTAATTAGTAGACACGTTGGAACCGTTGCTGGTGTTATTTTAATTTTATTAGGCTTGTTTCCAAAACTTGGTGGAATTATTGCTGCAATGCCTGACTCAGTAATAGGTGGAGCGGCTATCATTATGTTTGGATTAATTGCTGGTGCTGGAATTAAACTAATTTCAAAATCAGAAATGAGCCAAAGAAACGTTTTAATTTTAGCGTTATCTTTATCTTTTGGAATAGGACTATACGCATTTCCGGAGTTTGTCGCTCATGTACCAGATCTTGGAATTAAATTAGGGTTGCTATTAACAACTGGTTTAATACCTGCTGGACTATTGGCATTTATATTAAATGCTACATTGCCTAATAAAAAATAAATTATTTTAAAACTTGTGGGGAGAAATCCCCACAAGCAAGGTTTAGTACTTATTCAATTTCAATAAGTTTTTTCTTTTTGTACTCTGGTACAATTCTTTCACAAGTTATTGTCAAAAGACCATCTTTAAGCTCAGCACCACCTACTTTTACATCATCTGCAATTGTAAATGATCTAGCAAATTGTCTTTGAGAAATACCCTTATGAATAATCTCACCGTCTTCATTTTTATCTTCAGACTTATTAACTTGTTTTGTTCTTACAGTTAATAAATTGTCTTCAAATTCAACCTCAACATCCTTTTTGTTAAAACCGGCAAGAGCAACTTCTATTGCATATTTGTCCTTTCCAGCTTTTCTTATGTTGTATGGTGGATAGTTTGATTGCATGCTCAAACCTCCATTGCCCAACATACTTTCAAATTGGTCAAACATATCGTCAAAACCAATTGAAAAAGGTCTTAATGAGTTGAATATAGATAGATCCTTACTTGTCATTATATCCTCCTTTGTTAGCAAGGTTATTTAATGCAAGCCCCATTAGGCGACTTACAAAATTTATATGGGTATTAATTTTATATTTTCAAGAAATTTGATTTGAAATTTTTAGTGCAAATGCATAATCAATAGCAATTTCCTCTATAGCGCCATCTCTTCCAGATTTTCCACCATGACCTGCGTTCATTTCAGTTTTTAATAATAATAAATTATTGTCAGTTTTATAATCTCTTAATTTTGCAGTAAATTTTGCTGGTTCATCAAACAAAACTCTATTATCACTTAAACTAGTTGTAATTAATATGTGAGGATAATCCATTTTTTTTATATTGTTATAAGGTGCGTAGGAATAAATATAATCAAAGTGTTCTTTGTTATCCTTAGCATTACCAAATTCATCAAATTCTCCAACAGTTAATGGCAAAGAATGGTCTAAATTTGTAGTCAAAGAATCTACAAAAGGAACAGCCATTATAATTCCCAAAAATAATTCAGGTGATTGATTTACTACTGCACCCATCAGCAATCCACCAGCAGAACCTCCCATTCCGATTATTTTTCCTTTAGAAGTGTATTTTTTTTCAATTAAATATTTACCAACAGCAATATAGTCTTCAAAGGTATTTTTTTTGTTTAAAAGTTTTCCTTCTTTCCACCATTTCATTCCTCTTTCCATCCCACCTCTTATATGTGCTGTGACCCAAATAATATCTCTATCAATTAAACTTAATCTTGTTGATGAAAATCCAGGAGACATAGAATTACCGTAAGATCCGTACCCATATAGCAATAAGTTTGAAGATCCATCAATTTTAGTTTTTTTATGTCTAGTTATTGTTATTGGAACCATTCTGCCATCATGTGAAGGACATTCTAATCTTTCAACAATATAATCATCAGGGTTATGACCTGAGGGAATTTCTTGTTCTTTTACTAACTTTTTATCTTTAGTTTTTAAATTATAAAGATATGTCCTTCCTGGCGTTTTGGGAGACGAATAAGACAAATATACCAAATCAGTATTTTTATCTTTTTGGGTTGGAGATATTCCTGGAACTATAACTTTTTCATCAGTAAAAATTAATTCTTCCTCTTTATTTTTATTTAGATCTTTCACAAACAATTTGCCTAGTGCGTTAGAAGTTTCAGATCTAATTATCCAATCATTCATAAATGCTAGTCCACCAATTAAAACTTCATTTTTTGCTGGTATATATTCTTCCCAATTTTGGTTTGATAAATCTTTACATCTATCAATTTTAAAATCTTCAGCATTTTCATTTGTATGATTGTAAAAATAACCGTTCCATGAACTTACTGAGTAAATTATTCCTTTTTTTCTTTCCTTAATTAATTTTGGTTTTGGGTTTTCTTCGTCTACTCCAAAATAATATTGTTCAGATGTATTATGATCTGATGTTGAAATAAAAAAATATTTTTCATCAGCACTTAAACTAATACCCACAGTAAATGCTTCACTTTTTTCTTCAAATATTAATTGGTCATCTTTGATAGAAGTTCCTAACTTATGTCTATAAATTGTTCTTGGTCTATGAAATTTATCTAGTTTTGAATAAAAAATATATTTATCATCTAAGCTAAAAGTTATTCCTCCACTAGTTTCTTCTATTTTTTCAGTTATTAATTTGTTAGATGAAATATCCCTAATATAAAT
>CACFLX010000010.1 GCA_902567235.1 uncultured Pelagibacteraceae bacterium
AAAATATACAAATTGATTTTTTCATAAAAAATTGACTAATAAAATTTATTATATTGTGAAAGTTTATTTTAACTTTATAAGGTTATCTATAAAAAAATAAAATTACATGTTTTTATCAATTAAAAAAGTTCCAAAAACATATTGGAGTTCAAGTAAACCATTTAATTTTAAGCCAAGATTTTCAACTTTATTTTTTTTATGTTTAGGCTTGTCGTTATTTGGTTTAGGAGAAGGTTTGTTAATTGTTTCCTTTACAGGGGCATCTCCTTGGAGTGTTCTAGCCCAAGGTATTTCCTTAAATGTAGATTTTTCTATAGGAACAATTACTTTGTTTGTGAGTATTGGGGTTTTACTATTATGGATACCTCTTAAACAAAAACCTGGAATTGGAACAATTCTTAATGCTTTAATAATTGCTATAATGATTGATGTTTGTATTAAATTTGTTCCAACACCCGAAAATTATATTTCTCAAATTATATTAGCTGTTGTAGCTGTTCTTACAGTTGGATTGGGAGGTGGAATTTATCTTGTTGCAAATTTAGGACCAGGACCAAGAGACGGCTTGATGATTGGGCTTCAGGAAATATCAAATTTACCAATTGCTTTAGTTAGAGCATTTCTTGAAATATCTGTAGTCGCCGTTGGATGGTATTTAGGAGGAACTGTAGGAATTGGAACTCTGTTGTTTGCTTTTGGTATTGGACCGGCAGTAGCCTTAGGATTATTTTTAGTAGATAAGATTTTTAATAGATAAATTATTAATAGTAAAAAAAAAGGGCAGTAAAAACTGCCCTTTTTATAATTTTTACTTCGAGTAAAAACGGTTACATTCCCATTCCACCCATGCCACCCATGCCACCCATTCCGCCACCAGGCATTCCAGCAGGTCCAGAATCTTTTTCTTCAGGTTTATCTGCAACCATCGCTTCTGTTGTTACTAACAATCCAGAAATTGAAGCCGCATCTTGTAAAGCTGTTCTTACAACTTTCACTGGATCAATAATACCTTCTTTGAACATATCTACATACTGCTCTGTTTGAGCATCATATCCATTCGAAGGTTTGTTAGCCTCTAAAAGTTTTCCTACAATCACAGAACCATCAACACCAGCATTCGCTGTAATTTGTCTAATAGGAGCTTGTAATGCACTTTTAACTATTTCGACCCCAGCTTTTTGATCATCACCCTTAACTTTTACTTTATCTAAATCTTGAGATGCATAAAGAAGAGCACATCCTCCTCCAACGACTATACCTTCTTCTACTGCTGCTCTAGTTGCATTTAAAGCGTCTTCAACTCTATCTTTTTTTTCTTTTACTTCTACTTCAGTTGAACCTCCAACTTTAATAACTGCAACACCACCAGCTAACTTAGCAAGTCTTTCTTGTAGTTTTTCTCTATCGTAATCAGAAGTTGTTTCTTCTACTTGTTGTTTAATCTGAGCACATCTAGCTTCGATATCAGATTTTTTTCCTGAACCGCTTACGATTGTACTATTTTCTTTATCAACTTTTACTCTTTTAGCTGATCCAAGATCATTTATTTTTACGTTTTCTAATTTGATACCTAGATCTTCTGAGATAACTTGTCCTCCAGTTAGTATAGCTATATCTTCAAGCATTGCCTTTCTTCTATCTCCAAAACCTGGAGCTTTAACTGCAACAACTTTTAATCCACCTCTAAGTTTGTTAACAACTAAAGTAGCTAAAGCTTCTCCTTCAACATCTTCAGAAATTATCATTAGTGGTCTTCCAGCTTGAACCACAGCCTCTAATAGTGGAACCATTGGCTGTAAATTAGTTAATTTTTTTTCATGCAAAAGAATTAGTGGATTTTCTAATTCAGTTGTCATTTTTTCTGCATTGGTAACAAAATAAGGAGAAAGATATCCTCTATCAAATTGCATACCTTCTACAACATCAAGCTCAGTTTCGATACTTTTTGCTTCTTCAACAGTTATAACACCTTCGTTACCAACTTTTTGCATTGCCTTTGCGATCATGCTTCCAATTTCTTTATCACCATTTGAAGAAATCGTTCCTACTTGTGCAATCTCATCACTATCTTTGACTTTTTTAGCAGAAGAAATTAATTTTTCTTTTACATGTTCTACCGCTGAATCAATTCCTCTTTTAACGTCCATTGGGTTCATTCCCGCAGTAACATACTTACAACCTTCTTTTACAATTGATTGTGCAAGTATTGTAGCAGTAGTTGTTCCATCGCCTGCTTCATCATTTGTTTTGCTTGCCACTTCTTTAACCATTTGAGCACCCATGTTTTCAAATTTGTCTTCTAAATCAATTTCTTTTGCAACAGAAACACCGTCTTTTGTTGTTCTTGGAGCTCCATAAGATTTGTCTATAACAACATTTCTTCCTTTTGGTCCAAGCGTAACTTTTACAGTGTTTGCCAATATATCAACTCCTCTTAACATTGCTGATCTTGCTTCAGAGTCGAATTTTACTATTTTAGCCATTATAAACTCCTTGTATTAATTTATTTACTTGTTGAAATACCCATAATGTCTGACTCTTTCATTATGCTGTATTCTTTTCCATCAATTTTAACTTCAGTTCCTGACCATTTGCCAAATAGAACCTTGTCCCCAACTTTAACATCCATTGGAATTATTTTTCCATCTTCAGTTTTTGCTCCACCACCAATAGCAACTACCTTGCCTTCTTGTGGTTTTTCTTGAGCTGTGTCCGGTATGATAATGCCTCCAGCAGTTTTTTCGCTGCTATCTAGGACTTCGATTAAAACTCTGTCGTGTAACGGTTTAAATTTCATATAAAACTCCTATAAATATGAGGGTTCATATAGCTATGAGTCCATTTTATTTCAAGAAGCTTTATAAAAATTATAACCCTAAAAAAACCAAGAAATATGCTTATTTTTAAGTTATATCTGAAAAATGACCAAAAACTTGGATGATATAGGACTAAAATCTGTTGTGGATCATTTCGACTTGTTCTTTGTAGACTTATGGGGCGTTGTACATAATGGAATTGAGCTTTACAAAGACTCTATCGATGCTTTAGAAAAATTATTAGAGAAAAATAAAGATCTAGTATTACTCACCAATGCTCCTAGACCAAACAGTGATGTAAAAAATTTTTTAAAAAAAATGGGATTAGATCAAAAATATTATTCAAAAGTATACACATCTGGGGAAGCAGCATTAAATTATTTAAGCTTAAACTTAAAAGACAAACCCTTTTTTCACATTGGGCCACCTAGAGATTTTGGATTATTTAATAATTTTAAAAAAAATAAAATACAAAAAATTAGTGAAGCCAAATATTTACTTTGCACTGGTTTATTCGATGAGTATGACAAAGAATTGTCATACTACAAAATACTGCTAAAGAATGAGACAGATAAGATTATGATTTGTACTAATCCAGATTTAATTGTCGATAGAGGACAAGAAAGAGAATTTTGCGCAGGATCAGTCGCAAAAGTCTTTGAAGAGATAGGAGGAACAGCGGAATATTTTGGCAAACCTTACCCAAAAGTTTATAATCTTGCAGCAAAAATAAATAATAAGAAAGTTTTTTGTATAGGAGATAATTTAAATACAGACATCAAAGGAGCAAACAATCAAAACTTTGCTAGCTTGTTAATTACAAATGGAATTCATAGACAAGAATTAGAAAATGAAAATTTTGAAAAAATTATGAAAAAATATAATACTAAGGTTGATTATACACAATCAAAATTAAAATGGTAAAAAAATTGAATTTATATAAAAATTTTTCTATTTCCAAAAATCATAAAAATTCAATTTTATTAATTGGTAATTTTGATGGTTTGCATATCGGACATCAAAAGCTATTTAATTTTGCAAAAAAATATAAGAAAAAATTTAAAAAAAAAATTGGTGTATTAACTTTTGACCCTATTCCAAAAATGTTTTTTAATAAAAAATTAAAAAACTTTAAAATATCGAGTCTAAATCAAAAAATAAACTGTTTTAAGAAATTTAAAATAGATTTTGTTGTAATTAAAAAGTTTGATAAAAAATTTTCAAAAATGAATTACATAAAATTTATAGACAGTGTTTTATTTAAGAAACTCAGACCAAAATATATATTTGTTAGTAATAATTTTAGGTTTGGAAATAAAAGAGAAGGAAATGTTAATAAACTAAAATTTTTTGAAAAAAAATATAATTTTAAAATAATTAATCCAAAACCACTAAAGAAAAAAACTAAAATTATTTCATCTACATTGATTAGAAAATTAATAGCTAATGGAAAAATTAATATTGTTAATAAATATTTAGATCGAAATTGGTCTATAGACGGAAAAGTAAGTGTAGGAAGAAAAATGGGTCGAAAAATTGGATTCCCAACATGCAATATTAAACTAAATGATTATGTTATTGCAAAACCTGGAGTATATGCAGTGAATATTTTAATTAATAAAAATAAAAAATTATTAAGAGGCATTGCAAATTTAGGTTATAGGCCAACTTTTAATCAAAAAGAAATACTTTTAGAGGTTCACATATTTAATTTCTCAAGGAATCTTTATAATAAGCACTTAACTATTGAGTTCATAGACTTTATAAGAAAAGAAAAGAAATTTAAAAATATAAACCAATTAAAAAAACAAATTAATTTAGACATCAGAAAAGCAAAAAAATTAAACTAAAATAATGAGCAAAAGCAATATCAATCTACCCAAAACTGCTTTTTCAATGAAAGCAAATTTACAAAATAAAGAACCTGGAATAATTGATTATTGGGATAAAATTGATTTATACAAAAAGTTAAGATCTTCAAGCAAAGGAAAAACAAAATTTGTTCTTCATGATGGTCCCCCATATGCAAATGGAGATATACACATGGGAACAGCACTTAATAAAATTCTTAAAGATATAATAGTAAAATTTCATCAAATGAAAGGAGAAGATTCTGTTTATGTGCCAGGTTGGGATTGTCATGGTTTACCGATTGAATGGAAAATTGAAGAACAATATAAAAAAAACAAAAAAAATAAAAATGAAGTCCCGATCAATGAATTCAGAAAAGAGTGTAGAGATTTCGCAAAGAAATGGATTGAGGTACATAAAAAGCAATTTCAAAGACTTGGAGTAGTGGGTGACTGGGAAAATTATTACTCTACAATGAGCTTTGATGCTGAAGCCCAAATAGTTAGAGAGCTTGGTAAATTTTTAAAAGAAGGAAGTCTTTATAGAGGTTACAAACCTGTTCTTTGGTCCACAGTAGAAAAGACAGCATTGGCAGATGCAGAAGTTGAATACATGGATCATAAGTCTGATACAATTTATGCAGCTTTTAATATTAAAAAATCAAAAAATGAAAAACTTTTGAATACACAAATTATAATTTGGACTACAACTCCATGGACTATACCGGCTAATAGAGCTTTGGCTTACAATGAAAATTTAAAATATGTAATTATTAAAATAGAAGATCAATCAGATTTTAAAGATAAACAAATAATAGTAGCAGAAGACTTGTTAAAATCTTTAATAGAGGGTTGTAATATCAAAAAGTTTACAAAAGTTTTAACCTTATCAGGAAAAGAATTCGAAGGAACAATATGCAGCCATCCATTTTCAAAAATTGGATTTGACCATGATATTCCAATGTTAAGTGCAAATTTTGTTACGACAGAACAAGGTTCAGGTATTGTCCATTGTGCACCTAGCCATGGTCCTGATGATTTTAATTTGTGTTTAAAAAATAATATAAAAGCTGAAGAAACTGTAGATGATGATGGGAAATATACAAAACATGTTCCAACTTTTGAAGGTATACATATTTTTAAGGCTAACAAAATAGTTATAGAAAAACTAAAAGAACAAAAAAATTTATTATCTAGCGGGGAATTAATTCATTCTTATCCTCATTCTTGGCGTTCAAAAGCACCCTTGGTTCATAGAGCAACACCCCAATGGTTTATTTCGATGGAAAGCCATGGTTTGAGAAAGAAAGCTTTAAAATCTATAGATGAAACTAATTTTTATCCAAATAAAGGAAAAGAAAGACTAAGATCGATGATTGAATTGAGGCCTGATTGGTGCGTTTCAAGACAAAGGGTATGGGGAGTTCCAATTCCTGTTTTTATGTCAAAAAAAACAAATGAAGTTTTAGTTGATGATGAAGTTAATGAAAATATTGCAAATATATTTGAGAAAGAGGGGGCCGACTGTTGGTTTGAGGGAGATGCTCAAAGGTTTTTAGGAAAAAAATATAAAATTAAGGATTATGAAAAAATGACTGATATTGTTGAAGTTTGGTTTGATAGCGGCTCTACTCATGCCTATGTTCTTGAAAAAAGAGAAGATTTAAAATGGCCTGCTTCTATGTATCTTGAGGGTTCAGATCAACACAGAGGGTGGTTTCACTCATCATTATTAGAGTCTTGTGGAACACGAGGTAGGGCACCGTTTGAATCTATATTGTCCCACGGATTTGTTGTTGATGGAAAAGGTTTAAAAATGTCAAAATCTCTTGGAAATATAATTGCACCAGAAGATATTTTAAAAAAGTATGGAGCTGATATTTTAAGAATTTGGGTTGGGGCCTCTGATTATGCTGAAGATTTGAGAATAGATTATTCAATTTTAGAACAGCATGCAGAATCTTACAGAAAAATTAGAAACACTTTTAGATATATCCTTGGAAATTTAAATGATAAATTTGAAAAAGTTGATTTTGAAAAAGTTAATATAAATAATTTTCCTGAGTTAGAAAAATATATGTTGCATAAAATTTATAATCTTAATATTTTATTTGAAAAGAATTTTGAAAAATATAATTTTCATTCTATATATAAGGAAATAATAAATTTTTGTACATCTGATTTGTCAGCTTTTTATTTCGATATTAGAAAAGACACCTTATATTGCGATTCTCTTGAGAGCAAAAAAAGACTTTCAACTATAAAGTTTTTAAATATTATTCTTGAAATATTGTTAAAATGGTTTGCACCAGTGCTATCATTTACAACTGAAGAAATTTATTCACTTCTAAATATTAAGGAAAAAGGAAGTATTCATCTAGAAAAATTTCCAGCAATTCCATCAAACTGGAACAATCCAAATTTAAATAACAAATGGAAAGAACTTATAAAAATAAGAGATAAATGTAATAGCAGTATAGAGTTAAAAAGAGCATCAAAAGAAATTGGTTCGAGTTTAGAAGCAAATTTAAAAATACTTTTAAACGATAAACTAATTAAATTATCTAAAGAAACTGATTTTTCTGAACTATGTATTACATCAGGAGCAGATGTAGATAAAATTAAAGAAGATGATGGTGAAGAAATTATTGTTGAGACAAATAAAGCTGAGGGTGAAAAATGCAGCATTTGTTGGAAAATTAAGAAAGATAAGTGTGAAAGACATGGATGCGTAATAAAATAATTAATGAATAAATTATTTTTTAAAAAAACTTTTATATATTTTGGAATTGTTTTAATTATTTTTTTATTAGATAGATTTTCAAAGTTATATATTTTATCAATTTTAGAAAACTCAGGTGATGTAGATATATATATAAATTCTTATATAAATTTTATTTTGGTTTGGAATAGTGGCATAGGATTTGGTCTACTATCTTTTGATGACTCTCTAATTTATAATCTAATAACTATTTTAATTGTTTTAATAAATTTGATAATTGTATATTTAATAATTAAGTCAAAAGATATCAGATCTTATTTTTTTTTAATAATTTTAGGTGGATCTTTGGGAAATTTATTTGATCGTATTTATTACTCAGCTGTTCTTGATTTCATTGATATCAGCTATAAAGGTTACCATTGGTTTATCTTTAATGTTGCAGATATATTTATATCTGTAGGAATAATTTGTCTTATTTTTGCTGAATTATTGAATTATAAGAAGAATAATGAAATTTAAAAAAGTAATTATTTTAATACTGTCATTGATTTTTTTATATTCTTGTGGATTAGAGGGTGCCCTACAAGGAAAGAAAAGATCAGAAAATAGCGATGAATTTTTAGTTGAGAAGAAAAATCCATTAACTAAACCGCCAGATATAGATGAGTTACCAGTTCCTCTTGATCAAGAAGAAAATGAAAAAAGTGAAACAGTCGATATAAAAAAAGTATTAGAAATTGGTGATACAAAAAATACAACAACAATTAGTGATGGAGATCAAAAAAGTTTAGAACAATCTGTATTAGAAAAAATAAATAACTAATAATGTTAACTTCTAATATTAAATTTAAAAATTTTAAAAATATTAAATCCAAAAAAATTAAAAATTTTAAAAAAGAAAAATGGTTTAATGAAATTAAATTATTAAGATCATTAAAAAAAAACTACAAATATAGCTATTCAAAAAATCAAATTAATAAATTAAAAAAAGCAAAAAATTATAGATTAATTGGAATGGGAGGATCAACTTTAGGAGCTGAGACTATATATCAATTTTTAAAACATAAGATAAAAAAAAAATTTATATTTATTAATAATTTAAATCCACAAATAAAAGATGAGCAAAAAAAAATAAAAGCAACAAATATTATCATATCTAAATCTGGAAATACTCTTGAGACAATAGCAAACTCAAACTTATTAATAAAAGGTAGTAAAAATATTTTTATTACTGAAGATAAAAAAAGTTATTTAAGTGAACTTGCCAATATATTGAAAGCTGAAATTATAGAACATAAAAATTATATTGGAGGTCGATATTCTGTTTTGTCTGAAGTGGGAATGTTGCCTGCAGAAATTATGGGTTTAAATGAAAAAAAATTTAAAAGATTTAATTATTTAATAAATAACAATAATTTTTTAAACGGATTGATAAAAAATGTTAGTGCAATTTTAAAGTTTGTAAAAGAAAAAAAATTTAATTCGATAATTTTGAACTATGATAAAAATTCAGAAAATTTATTTAAATGGTATCAGCAATTGGTAGCAGAAAGTTTAGGAAAAAAATCTAGAGGTATTCTTCCTGTAATATCAACTATGCCAAAAGATAATCACAGCTTATTACAATTATATTTAGATGGACCAAAAAATAATTTTTTTACTTTCTTTTCAACTTTAGATTCAAATTCTGATAAAATAAATAATAAATGGTTAAATAAGAATCAAAATTATCTTAGAAACAAATCTTTCTCTAAAATTATTAATGCTCAAAAAAATGCAACTGAAAAAGTTTTTTATAAAAAAAAACTACCCTTTAGATCTTTTGAAATAAAAAATAAAAATGAGGAGGTCCTTGGAGAGCTATTTTGTTTCTTTATATTAGAAACAATTTTATTAGGAAGAGCATTAAAGGTTAATCCATTTGATCAACCATCTGTCGAGATTATAAAAAAAGAAACGAAGAAAATATTATTTAATTAATTTTTTTAAAAATATTATTTTTGAAATTCCATACTTAGCAAATCTATTTACAACAAGCTCATTTCCAAAATCATCTTTTGTTTTTATGTGACGATGTAATACAACTAGCCCTGTTTCTTTTAATAATTTAAATTTTGTTATATTTTCCAAAATTGTTTTTATATTCTCTTCTTTATATGGGGGATCTAAAAAGATTAAATCTAGCTTTAAGTTTTTTAATTCTTTGTTCTTAAAAAAGTTAAAGGCATTTTCATTTAATACTTTTGCTTTATTTTCACATTTCAATTTTTTTATATTTTTATTTAGTATTTCTATCGATTGATCATAATTCTCAACGAAATAAACTTTTCCAGCACCTCTTGATATGCACTCTAAGCCAAAAGATCCAGTTCCTGAAAATAAATCAAGAACTAACGAATTATTTAAATTTATTTTTGAATCTTTAGAATATTCAAGAATGTTTAAAATAGATTCTTTTACTAGATCCTTAAGAGGTCTTGTATTTTTGTCAAAAGCTTCAAAAATTTTAGTGCCTTTGAAAGATCCACTTATAATTCTCATTTATCTATTATTTTAAAACCAATGTCTTTTCTAAAAAAACCATTTCCCCAATTCAATTGATTTATTAGCTTTATAGCTCTTTCTCTTGAACTTTTAAATGAACTAGAGATAGAAACAAAGTTTAAAACTCTTCCTCCATTCGAAAATATTTCATTTTTTTCTTTTTTTGTTCCGGCATGAAAAACAAAATCATTAATATTTAATTGTAACTTATTTAAATTATCTATTTTTACATTGTTTGTAAATTTTTCAGGATAACCTCGAGAGCACAACACAATACATAAACTTTTTTCTTCTTTCCATTCTATATTTATATTTTCTAAATTTTCATTACAGCATGCATCACAAATATCAATCAGATCAGTTTTTAAGAGAGGTAAAATTGTTTGACATTCAGGGTCTCCCATTCTGACATTATATTCAATTAAGAAAGGTTCGTTATCCAATATCATTAAACCAGCGTAAAGAAAACCTTTATACTTTTCACCCATTTCTTCTATTGCTTTTAAGGTTGGTAAAATTATTTTTTTAATAATTTTGTTTTCTAAATCTTTATTTATTAATCCTGAAGGACTATAGGCACCCATTCCTCCAGTATTTTTGCCCTCGTCTCCCTCGTTAACTCTTTTATGATCTTGTGCAGTTTTAAATAATTTAAAATTTTTACCATCACAAATAATAAAGAAACTCATTTCTTCACCATTTAAAAATTCTTCTATCAATATTTTTTTAGCTTCTCCAAATTTTCCATCAAAAATCTCGTCAACCGCTTCTTTAGCCTCAGAAAAATTCTTTGATATATAAACTCCCTTACCTGCAGCCAAACCGTCTGCTTTAATTACAATTGGAAATTTCGAATTTTTTAAAAAATTTAAGGTATTTTCTTTTTTTTCAAAAATACCAAAGTTTGCAGTTGGTATATTATATTTCTTACAAATATTTTTTGTAAAAGTTTTTGATCCTTCTAATTGTGAAGGTATTTTTCTAGGACCAAAAACTTTAATATTATTTTTTTCTAAATAATCTACAATACCATTTACCAATGGTTTTTCTGGACCAACTATAACTAAATCAACTTTTACTTTTTTTAAAAATTTTAAAACTTTTTTAAAATCATTAATATCTAATTCTATATTTTCAGCCAAGAGTTGAGTTCCTGCGTTACCTGGCATACAATATATTTTGCTTATTTTTGATGATAAAGAAATTGTTTTACATATTGAGTGTTCTCTTCCTCCACTTCCTATAATGCAAATAATCATATATAAATACATTTCTATATAATGAAAAATAAATTAGCCAGAATAAAATATTTACCTAACAATTTTGAGATTCTCGAAGAAGGCGATCACGTTATTTGTGCAGTTTCCGGAAAAAAAATATTTCTTGATAATTTAAATTATTGGAATGTTGAACTTCAAGAACCTTACTTTTCTTATATTGAGGCTTCACAAAAAAGAGAAGAGATAAGCAATAAAAATTGATTTATTTCCAACGATCATGAGACCAAATCCATTGATCTGGTTTTTTCAAAATCATTTTTTCTAATATTTTATTAAGTTCTAAAGTTATTTCTTGATGTGATAAATTATCATCAAATTTTAATGGTTTATAAAAATATAATTTAAAATGGTAGTTTTTAAGTCTTTCTATATAAACTGGAACAACGTTGCAGCCATATTTTTTTACTAATTGTGCAGGTATAGTCGTAGTTTTTGCAGAACGATTAAATAAGTCTATATCTTCACCTTCACTCACTCTCTGATCAATCATTAATGCAGCTGAAAAATTTTTTTTAAATAAATTAAGCAAATCTCTAGTTCCAGCCTTGCCCTTTTTAATTTGATTTTTGCATATATGGTTTTTTCTAATGTTTTCCATAATAATATTTAAAAATGGATTATTAAGAGGTCTATAAATAGTACATAAATTTATCCCTGCTTTTTCTATTTCCATTGCCATTAATTCAAAGTTATTAAAGTGCCCAGATATGAATACTACTTGTTTATTATTTTTCTTAATTTCATTTAAATAATTTAAACCCTCAATTTCCATAAATTGATTCAAATTATTTTTTCTAAATTGTTTTAAATAAACATATTCAGATAATATTCTTCCATAATTACCCCACATTCTATTGATTATAAATTTTCTATCTTCTTGAGAATTTCCAATATTTGAATTTTCTAAATTACTTTGAATTTTAGAGTTGGATCGAAACAAAGGACCGATTTTTTTTCCAATAATTGCTCCCAAGTTGGAAGCATTCTTATATCCAATTATTTTAAAAATAATTAATAAAATATAAATAAAAATAAATTCAAAAAAATATTTTATAATTTTC
Source organism: uncultured Pelagibacteraceae bacterium (assembly GCA_902567235.1). Lineage (GTDB taxonomy): Bacteria > Pseudomonadota > Alphaproteobacteria > Pelagibacterales > Pelagibacteraceae > Pelagibacter. Next base: position 12,274 of record CACFLX010000010.1, read on the forward strand.
ATATTTTATCTTTTATTAAATTATCTTTATTTTCTATATCTAATCTAATTTTTAAATATTCAATTTTAAAATTTTTTATAACTGAGTCCAATGGAATTCTACAATAATCTTTTTCTGTTGTAAGCAAAATACAATCATTATTTTTTTTTACCATGTTTTCAATTTCAGTATAAGAATATTCATGATGATCGGGATAAGAAAATGTTTTAACTAAATTTAAATTATTTTCTTTTAATAATTCAAAAAAATTTGATGGATTTCCAATTCCTGCAAAAGCACATATTTTTTTTCCTTTAAAGCTATCAATATCCAAAGGTTCATATTTTGAGTAGAAAATTTTTGCATTTTTATTTACTCTATATATTTCATTTTCAATTTTAGTATCTTTTTTTCCATTAATTAAAATACAATCTGCTCTATTTAAGGCTGACAGATTCTCTCTTAAAGGTCCTGCTGGTATTAAAAAATTATTTCCTGTCCATTGTTTTTGATTAAAACAAACAATATTGAAATTTTTGTAAATTGATAAATCTTGAAATCCATCATCAAGAATTGCTAAATCAAAACCTTTTTTTATAAGAGCTTCTATTGAATCTTTTCTTTTATTTAAAAAAAATGTTTCCCCAGTTTTTTGCAGCATATCAATTTCATCGTCAAGATAACTGTAATATTTTTTTATAAATGCGGGATTTTTACCTAAAGATTTAGTAATTTGGAAAATTTCCTTTGCAAGTGGAGTTTTGCCAGTTCCTCCAATATAAATATTTCCTATACAAATAATTGGTATAGGGAACTTCTTTTCAACTTTTAATCTTCTTAGAATTGAGGAAACAAATAAAAATAAAAGTGATAATGGATACAATAATATTGACCAAATAGATAAACCAGGAAAATCCCAAAATTTCGGTTTTTTGAAATTCATAAATTAAAAATATTTATTAATTTCTTTTTCATTATTTAATAGAATTTGATTACCTGTATAAGCTAGTTTTTTTATAATTTGATTAGAATAATTTTTTTTCTTATTAAATTTAATAACTAGATTTTCTAAATCTTTATATGACTTAATTTTTGTTGAAATTCCACGTTTTTCTAAAAATTTATAAACTTCCACAAAATTTTCAATATTAGGACCGTGGATAATTCTATTTCCTAATCTTGCAGCTTCTATCGGGTTTTGTCCTCCATAACCATAAATAGATTTTCCCATAAAAGCAATTTTAGACAATTTTAAAAAGGATTTTGTTTCGCCAAATGTATCAACAAGATAAATATCAGTGTCGTTTCGAAAATGTTTATTTGAAGAATGTAAATAAACATTTAATCCAATTTGATTTAATTCATCCTTAATTTCTTGTGCTCTATGAATATGTCTTGGAATGATAATAGAAATTATATTTCTGTATTTTTTTTTTAAATTAACATGAACTTTTGCACATAGTAATTCTTCCCCACTATGTGTGCTTATTGCAGTGAAAATAATTTTCTTTTTTTTCAATAATTTTTTTATTTTTGAATTCGAATTATATTTTAAATCAGAACTACTTTCAGAAAATTTTAAATTACCAATTTTTTTAATATTTTTTGATCCTAAAATTTTTAAATAATTACTAGTTATGTCATTTTGGCTTAGACATAAATCAAATTTATTAAATATTTTTTTAGAAAAACTATTAATAATATTCCATTTTTGGAAAGAATTTTTTGTAATTCTAGCATTTAATAAAACAAGTGGAATATTTTTTTCTTTAATTTTAAATACCATGTTTGGCCATATTTCAGAATCAATAAAAAAAACTACTTTAGGTTTCCAATGATTTAAAAATTTTTCCACAAGAAAATTTGTATCTAAGGGAAAAAATTGATGAAAGGTTTTTTTTAATTTAATTTTTTTTAAAATTTTTGCAGAACTTAAAGTATTTGATGTAATCAATATTTTTTTTATATTTTTTCTTTTCTCAAGTTTTTCAATTAAAGGTATGACACTAAGAACTTCACCAACGCTTGATCCATGGAACCATATTAAATCATTATTTACACTTTTTTTAAATTTGCCAATTTTTTCTAAAAATCTTTTTGGATCTTCTTTTTTTTTAAAAATCCTATAAATAATTATTATTGGTGAAATTAGAAAGATTAAATTTATTGCCAGTCTATAAATATATAACATTAATCTTTTCTTAATTGTTTTTCATAAAAGTTTTTATAAGTTTTTGACTTTTGTAATAATTCTTGATGATTTCCTTGATCTATAATTTTTCCTTCATCTACAACATATATTTTTTTAGAATTCATGATAGTAGACAACCTATGAGCTATTACTAAAGTAGTTCTATCTTTAGTTAGTAAATTTATCGCTTCTTGAATTTTACTTTCAGTCTCTGCATCCAATGAAGAAGTTGCCTCATCCAATAAAATTATCTTACTTTTTTTTAGCATTGCCCTTGCGATTGAAAGTCTTTGTTTTTCACCCCCGGATAGTCTGTAACCATTCTCACCAATAAAGGTATCAAATTTATTAGGCAATTTATTTATAAATTCATCACAGAAAGAAAGTTTTGCAGCTTGAAAAATTTCATCATCAGTAGCATCAAGTTTTGCATAAGCAATATTGTTTTTAATTGTATCATCAAACAAAGTTACATCTTGGTTGACTAGCGAAATATTTGATCTCAAAGATTCAATTTTTAAGTTATAAATCGACTGATTATCTATATTTATGTCTCCACTTTCGCAGTCATAAAATCTTGGGATTAAATTTAATATAGATGATTTTCCTGCTCCACTATGACCAACCAGTGAAGTCATTTCTCCACCTGAGATATTTAAACTTATTGAATTGAGAACTTTTTTATCTTCTTCATTGTATTTAAAATTAACATTTAAAAAATTTATTTCTGCTTTATCTAATTTTAATTCAGCAGCATTTTCTTTTTCTTTAATTTTGTTTTCAAAATCTATTATAGGCAGAACTCTTCTTGCTGATTGTATGCCTTGATTTAAACCCATATTAAGTGTAGCTAAAGAACGGACTGGTTGATATGCTAACATCATAGCGGCTAAAAACGAAAAAAAATTATTAATATCTAATTCTTCTTTTAAAATTAATTTTCCAGCATAAAAAATTAGTCCTGCTATCATGATACCGGTTAAAGTTTCCATAATTGGAGAAGCTCTGACAAGCACTGTTTCTATTTTTACAACTTTATTTTTAAGTTCATTTATAAAGTGTTCTGTTCTTTTAAATTCATAGTTTTCTTTTTGAAAAATTTTAATAATTTTATGGTTTTTAAATATTTCAAGAAGATAAGAAGTTAAAGCACCAGTTCTATCTGCCGCCTCTATTGTAACTTTTCCAATTCTTTTTCCAAGAGATCTTGCTGCAATTGAGGCCAAAGGTATCATTATAGTTGCAAAAATTGCTAATCTCCAATTTTGGTAAAACATTACTCCAATAAGACCTATTAATGTTAAACTGTCTTTAGTCAGATTTAAAATTACAGTGCTTACTAATTTTGTAATCATTCCAACATCGAAAGTTAAATGAGAAATAAATTTTCCTGAGTGTTTTTTATCTATTGCTTCGCTATCTGCCTTAATTAAAGATTTCATGATCTTGAGCTGAATAAGTTTAGTTATTTCTTGTCCAACTTTTATCAAAATTGTTTTTGCGAAATAAAGAGAGATCCCTTTTAGAGAAAAAGCCAATATAATTGCTAGTGGTATCAAATATATTAATGATTGATCTTTATCAATAAATATTTTTTTTATTGCAGGGTCAAGAAGCCAGGCAATTGACGCCGTACTGGCAGCAACAATTAATGAGAAAAATATTGATAATAATATTTTAGGTACAAAATTTTTTGTATAATCTTTATAAAGTCTTTTAATAATTTGGATATTGCTCATATTGATATTAATTTTCCTATCAGTAAATTTATAAAAATAAATAAACCTAGAATATTGTTAGATTTGAAAATTTTTAAACACATATTGCCATCTATAATATTCAATTTTTTTATTTGAAAAAACATGTGTGTAGCAGGAATCGATAAAAATAAGTAATAAGCATTATTAAAATTCATAGATAATCCAATAATAATTATAGAGCTCAAGGTAATCAAATAACATAATGAAAGAAATTTTTTTGGACTATTTTTAAATTTTATTGAGGTTGATTTTACTCCAATTATTTCATCATCTTTAATATCTTGATATCCATAAATCGTGTCATATCCTAGTGTCCAAAATATGGCCCCAATATAAAAGATAATAGGTATTAAACTTAAATTTTCTTGAACCGATGTCCATCCTAGTAGCAAACCATAATTAAATGTAATTCCTAAAAAAAGCTGTGGCCAATATGTAAATCTTTTCATATATGGGTAGCTAAATGCCAAAGGCATTGATGCAAGTGCTAAAATTATTGTTAATTTATTAAATTGTAAAAGAACCAATAGTGCAATCAAACATAATACTGATACATATATAAATCCAAGTTTTAATGAAACTTTTCCAGACGCAATAGGTCTATTTTTTGTTCTATAAACTTTTTTATCATATTGTCTGTCAACTATATCATTAACTATACATCCTGCTGACCTCATAAGCACTGAACCCAGAAAAAATAAAATTAAGTATAAAAAGTATGTATTTAGATTATTTTCAAAATTATATGCAATAGTAAGACCCCATAAACAAGGCCAAAATAATAGCATATATCCAATTGGTCTATTTAATCTTGTAAGTTCTATAAATAATCTAAGATTTTTCATTTAATTTACTTGTAAATAACAAAGCCTAGATTCATAATCAAATTGATTCGTATGAATATAGATTACACAGTAACAGCACTTATGTTTCCCGCAATCCCTTTGCTTATGAGTGTTTATAGCAACAGATTTCATACTTTAAGTAAACTTATTAGGGAACTTCATGATGAACATGTTTATGAGAAACATATACCACCAGAATGGAAAAAGCAGTTCATAAACTTAAGTAGTAGAATTACAATTATAAGATGGACTATAATGTTTGCTTCATTTGGATTTTTATTTAATATGTTAACAGTTTTTGCTCTTTATCTAGATGAGGTTTTTATAGCTAGATTAATTTTTGGTTCTTGTTGTTTATCAATGATAATATCTATAATATTCTTTATTAGAGAAATCCAAATATCAACAAATGCACTAAGGTTACATATGTCCGATATGGATGTTAAAATAGATTAATTTGGAATGATTACTGCAGGACCTAAAATTTTTCTTCCTTCCAAATCCTTATGAGCCTGAATAATATCTTCTAATTTATATTTTTTAAATATTTCAATTTTCACTTTTCCAGATTTAATTTTTTCAAACATAGTTGATGCAGCTTCATCTAATTCTTCTTTAGTACTTAAATATTGTTGCATCGATGGTCTTACAAAAAATAAACCTTTTGGCTGCAACATTTGAGGAACATTAATATCTGAAAGTGGTCCTGATGCATTACCAAATGAAACCATCATTCCTCTCATTTTTAAACATTCTAATGAACCCTCTAAAGTATCTTTACCAACACCATCGTAAACAACAGGAACACCTTTGTCATCAGTCAATTCTTTTACTTTAGTTGCAAAATTATCTTTTGAATAATTTATTACATGGTCATAACCACATTTTTTGGCAACTTCAATTTTTTCTTCTGACCCAACTGTTCCAATTACATTGCATCCCAAGCTTTTTGCCCATTGGCCAAAGATTTGTCCTACACCGCCTGCGGCCGCATGAAACAAAACAGTGTCACCTGATTTAACTTTATAAGTTTGATGTAAAAGATAATAAGTAGTTAAACCTTTTGTCATTAAGGTTGCCGCAACTTCTAAATCAACTCCATCAGGTATTTTAACAAGTTTATTAGCAGGAAAATTTCTATGCGTTGAATAGGAACCTAAAGGTATCGCGGCGTATGCTACTTTTTCTCCAGCTTTAAAATTTTTAACATTGGATCCCACTTCAGTAATTATACCAGCACCTTCAAGGCCTAATCCTATTGGCAGTTTTAAAGGATAAAGACCAGATCTATGGTAAGTGTCAATATAGTTTAAACCAATTGCTTTTTGTTCAATTGTAACTTCATCTTCACTTGGTTTTTGTAAAATAATATCTTTTAATTCTATTACTTCTGGTCCGCCTGTTTTATTAATTATTGCAGCTTTCATTATTTTACAAATACACCATTATGATAATCTTGAACTGCTTGCAAGATCTCTGCTTTAGTATTCATTACAAATGGTCCTCCTCTTGCAATTTCTTCATTGATTGGTTTTCCAGAAATTACTAGAAATTTTGAATTTGACTTAGCTCTTACATTCAAATCCTCTCCTTTTTCTAACAATATTAAAGTACTGTCTCTAACCTGATCATGCTTGATTGCTCCAATTTCTATTTCTCCATTTATTAAATAAATAAAAGTGTTGTGAGTTGGTGGTAGTTTAAAAATAAATTCTTTATCTTTATTTAATTCAACATCAAAATACACAGGTTCAACGTTATGTCCTTTAACAGCACCCTCTGCTTTTTCAAATTTTCCAGCAATAACTTTTACTTTTTTGTTATCATCTAAATGAATATTCATTTTATCCGAGTCAATATAGATATAATCAGGTTTGCTCATCTTTAATTTAGCAGGCATATTGATCCATAGCTGAAATCCATGAAGTCTACCTTCAGACATTGTAGGCATTTCAGAATGAATTATACCACTACCAGTTTTCATCCATTGGACGTCGCCAGAAGACATTTTGCCTTTAGCACCAGTACTATCTTCATGTTCAAATTCACCTTGAAGCATATAAGTTACAGTCTCAATTCCTCTATGAGGGTGAGCAGGAAAGCCTCCAATGTAATCGTCTTTATTATCTGATCCAAATTCATCTAACATTAAAAAAGGATCAAAGTAATTTGGCTCAACACCTATACTTCTTTTTAATTTTACTCCTGCTCCATCAGAAGCTGTGATTGGATTTATAATTTTTTTTACTTCAATATTTTTCATAAATAAATGAATAAATTTAATTAAATTATATCAATCAATTTACTAAGATTTTCAATTTGATATTTTGGCACATAATCTAATTTATCAAAAATACTATTTTTTCTATTTACCCAGACAGGATTGAAACCATAATTTCCGCCAGCAGATACATCCCAAGTATTTGCACTTAAATATGCAACTTCATTTTTTTGTATTTGGTATTTTTGAATTGGAATATTGTAAACTTTTGGATGTGGTTTATAAACTTTAACCTCTTCAATTGAAAAAATATCATTAAAAATATTATCTAAATTATTGCTTTTAACTAATTCATTTAATAAAGACGGCGTTCCATTAGAAAGGATAGCCAGCTTATAATTTTTTTTTTTAAGTTCATTTAAAACGCCTTTTACTTCTGAAAAAGTAGACAGAACTTTGTAAAGGTTTAATAATTCATTTTTCATCGACGGATCTATTTTAAAAATTTGCATAGATTTATCTAAACTATCCTCTGTTACTTTCCAAAAATTTTCATGTCTATTCATTAAGGTTCTTAACCAAGTATACTCTAGCTGAGTTGTTCTCCAGTAATTTGCAAAACCTTCCCACTTATCTCCAATTTTATCTTTACATTTCTCTGCAGCTGAATTGACATCAAATAATGTGCCATATGCATCAAATATGATTGCTTTAATATTTTTCATAAATTAACTTGTATATATGAGTAATATTAGATTATTTTTTGAAAAAAGTTTATCATTAAATTTTAATTCTAAATTAGACAAAACCCAATCACATTATTTGTCAAAAGTAATGAGAATAAATGTAGGTCAAAGTTTCTCTTTATTTAATCAAAGCGGAGAATGGGAAGCAAAAGTACAAAGTATACTCAAAGGGATTGTTGAATTTTCTATTATAAAAAAATTAAGATCAGCAAGCAATGAAAAAGAAATTTGGTTAGCGTTTGCACCAATTAAATTAAATTACTTAAATTTAATGATACAAAAGGCAACTGAAATTGGGGTAACGAGATTTATTCCAATATTGACAGAAAGAACAATAGTTAGAAAATTAAATGAAAAAAGAATTAATAAAATTATTATCGAAGCATCTGAACAGAGTAATAGATTAAAAGTTCCATCTTTAGATAAACTTACAAAGCTAGACACTTTCTTAAAATCCAATCAAAATACAAATATAATTTTTGGAGATTTAAATACGGATAACAAAAAAATAGATTTTAATGATAAAGATCCATTATGTATCCTGATAGGACCAGAGGGAGATTTTTCAATAAAAGAAAGAGAAAATATTTTAAAACTAAAAAATATACTTCCACTTAAAATAAATGATAATATTTTAAGATCAGAAACAGCTGCGATTTCAATGATATCAATAATAAGTTTTAATTTATTATCTTAAATATTTATTTATATTTTTAAAAATATCTTCGTAGTCTGCATGATGACTGATTCTACTAAGATATTTTCCATCTTTTAATAAAATAATAGATGAGCTATGATTTATTAAATAGTTACCATCTTCAGTAAAAATTTTTTCAGAAAGAACTCCCCAAGATTTTGACATAAGAAATACTTTTTTTGGATCTCCAGTAATTCCATAAATTTTATTCTCAAATGAATTTAAATAATCTTTTATAACTTGAGGACTATCTCTTTCAGGATCTATGCTAACAAAAAAAACTTTAAATTTATCTTTCTTTTCTTGATCTAAATTTTTTATGGCTAAGTCTAAATTATTTAGTGTCATTGGACATACATCTGGACAATTGGTAAAACCAAAAAAAACTGCAGTCAAAGGTCCTTCAAAAGAGGATTCTGTTATAATATCATTATTTACATCATTTAATGAAAAAGAAGATCCTTGAAATTTTTTAACATATTCATTTTCTTTTTTTTCTATGGATAAGAATATAGGCAACATAACAAATAGAAAAATAATTAAACAACCTATAATAATTGTTATTGAAGTTTTTAAATTCATTGTTGCAAAATAATATATACTAACTATATAAATATCATGACCTCTATTATAAAGAAACTATTTGGCACACTTTTAGAAAAACCTTGGGAAGAAAGTCAGGCTTTAATTGATAATAAGCATGTTGGAAAAACTTTCGGTGTTACTAATCAAATGTCAGCGGTGATTATAATATTTGGAATAAGTACTGCGATATTTAGCTTAATTTTTACCGCTTATCTTTATTCGATACCTCCAGAACAAGATACAACATTAATTTTGAAAAATAAGTTGCTGTGGATTAATACTTTGGTTTTAATCTTTGTTACTTATTTTTTTAATAAAATAAGTAAAGATTTAAAGAACAATTTAACCAATAAAATAAAAAATAATATAGTTATTGTTGGAGCTTTAAGTTATTTTTTTTTATTTTTACAAATTATACTTTGGTATCAATTAATGAAACAAGGTCATTTTGTTTCAACAAATAATTATTTTTCTTCATACTATATTTTTACAGCATTGCATGGATTACATTTGTTAGGTGGTCTATTTTTTTGGGGCAAAATAAGCTCAAGAATATTTAAATTGAAAGAGAAAGATTATGTTAAAGAGACAAGTAACCTACAAGCATTATCTCTTTATTGGTTATTTTTATTTATTGTTTGGTTAGTATTTTTTGGGATTATGTTTATTTACAATGATTCAGTTATAGCTTGGTGCAAATCATTAATTGCTTAAAAAAAATTATAAAAACAATACCAATATAACTCCAACAACTGCTATTATAGTCAGCAATATATTTACAGACTTCAAATATTTTTTTGTTCTTGAATTGGTTTCCTTTTTTGAGAATGCTCCTGCACCTAAAGAAATAACGAAATAAAATAATAAAACCAGTATTAGAATAACAGCTAAAATTTCGATTTTTCCGAGCATATAATCATTGTTATATTTGATATTTTGGCAGATTCTTAAGACATTTTGTCATAGGTTTTTATGTGATATTTATTCTATATAGGCTGATATGCACGTAGGTATTATATTCTTTTTAGTAATTCTTGGATCAGTATTGTTCCATATTTTTACTCCATGGTATTGGACAGATGTTGCTTCAAACTGGGGAGGAATGGATGATACCATTACTTTAACATTCTGGATTGGCGGAGGAGTCTTTATAGCTGTTTGTCTTTTCATGGTTTACTGCGTTTTTAAATTTTCTTATAAAAAAGAAAGAAAAGCAGAATACAAACCTGAAGATAAAAAATTAGAAAAAATACTTACTTGGGCAACAACGTTAGGTGTTGCAGCTCTTTTAGCTCCAGGATTAATAATTTGGAATCAGTATGTTAATGTTCCAAAAAATGCAATTGAGATAGATGTAATGGCATGGCAATGGGGATGGCAATATAGGCTGCCAGGTGAAGACGGAAAATTAGGAACTACAAAAGTAGTTAATATAAATGATGATAATCCATTTGGAATTAATTTAGATGACCCATTTGGAAATGACGATGTAATGATTCAAAGTGATGTAATAAATTTAGAAAACAATAGACCAGTTAAAATATTATTGAGATCAGTTGATGTGCTTCATAACTGGTATGTTCCTCAATTTAGAGCAAAAATGGATGCAGTTCCAGGTATTGTAACCTATTATTGGTTTGAGCCTAATAAAACTGGTGAGTTTGAAGTTTTGTGTGCTGAATATTGTGGAGTTGGACATTATGCTATGAGAGGTGGAGTAGAAGTGCAAGATAAACAGGACTATGATAATTGGCTTCAACAACAAGAAACATTTTCAGATTTAATAGCAAAACAAAAGATTTTAGAAAACGAAAAAACAAAATTGGCAAAAAAATAAATTAAATGGTAAAAAATATATAAAGGAAACAAATGTCAGAAGATTTTAATGATAATAAAACAATACAAGCTCAATCTTCAGAGGCTATTTCAGGAGGAGGATCAGGAATAGCAACAGATGCAGACTATGTAAGACCTGCAGAAGTTGCTGATCAAGATTTGTATCATGGGCATAGCTTTATAACTAAATGGATTTTTTGCCAGGATGCAAAAGTTATCGGAGTACAATATTTTCTTTTAGCTACTTTTACAGGAATAATTGGTTTAATTCTTTCTTGGTTAATGCGTTTACAATTGGGCTTTCCAGAATTAGTTCCTTTCATGACTGCAGAGCATTATTATCAATTTGTAACGATGCACGGAATGATAATGGTAGTTTATTTTTTAACTGCACTGTTTTTAGGTGGATTTGGAAATTATTTAATACCATTGATGGTTGGTGCAAGAGATATGGTTTTTCCTTATCTTAACATGGTAAGTTTTTGGAGTTTTTTTGTTGCGGTAGGAGTTTTATTAGCAAGTTTTTTTGTTCCAGGTGGGCCAACAGGTTCAGGCTGGACACTTTATCCTCCTCAAGCAATTTTAGAAGGTACTCCGGGATCGGGATGGGGAATAATGTTGATGTGTATATCCCTTATTTTATTTGTAGCCGGATTTACCATGGGTGGTTTAAACTATTTAATTACGGTACTTCAAGCTAGAACAAGAGGAATGACATTGATGAGAATGCCCCTAACTGTTTGGGGAATTTTTACTGCTACAGTATTAGCAATGCTAGCTTTTCCAGCATTATTGGTAGGTGCATTAATGATGAGCTTAGACAATGTACTTGGAACAAGCTTTTTCATGCCAACCATATTAAAAGCAGGAGAAGTTTTAGAATACGGTGGCGGAAGCCCTATTCTTTTTCAACATCTATTCTGGTTCTTTGGACACCCCGAAGTTTATATAGTTGCACTACCTGCATTTGGAATAATTTCAGATTTAATTTCCGTTCACGCTAGAAAAAATATTTTTGGTTATAGAATGATGGTTTGGGCCATAGTTGGTATAGGCGCATTAAGCTTTTTTGTATGGGCACACCACATGTATGTTAGCGGAATGAATCCTTGGTTTGGATTCTTTTTTGCAACTACCACTCTTATAATAGCTGTCCCTACAGCAATGAAAGTTTATAACTGGATCCTAACACTTTGGAGAGGAAACATTAGACTTAATACTGTGATGTTATGGTGTTTAGGTTTCATTGTTACTTTTGTAAACGGCGGAATTACAGGAATTTTCTTAGGAAATGTTAGCGTAGATGTTCCATTGTCTGACACTTACTTTGTTATTGCACACTTTCATATGGTAATGGGTATTGCTCCACTTATGGTAATTATGGGAGCTGTCTACCACTGGTTTCCTTTAGTAGCCGGAAGATTCTTGGATGAAAAATTAGGAAAATGGCACTTCTGGTTGACTTTTTTAGGTGCTTATTCAATTTATTTCCCAATGCACTATTTAGGATTTATTGGAGTACCTAGAAGATATTTTGAAATGTATGACAGTCCATATGTTACATCTGCTGTTGGAATGAATGAATTTATTAGTTTAGCAGCCTTTATAGTTGGTGCTGCACAATTTATTTTAATTTACAATATTATTAAAACTTTAAAGACAGGAAAACCAGCAGGACATAATCCTTGGCAAGCTTGCTCACTAGAATGGTTAACACCAACAGTTCCACCTGAACATGGTAATTGGGGTGATAGACTTCCAACAGTTCATAGATGGGCTTATGATTTCAGCGTTCCTGGAGCTAAAGAAGATTTTATAACTCAAACTACACCACCAAGTGAAGTGGCGCATACGAAAGTAGAAAAAACATAAACATTAAATCATGTCTGATCTTAAAATAGAAGGCTACGAATTTAAACCCGGTTTTAAAGGAATGGCGAAGGACACTGGTTCTGATCAAACCATGTTCAAAGGTGTTCATTGGGGTAAGGCAATGATGTGGATCTTTTTGTTAAGTGATACCTTTATATTTAGTTGTTTTTTAATTTCATACATGAAGGGTAGAGGATCAACTATAATTGATTGGCCTAATCCAAGTGAAGTTTTTGGGTTACATGTATTCGGTGTAGATGTTCCTTTGTTACTTATTGCTATCATGACATTTGTTTTAATCACAAGCAGTGGAACTATGGCTCTTGCGGTAAAATATGGTTATGAAAAAAATAAAAAAATGTGTGGATGGCTTATATTAGCCACAGCTATTGGGGGACTTACTTTTGTTGGTATGCAAGCATTTGAATGGGGTAAATTAATCCATGAAGGTGTAAGACCTTGGGAAAACCCTTTTGGTGCACCACAATTTGGATCTTTTTTCTTCATGATAACTGGATTTCACGGTACTCACGTTTCAATAGGTGTAATTTTTCTTTTCATTTATGCTTATAAAACTTTTGCAGGTCATTACGATGAAGGTAAAAGAGGCTGGTTTACAACAATGAAAGGTGACTATGTCGAAATTGAAATCTTAGGATTATATTGGCACTTTGTAGATTTAGTATGGGTATTTATTTTTGCATTCTTTTATTTATGGTAAATTGAAATATGGACAAAACGAAAAAACAAGAACAAACATCAACACATAAGATTGGAATATATCTTTGGATATGGGGATTATTATTCGTTCTAAGTTTTTTTTCATACATGGTTGATTGGTATCAATTCCAAGGTATGCTCAGATGGTCTTTAATTTTATTCTTTATGTTTTTAAAAGCTGGGTTGATTATGGCATTTTTTATGCATTTATATTGGGAAAGATACGCATTGGTTAATGTTCTTTTATGGCCTATGACAGCAATAGCTTGTTTTATATTTCTTATGGTTGCAGAATTTGAATATACTGTTTTTACTAGATTTTTTTATTTTGTTGTAGGAGGATAAAAATTTATGGATGGATATACAATATTAGCTGGTTTTTTAATTTTTTTTCTTATATTTATTTACCTAACTTGGTTTGGATTCTCGGTGAAAGTAGAAAATGAAAAAGAAGAACCAACATCAGAAATAAAAATTAATCCTTACGACAATCTTCCTTTGAGCAGAAGATTTATTGATAAGAAAAATTCGAAAGTAGGAATTTTTGATTTAGGTAATCATATTCTTATTATTGGAGTAATTTTATTAGTTGTATTTGTTAGCTTGAACGTAGATTAGTTTTGAGTACTATTACCTCAAAAAATAAAGGCTCGGTATTTTTAAATACTTCATCTTATTTAAAATCTTTATTATTATTAATGAAACCAAGGGTTATGTCTTTGGTTATATTTACATGTGCCGTAGGATTATTAACTTCTCAAACAACAATTCCTTTATTTGATTCATTGATAAGTATTTTCTTTGTTACCATAGGAGCAGGTGCGGCCGGAGCACTTAATATGTGGTATGAGGCTGACCTGGATAAACTAATGACAAGAACTTGTCTAAGACCAATACCAACTGGAAAAATCAATAGGCAACATGCTTTAATATTTGGCGTGGCTCTATCAATTATTTCAGTTTGTGGACTTTATTATTTTTCAAATCTCTTGTCGGCATTTTTATTATTAGTAACTATTTCATTTTATCTTTTTGTTTACACAATTTGGTTAAAGAGAAAAACACCCCAGAACATTGTTATTGGAGGAGCCTCAGGTGCTTTACCTCCAGTTATAGGTTGGACCATTGCAACAAACTCTTTAACGATTGAGCCTATTACATTTTTTTTAATTATATTTTATTGGACACCATCACATTTTTGGGCCTTAAGCCTCTATAAAGCTGAAGATTATTCAAAGGCAAAAATTCCAATGCTTCCAATTACAAATGGAATTGAAGAAACAAAGAAAAAAATATTTGTTTATTCTTTGTTTATGCTGCCCGTGATTATATTGCCATATATCATAGGTTTTACTGGCAAAATGTTTCTTGTCAGTTCTTTAGCACTTACCGTTTACTATAATTACATCTGTTATGATTTATATAAATTTAAAAAAGATAAATTTGATTTAAATAAAGCAAAAAAAGTCTTTGGATATTCAATTTTATATTTATTTTTAATTTTTGTATTATTCTTAATCGATAGTTTAATTTAAGGATTGCGCCTCAAAAAAATTCCGCTAGAGTGTTTATGAATACCCTAGATGAAATATATAAGCACAAGAAGTAAAGAAAAAGAATACAGTTTTGGAGAAGTTTTTCTAAAAGGTCTTGCTGATGATGGGGGTCTTTATGTTCCAAAATCTCTAAAAAAATATAGCTCAGCAGAATTATTAAAGCTCAAAAACTTAAATTACAACGAATTATCTGCTGAAATAATAAGCCAATTTTCAGGAGATTTTATCTCAAAAGAAGAACTTTCTTCTATAATTAAAAAATCATATTCAACATTTAGAGAAAAAGAGGTTGTAAAAATCTCAAATATTGGAGAACTGAAGTTATTAGAATTATTTCACGGGCCAACACTTGCATTTAAAGATGTCGCAATGCAATTCATAGGCAATTTGTATGAATATTATTTGAAGAAAAATGACAAAAAAATAAACATAGTAGTTGCAACTTCTGGTGATACTGGTGCAGCAGCTATTGATGCAATAAAAGGAAAATCTAATTTAAATATATTTGTTCTACATCCAAATAATAGAATTTCCTCTGTTCAAAGAAAAATAATGACTACTGTTGATGATAAAAATGTATTTAATATTGCAATTGATGGAAACTTTGATGATTGTCAAAATATTGTAAAACAAATGTTTTCTGATCTAGAGTTTTCTAAATCTATAAATATGTCAGGTGTGAACTCAATAAATTGGGCAAGAATTATTGCTCAAGCGATATATTATTTTTACTCATATTTTAAATTAGGAAAAGAAACTATTTCATTTTCTGTTCCTACAGGAAACTTCGGTGATGTTTTTGCGGGTTATCTTGCAAAGAAAATGGGATTACCAATTGATAAATTAATTGTTGCAACAAACGAAAATGATATTTTGCATAGAGCCATTTCAAAAGGAGATTATGTTTCAAAAGAAGTAAAAGAAACATTGTCGCCTAGTATGGATATTCAATTAGCAAGTAACTTTGAAAGATTAATTTATTATGTAAATAATTCAGATTCTAAAAAAACAGCAGAAATTATGAAAAAAGTTAAGCAAAATTCTTATCAAATTGAAAAGAATAATTTAGATATAATTCAAAAGGATTTTTTATCTGAAAGTTGTAATGAACAAGAAACACTAGATATTATTAAAAAAAATCATGAAGAAAATAATATAATATTAGATCCCCACACAGCAGTTGGAGTAGGGGCTGCAAAAAAACTATCTTTTAATGATTGTGTTGTTTTATCAACTGCACATCCATGTAAATTTCCAGATGCTACAAAAAATGCAATAAATAAGCATGAAAAATTACCAAAAGAACTTCAGCATGTACTTGATAAAAAGGAAAATTTTCAAGTATTAAAAAACAATACAGAAGAAGTAAAAAACTTTGTTAAAAGCAAAGTTTAAAAGGGGCGTTCTGTTGCCAGGTACCCCGAATTTCAAGCTATCATCATGATAAGTATAAATACAATCAAAACAATTACTGGAGCAAAAAAATATTGCATATTTTTATTCTAAATATTTTATAAATTTGCAGCTTCTCTTGCAATTAAATCGACTTCATTATTTAATTGATCTGTTGAATGTGCTTTTACCCAATTCCAACTTATTTCAAATTCATTATTTAGAAGATCTAACTCTTCCCAAAGTTCTTTATTTTTAACTGGTTGTTTGTCTGCTGTTTTCCATCCATTTTTTTTCCAATTATGTATCCACTCCGTTATTCCTGACTTTACATATTTGGAATCTGTAAAAATTTGAATTTTGCTACCTTTGGGAATTTTTTTTAATGCTTCAATAGGAGCAAGCAACTCCATTTGATTGTTTGTAGTATTTTTTTTACTACCCTTTATCTGAGTTTTTTTTCCATCATCAATTATTATTGCTGCCCATCCACCATTTCCTGGATTTTCTAAACAAGAACCATCGGTATAAATTTTGATCATTTAATTATAATAATTTTTAAAATTGTTAAATTGATTATGTACTTTAAGTTTTTGAATATACTCCCTTGGGTTCTTTATCTTAATAACTGCACTTTTTGGAGTATTTAAGTAATCATAAGTTCTTGTTAATAAATATCTAAGAGCCGCTCCTTTACACAAAACATTTAGAGACTTTTTCTCTTTATCAGAGAATTTTCTTATTTTTGAATAACCTTTAATAAGATTTTTTGATTTTTTCTTATTAAATACAAATTTATTATTTTTTTTATCAAAACATAACGCGTTAATACAAATAGCAATTTCGTACATTAAAAAATCATTACACGCGAAATAGAAGTCTATATATCCATGAAATTTGTTTTTCTTAAAAAAGATATTATCAATAAATAAATCAGCATGAATAATTCCAAAAGGTAAATTTTTTGGCCATTTATTTTTTATTTGTAGGAAACTATTTTTCATCAAACTATTTAAATTAGGGCTTATAATTTTAGATTTATTTCCAATCTTATTTAATAATTTTGGCCAATCTTTTAAAGATAAAGAATTTTTTCTATAAAGTTTTATTTTTTTAGATGCTTTGTGAAATTTAGCTATATTTTTACCAACCTCGTAACAGTTTTTTGGGCTTAATTTTAACTTATCTTTTCCCTCAACAAAGGAAACAATAGAGGCAGTTTTTTTTTTAATTTTTATTAAAAAACTTCCCCTTTTATTTTTTTGAGGTTTGGGGCAATTAATTTTATATCTACTTAATTTATCCATTAAATTCATAAAGAAAGGTAAATCTTTTTTATGAACCCTTCTTTCAAAAAGTGTAAGTATGAATTTTTTGTCTTTTGTTTTTAAAAGATAATTAGTATTTTCAATTCCTTTTTTAATACCCTTAAAAGAAACTATTTTTCCTAAATTATAATTTTTTTCAATTAATAGAATATCTTTCGAAGAAATTTTTGTATAAATTGCCATCTAGTTTAATTTTCCAGGAATTTTAAATGTTATATTTTCTTTAACTATTTCTACTTCCTCTATCGCCACTGTAAATTCTTTTTTTAAATTATTTATAAAGTTATGAACCAATATTTCTGGTGCAGAGGCTCCCGAAGAAATTCCAATAGTTTTGTATTTTTCAATTTCCTCAAAAGGTACAGCACTTTTAGAATGAATTAATCTCGAATTTGCGCATCCAGAGTTTTTTGCAACTTCTACTAATCTCAGGGAGTTAGATGAATTTCTGCTTCCAATAACAAAAAACATGTCACATTTTTCTGCAATTTTTTTAACAGCAGCTTGTCTATTTGTAGTTGCGTAGCAGATATCTTCTTTTTTTGGTTCTCTAATTTCTGGAAATTTTTTCTTTAATGCTGATATTATTTCTTTTGTATCATCAACAGAAAGAGTGGTTTGGGTAATAAAAGCTAATTTTTTTTGAGATTTATTTTGATAATTATTAACATCATCAATATTCTCAATAAGATCTATTTCACCTTCAGGAATTTGACCCATAGTTCCTATAACTTCCGGATGATTTTTGTGTCCAATTAGTAAAATTTGTAATCCGCTTTTATTTAAATTTTCAGCTTCTCTATGGACCTTTGATACTAATGGGCATGTTGCGTCCACATATTCCATTTTAAAATTTTCTGCTTCAATAGGGACTTTTTTTGGAACACCGTGAGCAGAAAAAATTACTGGTCTAGTTTTATCTTTTATTTCATGAAGTTCTTCAACAAAGATAGCACCAATTTTTTTAAGACCATCAACCACATGTTTATTGTGGACAATTTCGTGTCTTACATACACTGGTGCCCCATATTTATTAATACTTTTTTTTACAATTTCTATAGCACGCTCTACACCAGCGCAAAAACCACGAGGTGCTGCAAGTAAAATTTTAATTTCTTTGTTTTTCATTTTTTTCTAAAAAATATTCCAGCAATATATGTGGAAAGGTTAAAGACGCCAAACCAATAAATATTACTTTTGATATAGCATTATCTAAAAAGTAATAATAATTTAAAAAAAATAGAGAAATTAAGAATAAAATAGCAGTTAAAATAGTTAATGGCATTGCTTTTATTAAAAATTCTTTAAATCCTTTAATAAAACTTTTTTTATTCAGCTCATTAGATAATTTAAATGAATGTCTAACAGAATGCAAAAAGCAAAAATAAATTGTAAAAGCTAAAATTGGATTCAAGAAAAAGTTTAGTAGCATGATAGATATAGAATCCATTAATAGTAGTGATTTAATTTCAATATGTTTATTTAATGAAATAATAATATTTGCAAATAAACTAATTGCCATAAATACATATAAAAATTCATTCGATATAAATAAACTTTGTGAAATATCAAAATTTAAATTATTGAAAATATTTAGAGTTTCAGTTTTATGAAATAATAACGGGGCCGTTATCACCAGAGATCCTTTAAAAAAGTAAACTAATTCAAGATTAGATTTACTGTTTATAAATTCCGAGTCTTCTTTGCCAAAATGATATGATGCAACTATTAAAAAAATTAATAATAAAATTTTAGAAAATAATAGCCATAATAGAATTACACTTAATCCAACTAAAACATATAAAATATAAAATGTTGATATAGATTTATAATTTAGAAGTTTTAATAATTTTTTTCCTTTTATATGATCCAAAGCTCCATGTGAAATTCCCAAACTTAGTATAAGAAACAAAGATAAAATAAGTAAACTATTATCTCTTAAAAATTCAAATGCTGATAATAATATACATAAATTAAAAAAAATTAATGAATGATAATAATTTATTTTATTCATCTAATTTAAAAAATATTTTTAATAAATATCCATTTTGGCATTTTTAAAATTATTCCTAAATCCTCAAAAATATTACTTTTATTTGATAGAAATTTTATAACTGTTTTGGAAGATGCTTTAAACATATTTAAAAATATTTTTGGCATTTTATCAGGATTGTTTTTCAAGACATTTAAAAATATATTATCAAGAAACTCGTATTTCTTTCCAATATGATAAACTTTCGTATTTTGAATTTTTTCAATATTATTAGTTATATATTTGCTATGATCTTGGATATTAAGAAAAGTATATCCGGTACTTAAACGGGTCATGCCCCCAGCAGATCCAATATTAATTTTATTTTTCTCTGATTTAATTGATGGATAGAATAAAGGTATAGCTCCTTCTTCCTGATAATTAATTTTATAATTTTTTATTTTAAGAGTTTCTTTGATATATTTTTCTAGCTGAATATCATAATCAATTAATGTTTTATCATCCATTTTTGATAGCCAAGTTGTTTCTACCAAAGCCTTATTTTTTGAAAAAGGCAAAGTGTAAAAAAAGTGCACATTATCTCTTTGATCACAATCAAAATCCATTAAGTTAAAAATTTCATCATCAAAAATATCTTTCTGAGTTTCAATTTCTATACCTTTAAAATGCTGCCAAAGATTTGCTTGATAATTTCCTTTTGATGGAATGCTATTAAATACAAAGGAATTATCTAAGTTTAATTGATCTGTATTTTTAAAAAATTGTATATTTTTATTTTGTTTTAGTTCATTTAAGACTTTTTTGTAAAACAAACCACTATCTATAGTTTGGTAAGGGTATTCTCTGTTTATTACTTCTTGAGATCCTAATTCAGAATTTATAGAAAAATTATTCCAACTTTTTATAACACAGTCATCAAAATTATGATCAGTGACTTTCCAAAATGACCATGTTTTATCTCTTTTATATTCATCTCTAGTTTCAACTATAGCTAAAGTTTTATCATTTAATTTTTTATTTATTTCTAGAGAGTAAGCTAAAGACAAACCAGCACAACCACCACCTAAAATAATATAATCAAATTCTTTCATCTAGGTTTATTTCCTCTTTTATAATTTCATGCTCCCTTATTCTCTGATGAGATTCTACATCTTTTAAATACAGAAACATAAAATCAAATAAAGATAGAATTGTTTGATATATTTTTCCAAAATTATTAACATAAATTTTTCCTGATTTTTCATAATTCTCCATATTTCTTTTTTGTATAATTTTTCTTCCTATTTGTCTGTAAACTCTTCTAGCTACAATTATTGCAAATCTATATTTGAATGGAATTTTCTTTATTGAGGTATATGAGCTTTCATAAAACATATCTGCGAGTTTCAACGTTGCTTCAATATTTTCAAAATCGGGTTTAATATATTGTCTATTCATTTTTTTATCTTCAATAACATCCCTTGCTATATTTGTAAGTTGCATAGCAATACCTAAGTCTATAGCTCCCTTTAAGGATCTTGTGTCACTTACATTTAATATTTTAGCCATCATTAAACCAACTGTTCCAGCTACCCTATATGAATAAACTAATAAATCTTTTACTGATCTTAAATAAACTTTTTGTTTTAAGTCTGAGCCAACACCATCAATTAAATCATCTAAAATAATTCGTTTAATATTGTTATTACATGCAAGGTCAATCATATCATTCACAATTAATCCATGTTCATTTTGATTATATATATTTCTATCATTATTATCTGTTTCATAAGTTTTTTTATAAATATTTTTAATTTCATTAAATCTTTCTTCTCTTAATTCCAAATCAGTTTTTTCATCTACCAGATCATCCAGTACTCTACAAAATGCGTATAACTTAGAACAATCTTGGTAAACACTTTTCGGCAAAAAAAAACCAGCCCAATTAAATGATTTAGCAAATTGAGCCAGGTAGTTTACATTAGACATTAAATTATTTTATCCAATACTTTAGCTGATGACAAAACACCGGGAACGCCTGCTCCTGGGTGTGTCCCTGCTCCTACAAAATAAAGACCATCATAAATTTCGGATTTATTGTGAAATCTAAAGTAAGCTGATTGTGAAAATTTTGGCTGGATTGAAAAACCAGAACCATATTTAGTATTAAGTTCTTTTTCAAAGTAATCTGGCGTTAAATAAAAATCTTCAATAATATTTTCTCTAAGGTTTGGCATTAAATCTTTTTCCATCTTATCAATTACTAAATTCTTCATTTTTTCACCTTCAATAGACCAATCAATTTTTGATTGGTTGTTTGGAACAGGAATTAGAACATAAAAACAATCTTGTCCTTCAGGAGCCATAGATTTGTCAGTAGCTGATGGTCTGTGAAGATAATAGCTTATATCGTTATTTAGCTTTTTATTATCGAATATATCATCAAGGTGCTCTTTGTATTTATTACCAAACTTTATAGTATGATGTTCCACGTCATCATAAGTTTTTTTAGTTCCAAAATAATAAACAAATAATCCCATTGAATATTCCATTCTACTTTTTTTCCATTTAAACAATAACGAGTTATTTTTATTTCCATTTAACATTTTTTCATAAACTGCAGGTGGGTCTGCATTACAAATAACATTATTGGCATCAATTTTAGTTTGGTCATCTAGTTGAATACCATTAATTTTATTTCCATCTGAAATAATTTTTGTTACTTCGCGTCCTTTTATTATTTCTATACCGACTTCATTCATTAATTTTTCAAAACCTTTTATAATATTTCCAGTTCCACCCATTGAATAATGAATGCCCCATTTTTTTTCTAAGTATAAAATTAGCCCATAAATAGAAGTAGTCGTAAAAGGATTTCCGCCAACCAAAAGAGGATGCATACTTAATATTCTTCTTAATTTTTCATTTTTTATATAAGACGAGACTAATGAATAAACTGACTTGTAGCTTTTGAGTTTTAATAATGCTGGCAATTGTTGCATCATTATTGATGGTTTATCAAATGGAATATCTGCAAGTTCAGTAAATCCTTTATCAAAAATTTTTTTTGTAAAGTTTACTAATTTTTCATAACCCTCAAC
The DNA here is from genome assembly GCA_902567235.1 of uncultured Pelagibacteraceae bacterium. Classification (GTDB taxonomy): domain Bacteria; phylum Pseudomonadota; class Alphaproteobacteria; order Pelagibacterales; family Pelagibacteraceae; genus Pelagibacter. The sequence continues at coordinate 35,075 of CACFLX010000010.1, forward strand.
ATCTTCTTTATTTATTTCTTCTATTTGTTTCTTCATCTCAATTTCATTTCCTGAATAATTAAATTTAGATTTGTCTTCAAAAATAAATTGATACCAAATTTTAAGTGGAGATAGTTCAATATAATTTTTTGGGTCTTTTTTAAATAATTCAAATAATTCATCAATCAAATAAGGAGCCGTGATAACTGTTGGACCACCATCATAGGTAAATCCATTTTTTTTAAATACTCTTGCTCTTCCACCTAAGTCTGGTTGCTTTTCAATTAATGTAACTTTGTGTCTTTTTGCTCTTAATCTTAAAGCAGCAGCAATACCACCAAATCCAGACCCAATAACAATTGAATTCATATAAATAATTTATATTTTTTTTTATAATAAAGTAAGATATTTTTTCGAATTACTATGAATTAATTTTTTTTAATTCAGTTTTAGCTTCTTCTAGGTCTTTTTCAAAAATTGCATCTAATTTGTTTTTATCTACGGATGTAGAAATTATTTTTTTGACTGAATCTACTGCTATTTTAATTGAGGTATCTTTAATTTCTTTTAAAGCAGCTTCTTTCATTTGTGTAATTTTTGTTTCAGCTAATTTTTTTTTAATTTCTGATGACTTATGAAATTTTTCATTAATTTCTATAACTAAGTTTTCACTATCTTTTTTGGCTTGATCAATTATCTTATTTGCTTCCTCGCCAGCACTATCTAACTTTGACTGAGAATTATCTAAAAGGGTCTTAGCTTCGTTTCTAAGCTTTTCACTCTCATTAATTTCATTTTTTATGTTAGAAATTAATTGATTTAATATTTCGTTCACTTTCTGTGGGATTTTGAAGTAAACCAATAATCCTATGAAAAGAAAGAAAGAAACGGCTACCCAAAAAGTTGCATCTATGGTCATAATTAATTCGTTTTTCTTGTTACATCCTCAACTATAGCAGAAATACTACTATTATTTACTTCAACTCCTATTAATTGTTTAATTAGATCTGAAGATGTTTCAGATGCAATTTTTCTAATTTTTTCTGGAGATTTATTTTTTAAATCTAATATTTCTTTTTCTGCTTTATTTATTTCTTCGTTGATTTCTTTTTCAAGATTTTCCCTTTTTTTATCCACATCTTTTAATATTTTCTCTCTTGCTTTATTAAAGTAATCTTTTGCTTCATTTTTACTATTAAGAATTAATTGATCATATTCTTTTAATTTTTTATCACTCTCCTCTCGCTGTTTTTCAGCTGCTTCAATATTTTCTGATATTTGTGCTTTTCTTACCTCTAGGTTTTCACTTATTTTTGGTAAAACCAATTTTGATAATAATATAAACATTATTCCAAAAGTAATTATTAACCAAAAGATTTGTGAAAACCAAAACTCTGGATTAAGTTGTGGCATTCCTCCACTTTCAGCACTTTCTACATACGAAAATAATAGAAAGTAAATTAATAGTGATTGAGAAAATCTTAAAAACATTAATTAAAATGCAAATAAAATTATCAGTGCAACAACTAAACCAAATAAACCAGTAGCTTCTGCTAATGCAAAACCTAATAGTAAGTTTGGAAATTGTTTTTGAGCTGCTGATGGGTTTCTCATTGCTCCAGAAAGGTAATTACCAAATATAATACCAATTCCTACTCCAGCACCTGCCAACGCTATCGCTGCAAGTCCTGCTCCGATCATCTTTGCTGCTTCTAGTTCCATTATATCCTCCTATAAATTGTTAATGGTGTAAATTTAATGCATCATTTAAATAGATGCAGGTTAATATTGCAAAAACATAAGCTTGAAGAAAAGCAACTAGTATCTCCAAACCTGTTAAAGCTACCGAAAAGCCAAGCGGTAACCACCCACCGACTATTCCAAGGCTAATAACAAAACCTCCGAATACTTTCATCATTGTATGACCTGCCATCATATTAGCAAACAATCTAACTGATAAGCTTACAGGTCTACTTAAATAAGAAATCACTTCAATTACCACTATTAATGGCAAAAGAACAACAGGAACTCCACTTGGTACAAATAGTTTTAAGTACCCGAACCCATGTTTAATAAAACCAATTATGGTAACACCAAAAAAAATAAATGCCGCTAAAACAAAAGTAACAATAATATGACTAGTTACTGTAAATGCATAAGGAATCATACCAAACATATTGCAAAATAATACAAACATAAACAAAGAAAATATAAATGAAAAATAAGGTTTGGCTTTTGATCCAGCCGTGTCACTTATCATTTTGGATACAAAAGTATAACTTAGTTCAGCAAGTAGTTGAATTTTGTTTGGTATTAAAGAATTTTTTTTTGAACCCAAATTAAATATAATTAATACTGCCAGGGAACTAATTACCATAAACAAACTTGCATTAGTAAAAGATAAATCAACTTCACCTATTTTTATTTCTGGACCAATTCTATATACGTTGAATTGGTACATTGGATTTGATGCCATTTTTATTCTCTAATAAATTACTTTTGCATATTCTTTGCAGATCTAATTACGTTTAATATTCCAGCAATTACACCAACAAAAAAAAATATTAAAATTAACCAAGGTTTAGTACCAAACCAATTGTCCAAAATAAACCCAATAATTGTCCCAACAGCAACTGCAGCCACTAGCTCTGTGCTTAATTTAAAAGCTTCTCCAAAATTTGAATTTTTCTGGTTTTTTTGATTATTTTTACTTTTATTTATCTTTTTTTTTGCAATTTCTAGGCGAGTATTGAATGAGTCATTAGGCATCTAAGCAACCATACTCTCAGCTTTTTGCAAGTCAACTGCAACAAGCTGGCTAACTCCTTTTTCTGGCATTGTTACTCCGTAAAGTCTATCCATTTTTGACATAGTTAAAGCATGGTGAGTGACTATTATAAATCTAGTACTTGTAATTTTTGTAAGTTCAGAAAGAAGATTGCAAAATCTTGTTACGTTTGCATCATCAAGTGGTGCGTCAACTTCATCGAGAACACATATAGGAGATGGATTACTTAAAAATACCGCAAATATTAAAGATAGAGCTGTTAGTGCTTGTTCACCACCAGATAGCAATGTAATTGATTGCAATCTTTTTCCTGGTGGACTAACTAAAAGTTCTAATCCTGCATCAAGTGGGTCATCAGAGTCTACCAATTCAAGTTTTGCATTTCCACCGTTAAAAAGTTTTGTGTATACCTCATTAAACTTTCTATTTACTTTTTCAAAAGCTTCAAGAAGCCTTTCCCTTCCTTTTTGATTTAGTTCATTAATACCTTCTTTTAATTTTAAAATAGCAGTCACAAGATCTTGCCTATCTTGTTCCATTTTTTTTATTTCACTTTCATATTTTTCTGTTTCTTCATCAGCTCTTAAATTTACAGAACCTAATTTTTCTCTTGTTCTCTTTTTTTCATCTAATAACTCTTCTTGAGTTACAGCGTCAGGAAATTCTTCATTTTTTTCAAGATTAGAAAATTCCAAAATATTATTCTCATTTAATCCTAATTCACTATCAACTCTATCCAATAAATCATTTTTCCTTTTTTTAAGTCCTTCTATAGTTGCCCCTGAACTTGCTTTTCTTTCTCTTATTTGAATTGTGTCTTCTTTTGTTTTATTTAACTCAGAATTTAAATTAAGTATTTTAACATCAGTTTCTTCTATGATTACTTCATTCTCTTGTTTTTCTTTTTCTGCCAATCTTAAACTTTCTGAAATTTGTCCTTTTTTTTCTGCTTGAGATTGTGGTTGTTTTTCTAATTCTTCAAGCTTTTTAATTAATTTTATTTTTCTTTCATTGAGCTCATTAATCATTTTCTCTGAATTTATTAAAAGATTTTTCCAGCTTTCAGTTTCTTTTTCTATAACTTTTATTCTTTCATTTCTTTTAACAGATTCTTTTTTTATGTTTTGGTTTTTACTGTAACTATCAGCGTATTCTTCAATAATTAATTTACAATTATCAAGGACGTTTAATGCTTCATCATTTTTCTGCGCCTTTATTAGTTCTTTAACCTTTTCAATCTCTTGGTTTAATCTATTTTTTGAATTATCTAAATCCTCATTAGATTTTTTTTCCGTATCATAGTATTTTGAATCAATTTCAATTAATTCATGCTTTTCTTCCTTGAGCCTTTTTTCATTTGAATTTGCATCTATTACTATACTTTTTTCCCGATCAATATCTTCATCGATTGTTTTAATTGAAGATTTTATATTAGCTATTTCTTCTGTTATTCTTTCATTTTCTTCGTCAAGACTTTTTAGTTCTAAATTAAGCCTTTGTATTTTTGAAATATTTTCTATATTTTTATTTCTTACTGGGCTAACTTTTTCATTTTCTAAGTTGACTTGTTTTTCTAATTCCTCAATTTTATCATTAAATTTTTTAACCTCAGTTTCAGCATCATTATTTATCTGATTTTCAAGATTAATTTCATTTTCAATATCTTTGAGTTTTAAATAATAAAGACCAGCTTCAATTTTTTTTATTTCCTCAGATATCAATTTATATTTTGCAGCTTCTTCTGCTTGTTTTTGTAATCCAGCTAATTGTTTTTCTTGTTGTCTTCTGAGTTCATCAGCTCTTTTTAAATTATTTTCGGCAGCACTGAGTCTTAGCTCTGCTTCGTGTCTACGCGCATGTAGTCCGGAAATTCCTGCAGCTTCTTCAAGTATAGCTCTTCTATCCACCGGTTTTGCTGTAACTAGCGCTCCTATCCTTCCTTGACTAATTAATGACGGAGAATGAGCTCCTGTAGATAGGTCAGCAAAAAACATCTGTGCATCTTTAGCCCTTACTTCTTTATCATTAATATAAAATTTTGATCCTTTATCTTTTTCTATTTTTCTTCTTACTTGAATTTCTTCCATATCTTTAAATTGAAAAGGTCCATTTTTATTTTCATTTGAAAGAGATACTGAAACTTCAGCAATATTTTTCGAAGGTTTATTGGATGTACCTGAAAAAATTACATCTTCCATTCCAGAACCTCTCATACTTTTTGCAGAGGTTTCTCCCATACACCACCTAAGAGATTCAACTATATTAGATTTACCGCAACCGTTAGGACCAACTATTCCTGTTAAGCCATCTTCAATTAAAAAATTTGTCTTCTCAGCAAAAGATTTAAATCCATTAAGTTGGATTTTTTTAAACTCCATTCGCTTCTTATATCAGTTTTTCTATAGTTTTTTTTAATTTTTTATAGTTATGAGGATTATCAAACTTTTTATCATTAATTATTAGAGTAGGGGTTGCTTCAATATTGAATTTTTTTACTGCACTGATTCGATCATTTAATACATGATCTTCAATATTTTTATCATTTAAGCAACTTTCAATATCTAATCCGCTTTCATTTTTTGTAATAAGATTTTTTAAGTGTTTATTAATATCTTCTATAGTTTTTCCTCGAACCCATTTTTTTTGGTTTTCATATAAAAAATGAAGAAGATCAGTTTTTCCATCATTTTTACAATGTGCTAATTTCGAAGCATTTAGAGCAGCCAAATCTAATGGAAAGCTTCTAAATTCAATTTTAACCAAACCATTATCTATAAAATCCTTTTTCAATTTTGGATAAACTTCTTTGTGAAAGTCAGCACAATGACCACATGTTAATGATTCATAAACTATTATCTTTACCTTGGCGTCAACATTTCCTTCATATAAGGGCTTAATTTTTATTTCTGATAAAGCAGACTCGAAATAAAGAAACACTAATGAAAATATTAATATTATTTGTTTCATTTTTTTTTAAAAAGATTGCTTAATTCTATTAAAGATTTTTTTATTTTATTATTTTTTATCTTAGAAATTTTTTCTTTATACTCATTATTTGTCGCATCTTTGCTTAATTTTTCTTTTAACCCAGTTTCTTCGCTTTCAAAAGTTACAAATTTTAATTTTTTTACAGCATTATAGCCCAAGTAACTATTTAATTTTTCCAAAATAGATTTTTTTGAGTACTCTAAATCAACTTCATGTCCTCTTTTTACCATTATGAGCAAATAGCTTGGACCTAAAGTATTTGAGTTTTTAAATGATTTTGGAAAACAGATCTTAAATAATTCATCACCAACAATATATCTCCAGTTGTCCAGTGTTTCTGAATAAATATGACCTTTTTTGCTAATTATTTTTTTAACATTTTTTGGCAAAGTATTTTTAAATGATCTTAACCCTTGAATGGTTTTGTATCTATGCTTAGTATTATTTTTAAATTCCATATGAATAATCAAAGTATAACAAAAGAAATTCTGAATTGGTATGATAATAACAAGAGAATTTTACCTTGGAGAAAACATTTAACAAAAAAGCAGAAACAATATTTTACTTTAGTTAGTGAAATAATGCTTCAGCAAACACAAGTAAAAACAGTAATACCTTATTTTAATAATTTTATTAAAAAAATTCCAAATCTTAAAATACTTGCAAAAACAAATGATCGAAAACTTTTGAAATGTTGGGAAGGACTTGGATACTACTCTCGAGCAAGGAATTTAAAAAAAACAGCAAAAAAAATAATAAAAGAATTCAATGGTAATTTACCAAATAAGATTGAGGAATTAAAATTATTACCTGGAATTGGTGAATATACTTCTACAGCAATAATGGCTATTGCATTTAATAAACAATTTATACCGCTTGATGGAAACGTTGAAAGAATTCTAAAAAGAATTTTCTATTTGAAAAATGTAAAAGAAATTAGCAAAGATAATTTATATAAAAAAAAATTTTTTTTTGGAAAATCTAATAGGCCTAGTGATTATGCTCAGGCAATAATGGAAATTGGAGCTTTAATTTGCAAACCATTAAATCCTTTGTGTTATGAATGTCCACTCAGAAAAAGTTGCTTAGCATATAAAAAAAAGGATTTTACCCTAACATCAAAAAATAAATTTAATAAAATAAAATATTTTGAGGCAGATATATACAAAAGTAAAAATAAGTATTTACTAATTAAAAATAATAAATTTAATTTTTTAAGAAATTTATTAATTTTCCCAATGAGAGAAATTGATCAAAAGCAATTTAAATCATCTTTAAATAAAAGAATAAATATTAAAATGTCCAATATGGATATGAAGATTGCAATCAATAAAAAAAATAGAAAAAAATATTTAAGCAATAGTTTCTTATTAGATAAAGATGATATCAAAAAGCATATATTGCCATCTTTTACAAAAAAAATTTTTAAATCAATTATAAGATATTAATGAAAAAAATTGCAATTATAGGAGCGGGAATTTCAGGTTTATTTTTTGCAAATCTTTTAGAAAAAGATAAATCCTATTCCTATAAAATTTATGAAAAAAAAACTTCTTTAGATCTAAACGATGGATATGGAATTCAACTATCAACAAATAGCATTACACTATTAAATAAAATAGGTTTTCAGAAAATGAATGCAAGCGATGTTTATTTTCCAAGAAAAGTAAATTTTTTTGATGCAAAGAATTCAAAAAAAATTTGTGATGTTGATTTATCTCAATTTAATAATCAGAGCAATCGATACACCACGTTAAAAAGATCAAAACTTATTAAATTTCTTTTGGAAAACATTCCTGTTGAAAAATTCAATTACAATTCAAATCTTACTGATATTAAAAATCTAGATAAATTGTCACTATCTTTCAGAGATAAAAAAAATGAAGAATTCGATTATGTAGTCGCTTCAGATGGAGTGTACTCAAGAACTAAACAGATTTTATTTAAAGATGAGGGTCTTCCAAAATATTTTAACTCAATTGTATTAAGAGGAAATATTAATAACTTTAAAAATTTTGATATTTCATTGTATTTAGGGGCAAATTTTCACTTCGTAATTTATCCTATCAATCAAAATAAAGAATTTAATTTTATCTCAATTATTAGAAAAGAACTAATTCAAGAAGAAATCACAAATAGAAATATATTTAAAGACACTACTTTTATGAATAATTTATTAAATCAGATTTCTTCAAAATCAGATTTAAATTTATCTGAACAAGTAAAAGATATTAAGTGTTTTCCAATTTTTGTAAGCAAAAAAATTCAAATACCCGAGTTAAAAAATATTTTTTTAACTGGTGACGCATTTTATTCATTTCCACCATCATTTGCACAAGGTGCGTCTCAATCAATTGAAGGTGCATATGAACTTTTTGATGATTTGAAAAATAATTCATCGAATTACTACAAAACAAGAATTTTGAAGACTAAACAAATAAATTTTAGATCCTCACTGAATCACTTTACTTTTCATCTTTCAAATCCTGTAAATATTTTTTTTAGAGATTTTTTTTTAAAATACTTGTCTAAAAATAAAAGTTTTTTAGAAAATTATTTAGGTAAAATTTATAACAACTAGTTTCCTGGTCTTAGACGTTGTCTAAGTTCATCAATTGGTTTTAAACTATTTCCTGATTGATAATGCCAATACGTCCAACCGTTACAGCTTTCAGCACCTAATATTTGAGCTGCTACTTTATGAATTGATCCTGCATTCTGCTTGCATTTAATACTTCCATCAACCATAACTTTTGCATAAATTTTTTTTTTTTGATCATAGATTTCTGTTCCAGGTTTAATTACTCCTAATTCAATTAATGAACCAAAAGGAATTCTAGGCTTAGATTTGTTATTTTTGATTGTATCTAAGTATTCATCTCTAATTATATTTGCATTTTTTATTCTTTTGTTAGCAACTTCAAAATATAGTTTTTCTTTTTCAATTCCAAAATAAGATCGACCTAATTTTTTTGAGACTACTGCCGTTGTTCCTGATCCTAAAAATGGATCTAATATAAAATCATCTTTATTTGAAGATGCCAATATTATTCTATGAAGTAAAGCCTCTGGTTTTTGAGTTGAATGAATTTTTACTCCATTATTTTTTAATCTTTCTTTACCGTTACATATGGGTAAATTCCAAGTTGATCTCATTTGCAAATCATCATTGAAAGATTTCATTGATTGATAGTTAAAAGTATACTTTGATTTTTTACTTTTTGACGCCCAGATCAATGTTTCATGAGCATTCGTAAATCTAGTACCCCTGAAGTTTGGCATTGGATTATTTTTATTCCAGATTACATCATTTAAAATCCAAAAACCTAAATCTTGAATTATTTTACCAACTCTAAATATATTATGATAACTCCCAATTACCCAAATAGATCCATTTTTTTTTAAAATTCTTTTGCATTCACTTAACCATTCATTTGTAAATTTATCGTATGTTTTAAAACTTTCAAATTGATCCCACTTATCATTTACTGCATTAACTTTTGATCTATCTGGCCTGACTAAACTATTTTGTAATTGTAAATTGTAAGGTGGATCTGCAAAAATTATATCAAATGTTTCATCAGGAATTTTTTTTAATTCTTTAAGACTATCCCCGTTGATAATTTTGTTATGTAAGTTTTTAGTAACCATTTTTAAAAATCAATTAGACTCCAGTGTGGATTCCGCGTCAACCAGAGATTGAAAAAAATGGACTCGTTTTGTTGTAAGATTTAATTTGGACTCAATATATTGTATATAGGGCTAAATGTTTTTCGATGATGCTTCGTTATACCAAATTTTTTAATTGCAATTAAATGCAGTTTAGTTCCATAGCCTGCATTTTTATCCCAAGCGTATCTAGTAAATTTTTTTGACATTTTTGTAATAAGCTTATCTCTTGCAACCTTGGCAATTATAGAGGCAGCTGAAATTTCAGGTATTTTTTGATCACCTTTGATTACACATTTTAATTTGTAACCAGTCATATCTGGCAATTTATTTCCATCAATTAGAATTAATGAAGATTTTAATTTAAGTTTTTTTATAGCTCTTTTCATGGCCAATAAACTCGCATTCAAAATATTTAATTTTTCTATTTCTTTTGTAGATGCAGAACCAACAGACCAATACGAATTTTTTTTTATATATTTTTCTAAAATTTCACGATTTTTTTTTGTTAATTTCTTTGAATCTTTTAATTTTTTTTTATCTAAATTTTTTTTTAAAATTACTGCTGCAGCGTAAACTGGCCCAACTAGACTTCCTCTGCCCACTTCATCTACTCCAACTATAATATTTTTCATTTCAAATTTTAAATTTTAATTCATCAATTTTTTTTCTTATTTCTTTTAAATCGGCCCAGGAATATTTTTTTTGGTCGGCCTGTCTAAGCAAGTATGCTGGGTGAAAAGTGATCATTGTGAGAAAAGTTTTATTATTAATAATTAACTCTTTCCATGTGCCTCTTTCTTTTGATATCTTAATTTTTGATCCAAATAAAGCTTCCATTGCCGTACTACCCATAAGTATTAATATTTTTGGATCTATAATTGATATATGTTCTCTTAAGAATTCTGAGTACCTGTTTATTTCAGCTGGTTCAGGTTTTCTATTATTTGGAGGTCTATAATTAACTACATTAGTTATATAAATATTTTCTCTTTTAATATTTATTGCATTAAGCATTTTATTTAATAATTGGCCTGCTTCACCCACGAAAGGTTTTCCAAGTTCATCTTCTTTTTGACCAGGTCCTTCACCAACTATCATAACTGGACTATTAGAATTACCATCATTGAACACGATCTGCTTTGCATTATTTTTTAAATCGCAATTATTGATATTTTTTACTTTTTCCTTAAGATTATTTAACCTAGAATTGATGTTTTCAATTGTAGGTTTATTTTTAAATCTATTTATAGGCTTACTGTTGAAAATATAGTCAATTCCAAAAGAATTTAATAATTCTTGGTCTATAATGTCATTTTGATTTTTTTCTTTTTCAATCATAGAATAATATAGTGATAAAAATATTAAAATTTATTTTATTTATTGTTTTTTTTATATATCAAACTTTTGCCTTTTCTAAAACTGCAGATAATGTTGATTTCAACTCTAAGTATGTATCAAATTATCTTTCTGCATTAATTTCAGAAAATAATCACAATAGCGATGATTCTGTAAAATATTTAAACTCTTCAAAATTTTTAATTAACAAACACGAAGGATATTTAAAAAAATATGTAACAAATCTTGTTGTTAATGGAGAAGTTCAAAAATCTATAAGTGTAATTAAACAAAATAGAAATAAGGATAATTCAAAGTTCTTTGAGGCAGATTTATTGCTTTTAATTGATAATTTTAAAAAAAAAAAATTTAAAAAAAATATTGAATTATTGAATGAATTTGAAAGATACAGTGACTATGGAAATTATGAATATATTATCTATGAGGTTTTAAAGGGTTACAATGATTTATTTTTGTCAAAAAAGCCAAGTATAAATAATGATAAATTTGGTCAGTTATCTTTAATTAATCAAGCATTTCAATATTGTTATTTAAACAAACCAGAGACTGGCTCAGTGTTTATGAATATAATTAACTCTAATCAAGGTGATTATTCTAGATATCTTTTTTTCCATTTAAATAATTTAATAAAAAATAAAGATTTTGAAAGTGTGCAGCAAATATCAAAAACGATAAATATCTTAGAAAGTAGTTTAATAATTCAGCAGTCTAAAAGATGGTTAGATGAATCAAATTATAGTAAATTTGGTCAAATTTTTTCTTGCTATAATGAAGAGGATATTCTTGCAGAATTTTTCTTTTTAATTGCAAATTTTTTGTCAGCTGATGAAAATTTTACAGAATTATGTTTTTATTCAAATATATCAAACTATTTAAATCCAAAGTTTTATCTTAATTCAACATATTTAATTTCAAACTATACTCAAAATAAAAAATATGAAAAAACAAAAAAACTTCTTAAAAATTTTAGTAAGGAAGATGAAATTTACCATTGGTATAAATTAAAAAAATTAGCTCAAATTATTGGCGAGGAACAAGGTTCAAAACAATCTTTGTTATTTATTGAGAAAAAATTTAAAGAGTATTCAAATCCATCTATAAAAATAATTTATGATATGGCTAATATTTATAAAAGAAATAAAGAATTTGAAAAATCTATAAAATACTATTCTTTACTTTTAAAAAAATTAGATGAAAACTCAGATGAATATGCAGATATTTTGTATAGGAGAGGCTCTAGTTACGAAAGATTAGGTGAATACAAAAATTCAGATAATGATTTACTTAAATCTTTAGCAATTAGACCAAATGATCCTTACGTTCTAAACTATCTTGGATATGGTTGGTTAGAAAGAGAGTATAAAATTCAAGATGCAATTAGTATGTTGGACAAAGCATATAATCAAAAAAAAAATGATCCATTCATTATAGATTCAGTTGGTTGGGGATATTATTTAATTGGTGATTTTATAAATGCAGAAATTTTTTTAAGAAAAGCTATTCAGCTTATGCCAAACGATCCCATAGTAAACGATCACTATGGAGATATTCTTTGGAAGTTAAATAGAAAAATTCAAGCCAAATATTATTGGAAAAGTGCCATGGAATCAGAAGAATCTAAAGATGATATGAAAAAAAATGTTTCAAAAAAATTACTTAAAGGTTTAAATGAAAGCTAAATAATGGGGTTTCAGTCAATTAAATCTTATGCAAAAATTAATTTATCTTTAGGTGTTGTAGGAAAATTAAAATCTGGATTCCATAAAATTGAAAGTATAGTTTCATTTTTAAATCTTCACGATGAAATTAAAATAAAAAAAATTATTAGTAAAAATCATAAAATTAATTTTTATGGAAAATTTTCAAAAGGAATTAAAAAAAATAATACTATTTCTAATTTATTAAAAATTTTAGACAAAAAAAATTTATTAAATAATCAAAAATATTTAATTAAAATAAAAAAAAATATACCGCAAAAAGCAGGCCTTGGTGGCGGATCAATGAATGCGTCAACTATTATAAGATTTTTTATATTAAAAAAAATTTTAAATTTTTCAAAAAAAAATATTATAAAATTAACCAAGCAAGTTGGATCAGATGTTCAGCTAGGGATAGACAACAAAAATAAAATTTTGTATTCAAATGGAAAATTAGAAGCAAAATCAAAACAAAAAAGACTATTCGTCGTTGTTGTTAAGCCAAATTTTGGATGTTCAACTGAAGTAATTTATAGAAATGTGAGAAAATACTCACAAAAAAAATTAATAAAAAATAAAGGAAATTATTTTAGTTTAATTAATATAGTAAAATTACATAACGATTTAGAAAATGTAGTTTTTAAATATTATCCCAAATTATTTCACGTTAAATCATTTATGGAAAGTTTGCCAAATATAGAGTTTGTTCGTATGACTGGCTCAGGTTCCTCTATACTTGGGTATTTCTTGTCAAAAAATTCAGCGATAAATGCATCAAAATTATTTAAAAAAAAATACAAAAATTATTGGTGTATTATATCAAAAACTATATAAAGTTTTTTTTTTGTGCTATACGAAATAACTTTGGGGCTTAGCCAAGCGGTAAGGCAGCGGTTTTTGGTACCGTCATCCTAGGTTCGAATCCTAGAGCCCCAGCCAGATATGATTAATATATTAAGTAAAATATTTAAAAATAAGGATAAGAAAAATCTTTATGAAAAAGATTTCGAAGATCTAAAAAAAAAAACAAATATAGAAAAAATTTTTGATATAATTTCTAATTTTTCAGAAATTAGTGAAATTAGATATGTTGGTGGAAGTATAAGAAAAATAATTAATAATGAAAAAGTAGACGACATTGACCTTGCAACAAATATAATTCCTGAAAAAGTTTGTGAAATTTTAAAAAAAAATAAAGTTAGTTTTTATGAGAGTGGAATTAATCATGGAACAATAACTGCAAAAATTGATCAACATAAATTTGAAATTACAACTTTAAGGAAGGATGTTTTAACAGATGGGAGACATGCTAAAGTTGAATTTTCCAATGACTGGTATGAAGACGCTTCTCGAAGAGATTTTACTTTTAATGCTATTTATGCAGATTTACACGGTAACTTGTATGATCCATTTGATGGAAAAAAAGATTTAAATTTAGGAATTGTAAAGTTTATTGGAGATCCAGAAGAAAGAATTAAAGAAGATTACTTAAGAATCTTAAGATACGTACGTTTTTTTTTAAATTATAGTAAAAAAGATCATGATGAAAATTTAAAAAAAATTATTAAACGTAATATTAATGGAATATCAAAAATTTCATCAGATAGATTGATTGATGAGTTAAAAAAGTTATTTTTAACTAGCGGATTTTTGAAGCTCACAAAAGATAAATTTTGTCAAGAAATCATTAGTCTAATATTTCCACAGTTGATTAATATGAGAATTTTTCAAAATACAAACGATCATTCAAAAAAAATAATTGAACAAAAAGATTTTATTTTTTTAATTTCATTAATGATTATTGATAGCACTGATAATAGCGAGTATTTTATTTATAAGTATAATATTTCAAATGAAGATAAAAAAAGAATAAGATTTTTATCAAATATATATTCTAAAAATTTAGATAAAGATTTATTTAAAGAAAAAAATCTTTGGAAAATTTTTTACTTTCATGGAAAGAATTCTCTAATTGATTTAATTAATTTTCAAATATTTCAAAATAAAAAATTAGATAAGAAATTCAATTAAAAAATTTTTTTAATAATCAAGAAGTTCCTAAACTTGAGATAGGGGCAAAAACATTAATTGAAAAATTTAATTATAAAGAAGGAAAAGAACTTGGAAATAAGCTCAAAGAAATTGAGCAATTTTGGATAGAGAATTCATTTAAGATTACAGATCAAGAATTAAATAAAATAGTTAAAAATTAAATATATTTTACATCTATAATTTCAAAATTTTTAACACCAGCTGGAGTAGAAATTTCTACCAGATCATTCTTTTTTTTCCCTATTAAACCTTTACCAATTGGAGATTGAAAAAAAATTAATTTTTTTTTTAAATCTGCCTCATCTTTTCCAACAAGTTTGTAATTAATTTTTTCATTTGTATCTAGGTTTTGCAAATAGACTGTAGATCCAAAAATAACTTTTCCATCATTATTAATTTTTGTAACATCGATAACGTTTGCTCGTGCGATAAGGTCTTCAATTTCTTGGATTCTTCCTTCATTATGAGATTGCTGTTCTTTAGCTGCATGGTATTCTGCATTTTCTTTTAGATCTCCATGAGATCTTGCCTCAGCTATTGCAGCAATAATTTCAGGTCTTTTTTTTTCTTTTATGAAAACCAATTCTTCTTTTAACTTTTCTAATCCTGTGACTGTAATCGGTTCTTTATCCATAACTTATTTCCATTTAGCAATAGGCGGAAGTGACATTAAAATTGCATTTACATTTCCACCGGTTTGAAGGCCAAATTTTGTTCCTCTGTCATAAAGCAAATTAAACTCAACATATCTTCCCCTCTTTAAATATTGATTTTCTTTTTCTTTAATATTCCATTTTTTTTTATTTTTTCTCTTTATAATTTCCCCAAAAATTTCTTTAAATGTTAACCCAACATCTCTTACAAAATTAAAATCTTTTTCCCAGTTTTCTTTTTTATAATCAAAAAATATTCCTCCGATACCTCTAGTTTCTTTACGATGTGGAAGATAAAAATATTCATCACATTTTTTTTTATATTTTTTATAATATTTTTTATTATGTCTATCACATGTCAATTTAACCTTTTTATGGAACCATTTCTTTAAATTTTTATCCTCGACACATGGAGTAACATCCATACCACCTCCAAACCAATCAAAAGAAGTGTAAATATATCTCGTATTAAAATGCATAGCGGGAACATGAGGATTTTTCATATGCATCACAATCGATATTCCTGATGCCCAGAAATTTGGATCAGAATTTGTTCCAGGTATTTTATTTTTAAATTCTTTA
>CACFLX010000011.1 GCA_902567235.1 uncultured Pelagibacteraceae bacterium
ATTAAACCAAAAAAAGCTGCTTTGATTGCTTTTCTCATTTATTTTCCCCTTTAAATTAAATTTAATTTAAGTTTTAAAGGCGAAAGTAAAACATAATTACTTAAAGACTGCAAAACGTTTTTTGATAGATTTTTCCTAAATTTATTAGCTTAATTAAGGTCTAGAGCCCTAGAATCTGATGCCTTCCATGACAGTTTGACTGTCGAACCTTCTTTTAAGTTTGCTTCCTTATAAGAATTTGGAATTTTAACTATAAATTGATCATTTCCACAAACTTCTACTCGAGATCTTATGTGGTCACCTAAATAAATTAATTCTTTTACCTTTGCGTCAAAATTATTTTCAAAATTTTCTGATGAGTTAATAGCAACTCTCTCAGGTCTTAACGAAACTAAAGAACCATCACCATTATTATTCACATTTATTTTTAAAGCATGAATATCATCTCCAGATTCTGTAGTGACGACACAATTTTCTCCATTAATTGATTTAACCTTCCCTTTTAGTTGATTATTTTCTCCAATAAATTGTGCAACAAAAGAACTATTTGGTTTTTCATACAAAATATCAGGAGAAGAAATTTGCTGAATCTTTCCATCGTTAAAAACTGCAATTCGATTTGACATTGTTAATGCTTCACTTTGATCATGGGTTACATAAACTACTGTTATTCCAATTTTTTCATGAATATGTTTTATTTCATACTGCATTTGCTCTCTTAAATTTTTATCAAGTGCTCCAAGTGGCTCATCCATTAAAACTAATCTTGGCTCAAACACTAAAGATCTAGCTAATGCGACACGTTGTTGTTGTCCACCAGATAATTGTAATGGCATACGATTTCCAAAGTCTTGTAATTCAACCATCGCAAGTGCATTTCCAACTTTTTCATCAATTTCAGGTTTTTGCATTTTTCTAACTTCAAGTGGGAATGCTAAATTTTCTTTTACAGTCATATGAGGAAATAAAGCATAATTTTGAAAAACCATTCCTATACCTCTTTTGTTAGGTGGAATACTGCTTATTGGATTTCCATCCAAATAAATTTCTCCACTTGTTGGAGTTTCAAATCCAGCTAACATCATTAACACTGTTGTCTTACCTGATCCAGAAGGGCCTAACATAGTTAGAAACTCGCCTTTTGGAACATCAAGATTTAAATCTTTAACGACTAGTATTTCTCCATCGTAACTTTTATCTACTTTCTCGAATTTTACGAAACTATCTTTTTGAGACATGCGCATTTAAAACATTAGATAAAGATTAATTCAAGGATTAATTAATAATTACTTCTTATAGTTGTTTTTTCTATATTTTTTATATCGACTCTTCTTTAATTAATTTTTTTATACGCGGAATCATAACCTTTGGTGCTTCCATTGATGGATGCAATTTTTCTACTTCTTTATAACTTTCAATAGCTTTTTTATAATTTTTTAATTTAATTTGAACCAAACCTTGTCCGGACAATGCTCCAAAGTGTCTTTTTTCAAGTTTAAGTACTTCGTTTATATCGTTTTGAGACTGTTCATAGTTACCCATTATATAAAGAACTGTAGCACGTTTATTCCAAGCTTCAGCCCATTTAGGATCCTCTAAAATTATCTGTGAAAAAAGTCCATAAGCTTTTTTTAATTCTCTCTGATTAATTAACAACGAACCTTGGGCTAACAATTCTGTTAATCTATATCCTCTTCTATCTTCAGATGGATGTGTTATCCAAATTTTCCATATTTTATTTTCTATTTCTATAGCCTTTGTATTTTCGCTATTTTTAAGCAATTTAAATAGATTGTTTAATTCATTATTTCTTGTTTCAGCGCTGACACTGTTAAAGATTAACAAGCTTATAATAATGAATTGTACTAATTTTTTCATAAATTTTATTAAACTTTTTCTAAATAATTTTTAAGAACTTTGCTTCTAATATCAATTCTGAAAGAGTCAAATTGATTAATGTCTTTTATAGGTGAATCAATTTGATTTGTTGCTTTATCCATATCGTAACATGATAAAATTATTTTTCCTCTATCATTAAAATCAAACGAAATACTGGTTGCTGCACTTTTTCCTGATTGGTTTGCCTCTTGAAAAACTTTTCTTGAATTATATTCAACCTTGTATAATTTTTTTTTACTTCGCTTAGTATTTTTAAATAATTCTGATATATTTAATGCTACAGAATCTAGTTCTTTATTGCATTCAGCGTTATCATATTTTTTTTTTACTACTATTCCAACTATTCCTTCGATTTTAAAATTATCATCATCACTTCTATAACTAATTTTAAACCAGTCATAAATACCTTTTCCCGATACAAGTGAAGTTGCAAACTCTTTATAACTATAATTAAACCAATCTAGCTCACCATTCACTAGTTCAGTTTCGTTAAAATAATCTAAAGCACTATCTCCAATGCTTATGTTTTCAATCTTATAATCTTTAATATTATCTGTATGAGCGCTTGTGCTTAAAAACAGACCTAGAAACACAATCCATAAAATTTTTTTCATTACCCTTTGATATGTAACTCACCAGGGAATTTATAAAAATTCTCAGCTCCATTTTCTGAAACTCTAATTGATTCACTGCTTTCAACACCCCATTCTCCAAACTGCATTACCGCAATCATATGAAAACAAACGTTTTTTTGTAAAACAGTTTTGTCTCCTTTTTGAATGTTAAGTGTATGTTCGCCCCAATCTGGTGGATAGCCTATTCCTATTGAATAGCCTGTTCTAGATTTTTTTTCTATTCCATATTTATCCAAAACTTTCCAAAATGCTTGAGCTACGTCGTCTGCAGTATTTCCAGGTTTTGTCACATCAATACCTGCTTGCAGTGCTTCTCTTGTTCTTTTCATTGTATCTATTTTTTTTTGATCAGGTTTTCCCAACAATACTGTTCTTGCCATAGGGCAATGATATTTTTTATATACTCCGGATATTTCAATTATTGATGCTTCTCCCTCAACAAATTTATCATCTGTCCAAGATAAGTGAGAGGCAGATGTTCCTTTGCCTGTTGGTATCAATGGTACAATTGACGAATAATCTCCACCATGTTCTTTGGTTCCGCTAATTAATGTTGAATATATTTTTGCAACGGCATCACATTGTCTAATTCCAGGGTTAATTGCTTCAAATGCGGTTTTCATTCCTAGTTGAGTAATTTGAGATGCTATCTTCATATAATTAATCTCTTCATCAGATTTAACCAATCTCACCCAGTTAACTAATCTCTCGCAATCTTTTATTTTAGCATTAGGTAAACCATTTTTTAATTTTTCATGAGAATAAGCAGTAAAATAATGGCTATCCATTTCAACACCTATGCTTAGGTTGTCCCACTTTCTTTCTTTTATAATTTCTATTAGCCTATCGTAAGGATGTATTGGCCAAACATGGATGTATTTTTCATCGTAAACAATAATATTTTCATCTTTTAAGTAAGTTTTTATGTAGGCTCCGCCTGCATCCTGCGCTCTTACAAAACACAATGGTTCTTCTGCATTAACATGAACTATTACACACTGAGCATAATAAAACGACCAAGCATCATATCCCGTAAGATAATTCATATTGTTAGTATCTTGAGAAATTAGTAGTTCAATGCCTTTTTCTTGCATTAATTTTTGAACTTTTTTAAGTCTTTCTTTATATTCTTCTTTTGTAAATAACATTTCTAATTATTTGAAAATAATTTTCCGAAGCCATTTATTGAATTATTTTCACCTATTTTTTCTAAAGTATCCCATATTAATGTTTGATTGCTTGATAAAACAATTTTGCCCAATTTTTTTTCAAGTTTATCTATTATGGACAAAGCTGGCAAAGCTGTGCACGAAATAAATAATGCATCTGCTCCTTTTAAATCCATTTTTGACAAAACATCATATAAATAATTAGCATCTACTTTGCCAATATCAATGTCAGAAGCAATATCAAAATAAGAGTTAGATGTAATTTGAAAATTTTCTTTTTCAAAAAATTCTATCACTTCGTCATTTAATTTTTTAGGATAAGGTGTAAAAATTGCAATTTTATTTAGATTTAACTTTTTAAGAGCTTTAATAGATGATGTACTTGGAGTTGTAACTTCAGCTTCAGGTTTTGCTTTCTTTATTTTTTTCTCTATAGATTGATAACCAGCGGCAATGGTTCCTGAAGTACAGCCATAAACTACACAATCAATTTTTTCATTTGGCAAAATATCCTTTGTAACTTCTGTAATTTTTTCAGACATTTTTATTAAATTCTCACTGGTTAAAGGATTAAAACATTCAATTCTATTAACAAAAAAGTCTATTTTTTTGTCTTTAATTACATTAATAAAGTCTTTCTCAATCATGTAATCACTTGCAAGTGCAATTAACCCGATTTTCGGATTTTGATACTTGTTGTATTTTGGATCTATTTTTATTGAATACATTTTCAAAAAAAAATATATCATAAAGCATTTAATATTCACTATAATTAAAAGGTTGTTATGAAAATAGGATTTATAGGACTCGGAAATGTTGGTGGTAAACTGGCGAATAGCTTGTTAAGAAATAAATTCGATTTAACAGTACGAGACGTAGAAAAAAACCTAACAAATGATTTTAAAAATAAAGGAGCAAAAGTTTCTAACAGCGCTAAAGAGCTAGCTGAACAAACAGATTTAATTATTACCTGTCTTCCTTCTCCTGAAATATGTGCAGAGGTTATGGAATCTGATGACGGCGTTATTAATGGACTTTCAAAAAATAAAATATGGTTGGAAATGAGCACAACAGATGAGTCTGAAGTTAAGAGACTAGGTAAGCTTGTTATGGATAAAAAAGCTATTCCTATGGATGGGCCAGTTAGCGGTGGATGTCATAGAGCTGCAACAGGAAATATTGCTATTTTTGTTGGTGGTGAAAGAAATAGTTTTGAAAAAATATTGCCAGTATTAAGCATTATGGGAAGAAAAATTTTACATACGGGAGAACTTGGAACTGCATCTGTCTTAAAAGTGATTACTAATTATTTAGCCTCTGTTCATTTAGCTGCTCTAGGAGAGGCATGGACTGTTGCAAAAAAATCTAATTTAGATCTTAACAAAACCTATAAAGGGATAGCTGCTTCATCTGGAAATTCTTTTGTACATGAAACTGAAAGTCAGGTAATTTTAAATGGTTCATATAACATTAATTTTACTATGGACTTAGTAAAAAAAGACATGAATCTTTTTGATCAACTTTCAAAAAAACTAAACACAGAATTAGAAATATCACCATTTGTATTAAATATATTTAAAGAAGCTGAAAAAAAGTTTGGATCAAGAGCCTGGTCATCTATGGTGGTAAAAAGATTTGAAGAAAAGTATAATATAAACTTTAGAGCTTTAGGCTTTCCAGAGGAATTAATTGATAATGAGCCTGAAGAAAAAGGATATGAGATATAAAAATGTTAGATAAAAGAAAATTCTATATTAACGGTGAATGGATAGAACCTTCAAAAAAAAATGATTTTGAAGTAATTAATCCGTCAAATGAAGAAACATTTGCCGTAATATCTTTGGGGTCTAAAGATGATGTTGACTTAGCAGTGAAAGTCTCAAAAGATGCTTTTGAGTCTTGGAAAGAAACTACTAAGGAAGAAAGAATTAAATTATTAGAAAATTTGTTATCAGTTTATAAAAAAAGATTTAGTGAAATGACTGAAGCAATTTCTAAAGAAATGGGAGCTCCGATGGATTGGTCTTCTAATGTTCAAAATGCATCTGGTCAAGCACACTTGGAAGATTTTATTATAAGACTTAAAAATTTTAAATTTAATGAACAATTTGACTCAAAATCAAATAATCAAATATTTTATGAACCTATTGGAGTTTGTGGATTAATTACTCCTTGGAACTGGCCAATAAATCAAATTGCCCTTAAAGTAATACCTGCTTTAGCAACTGGCTGTACAATGATACTTAAGCCTTCAGAAATAGCTCCTGTGTCAGCAATGTTATTTGCTGAAATGATTCATGAAGCTGGTTTTCCACCTGGAGTTTTCAATTTAGTAAATGGAGATGGAGCTGGAGTTGGAACATTTATATCTGGTCATCCTGATATTGATATGGTGTCTTTTACTGGATCAACAAGAGCAGGGAAACTAATTACAAAAAATGCAGCCGAAACAATTAAGAGAGTTTGTTTAGAACTAGGTGGTAAAGGTGGAAATATTGTATTTGCAGACTCATACCCAAATGCTGTTAGAGATGGAATAAAAAATGTAATGAGTAATTCTGGACAATCTTGTGACGCCCCAACAAGAATGCTCGTTGAAAAATCTATATATGAAAGAGCTGTAAATGAAGCAGTGGATGAAGCCAATAAAATTAAAGTAGATGTAGCATCAAAAAAAGGAGATCATATAGGTCCGGTAGTTTCAAAAGTTCAATACGATAAAATTATTAACTTAATAAAAGATGGAATTAATGAAGGTGCAACATTAGCTGCAGGAGGTCCTGAAATGCCCAATGGTTTAAATAAAGGGTATTTTATTAAACCAACAATATTTACTGATGTTACAAATGATATGCAAATAGCAAAAAAAGAAATTTTTGGACCAGTTCTTTCTATTATACCTTTTGAAACAGAAGAAGAAGCAATTAGTGTTACCAATGATACAGAGTACGGCCTTGGAAATTACCTTCAAACAGAAGATAAAGAAAAGGCAAAAAGAGTATCTAAAAAACTTAGATCTGGGATCGTTTATATTAATGGAAATTCTCCAGACTCTGGAACTCCTTTTGGTGGATACAAACAATCTGGAAATGGACGCGAAGGTGGTTCATGGGGATTAGAAGAATATCTAGAGGTAAAAACAATTACCGGCTGGAAATAAAATTTTTAATGACAGATCTGTTAATTCACAGAGGTATTGTAAATAAAAGTTATAAAGAAAACCTTCTTAAATCATTTAAGCAATCATTTAAAAAAGGATATGGAATTGAAACTGACATTCATGCAACAAAAGATAATAAATTTATTTGCTTTCATGACTTTACTTTAAATAGAATTTTTAGAAAAAATGTTAGTGTAAAGAATTTAAATTATTCTAAAATTAAAGAAATAAGTTCTAAAAATAAAAAGACAATTCCTCTATTAAAAGATTTGCTAAAAACTTCAAAAAATAAGTACCTTTTATTTATTGAATTAAAACCAACTTTCTCAAAAAGACTTTTACTAAAATTATTGAAAGAAACATCAAATTATACAAAATGTGTATTTATTTCTTTCAAGCATAAAAATATTTATAATTTGCTTAAAATAAAAAGTAACACAAAGGTAGGTTTATCTTTTTCAAATTCTACAAGTGCTAAAATGATCATTAAAAAATCAAGCAACAAAAAAATTCACTATTTAATTTTAGATAAATCTTTTTTAAAAAATAAAAATATACAAAATTTAAAAATTAAAAAATACTACTATACGATCAAAACTAAATCAGAATTTAATAAATATAATAAAAAGAATAATTTAATATTTGAAAATTTATAAATTATTTTTTAAATAACTTAATCTTCCTATAATTTCATCACGATCCATATAATAACCTTGAAGATGCCTATGACCTGAATTTGGATCAAACTCTGTTCTACCATGTAAAACTCTTCTATTATTAAATGAAAAAATATCACCTGGCTCAAGCCTAAAATTTATTTGAAACTTATCATCGTGTAAAAGATTTCCAAATCTATGATGAGCTTTATAAACTTTATCCATAACATCTGGATGACAATCTAAAGCATCCATAGTTGCTACACTAAATCTTATATCGTTATAATCACCATCTTTGGTTAAAGAAATTGCTGGAGCATAAAAAATTCTATGAGCTTCTTGAGTGTAATCTTTATCTTTAAATTTAAGAGGTATGTTTACCAGTGTTTCAAATATTTCTTTTTCATTATTTCTTAAATAATCTGCTACTGCAAAAGCATCTATTGCTGAAGAATCTCCTCCTTTTGCTGAATTAATTAGACAATGAAGAAATTGATAACCTGGAGGATTTTCAAACCAAGGTAAATCCATATGATTCCTTAAAGCGTGCGCTGTATAAGCTGAGTTATTCGGTTTTGGAATATTTACAACTTCAAAAGGAGTTTTAAAAAAAGTTTCTCTTGTATGACTTATTCTGTTTAAAACTTTAAAAGCAGATTCTTTCTTTGTTGGAGCACTTTTAACAATTGCAATTCCCTTGTAATGTAAAAGTTCTAACCATTTTATTAAACCTTCTTCAGAATTAATAATTTCATCATGATCTATTTTGATAGTCTCTAAGTTTTTTTGTAAAGAACAATCCCATAATTTATAAGGAGAGTTATATTTTTTATTATTATTTATTGTATAACAATTTTTTCTTAACCATTCTTGATCATAATAACTTATGTGATTTCCTTCACTCCACTCAATTTCTAGCTTACCTTCATTATTAATTTTACATGTTTTTGGTTCTATGTTTGTTGAAACTTCAAGTATATTAAACATCCTGTGTCTTGAATCTTTATCATGAGCTGTTGGGCAGTTATCCCGTAACCACATAAAGTGAAAATTACTTTTTTCACCGTCGCTCCACTCAACATTTAATGCCGAACCATTTTTTGAAACTTTTGAAATTTCTATAGCCATAAATTAATTGTTATTTTATTTAAAATTGTTTTCAATTCAATTTATAATTGAATTTACATAATATATATGGATTTTTCCTGACTTTATTAACAGATATCAATCTCATTTAAGGTTGTATTTTATTGCGGATCAAGTTTTAATACGGCCAGTTTAAACTAATAATATGGAGGGAATTCATGAAATTTCTTAAAAAAATATTTCTTTCAATTGCATTTATTGCAGTAACATCTATTGGCGCGACAAGTGCTAATGCTTGTGGCAAAGTGCATTTGGGAGATTTCGACTGGGATAGTGCAAACGTTCACACGGCAATTGTTGGTTATATTCTTGAACATGGATATGGCTGTCAAGTCGAGGTGACGAAAGGTAGTACTAGTCCAATTATGGCTGCACATTATGATCAGCAACTTGATATTATCACTGAAGTTTGGAGAGATAATATTGTTCAAATGCATGAAGAAGCAGTTTCAAAAGGACAAATTATTGAGTTAGGGATTAACACTCCTTCATCTACTCAAGGTTTCTATGTAGATAAACCAACTGCAGATAAGTATGGTTTAAAATCTGTTGAGGACATGAAGAATCCAGATATCGCAAAATTATTTGCGGATCCTGAAGCACCAGGAAAAGGTAGAATGACAAGCTGTATATCAGGATGGACTTGTTACACTATTAACTTGGTTAAACACAAAGTTTATGGCTTAGATGAATACTATACAAACTTTGACCCAGGTTCAGGTGGAGCTTTAGATGCTGCAATTGCTGGAGCATTTAAAAAAGGTAAACCAGTATTTTCTTACTACTGGACACCAACTGGTTTAATGGGAAAAGTTGACTTAGTACAACTTGAAGAGCCTGCTTATGATAACGCATGTTGGACTAAAATGATGGCAGTTGTAGAAAAAATTAAAGCTGATGGGCCTGACGCATACACAGATACTTGTGCAAGCGCCTACGTTAATATGGCTTTAACAAAATCTGCATCAACAACATTTGCAAACAAAGCATCTAATAAAAAAATTGTAGACTTTATCAGAGCTTATTCTGTACCAACACCAGATGTAAACAGATCACTTGCTTACTATATGGATGAATCGGGTGGTGACATGGAAGCTACAGCTAAACACTTTTTATCAAACACTGGTATGTGGAAAAAGTGGGTTCCAGCTGATGTTGCTGCAAAAGTTGCGGATACACTATAATTTTTAAAATAATTATTATAACTAAGAGCCCTTACGGGCTCTTAGTTTTTTAGGAAAGAATTAATGGGAAAATATAAAAAACACATTTTATATTCACTTTATTTAGCAGCTTTTTTTGCAATGGTTTATGTTGCATATACAAGCTCTAAATATAGACCCGAAAGTGTTTCAATTTTATTTACAGATTTATCTTGGTTAGGTAACTGGCCTAAGTGGCTAGATCTTCCATTGATGCCTTACTTAAATGAAGGTTTTGATAAACTTATAAGAGAATACGGAATGTTTTTTGAAGGAATAAATAACTTTTTGCTTGGTCTCTATACAGATATGAAAAATTTTATGGTTGGTTTACCTTGGCCATTACTAATGATTTCAGTAATTGCTCTTGCATATTTTGCTAGTGGAAGAAATATGGGGACTACAATTATGGTTGCTTTCTGTGTTTTTTTTCTAGGCTTCTTAAGTCCTAGGTATTGGGATAAATGTATTATGACGACTTGTATAGTTGTTATTGGAATGTTGCTTTGTTTGGTCATTGGTATTCCTGTTGGAATAATGATGGCAAGAAATAAAAAAGTAAGAAATGCAATATTACCTATACTTGATTTAATGCAGACTATTCCAAGTTTTTGTTATTTAATTCCAGGAATTTTATTGTTCGGCTTGGGTGCTGTTCCAGCTATTTTTGCAATATTTGTATATGCCGTTCCACCTTTGATAAGATTGACTGATCTTGGAATTAGATTGGTTGATACAGAAGTTGTAGAAGCAGCGGAGGCTTTTGGGGCAAGTAAAAAACAAAAGCTATGGGGAGTGCAATTGCCTTTAGCTCTTCCAAATATAATGCAAGGAATTAACCAATGCACAATGATGGCTTTAGCAATGGTAGTAATTGCTTCTATGATAGGAACTAGAGGAATTGGAGATGAGGTTTTGTTAGGGCTACAACAATTAAATGTAGGCATGGCTACTGAAGCAGGTATTGCAATTGTTTTACTAGCTATTATATTCGATCGAATTACACAATCTTACGGAGAGAAAATTCAAGAAAGAACAAAAACAAAAAAAATAAAGTTATAAAAATATGAGCAAAATTGAAATTAAAAACGTTTACAAAATTTTTGGAGACCAGCCTTCTAAAGTTCTTCCTATGGTTCAAGACGGAGCTACAAAAGAAGAAATATTAGAAAAAACTGGTCATACTGTTGGTTTGGATGATGTTTCTTTAACTATTGAAGAAGGTGAAACTTTTGTTTGTATGGGATTGTCTGGATCTGGAAAATCAACACTAATCCGACACATCAATAGATTGATAGATCCAACCTCAGGAGTAGTTTCTGTTGAAGGTACAAATGTTATGGATTTAGATCCAAAAGGATTGATTGAATTTAGAAGACATAAAATGAGTATGGTGTTCCAAAGATTTGGTTTATTTCCACATAAAACAGTATTGGAAAATGTTGGATATGGTCTTGAAGTTCAGGGACACAAACCAGAAGAAAGAAATAAAACTGCAATGGAAAAAATTGAAGCGGTAGGTTTAACTGGATTTGAACATCAATACCCTAATCAATTATCTGGTGGTATGCAACAAAGAGTAGGTTTAGCTAGAGCACTTGCAACAAATACAGACATAATGTTAATGGATGAAGCGTTTTCTGCTTTAGATCCATTAATTAGAAGTGATATGCAAAAACAGTTAATAGATTTACAAAGTGAATTAAAAAAAACAATAGTATTTATAACTCATGATTTAGATGAATCATTAAGATTAGGAGATCATATAGGAATATTAAATGGAGGAAGATTAGTGCAAGTAGGAACTCCAATAGAAATTATTATGAACCCTGCTGATGATTATGTTGAAGCTTTCGTTAAAGATGTAAATAGAGCAAAAGTAATTAAAGCTAAGATTATTATGACACCTGCAAGTTCATCTAACGATATTGATAAATCAAATCTTATAAAAGTTCAGGAAGACCAATTTTTAGATGAGTTTTTGCCAAAAGTTGTCTGCTCAAACTCAAATTGTGAAGTTGTTGATAAGAGTGGTAATGTAAAAGGATATTTAACTCAAAAAGAACTTTCAAAAGCCTTAACAAAAGAACATATGGCTGATGCCGCTAAGTCTAATTAACAAAAAAATCATTATTTCAGGTGGAGCTTCAGGGATTGGATGGTCGACTGCAAAAATTTGTCTTTCAAGAGGTGCTATTGTTTATATTTGTGATATCGATAGCAAATCTTTAATAAAAGCACAAAAACATCCACTGAATAAAAAAAAATTATTTACATATGAATGTGATGCTTCTGATGAGCATGAGGTTTCAAATTTTTTCATCAAAATTAAAAAAAAAACCAAAAAAATTGATGCTTTAATTAATAATGTAGGAATTGCAGGTCCAACTGGAAATATTGAAAAGTTAAGCTCTGATGACTGGGAACAAACATTAAAAACAAATGTTATAAGTCATTTCTACTTTACAAAACTCGCAATACCAATGCTTAAAAATAATAAAGGTGGTTCTATAATAAATATTTCTTCTACTGCAGGAATAATGGGTTTTGCACTAAGATCTCCATATGCAGCAAGCAAATGGGCAATCATAGGGGTAACAAAAACTTTAGCAATAGAATTGGGTAAATTTAAAATAAGAGTAAATGCTGTTTGTCCAGGAACGATTAAAGGAGATAGAATGGACAGAGTGATAAGAGATAAAGCAAAATTTCTAAAAGTTTCAAAAAAAACCATCGAAAAAGATTTTTTATCTATGGCTTCAATAAATTCATGGATTTCTCAAGAAGATATAGGAAATATATGTTCATTTTTAATTTCAAAAGATAGTGAAAAAATATCTGGTCAAGTCTTTCCGGTGGATGGAAATACTATAAGAGTAGACTAAATAATCTTGATTTATTTATAGTTTTTTAATTTTAATTTTTCTCTAGTTTCAGCAGGTGTCATTATCGATACACCAAGATCAGTAACAATTCTAATTGCTTTTTCTACTAATTGAGCATTCGTTGCTAATTTTCCTTTTTCTAAATATAAATTGTCTTCTAGCCCTACTCTTGGATTACCTCCCATAATTACTGTTTGAGCTACAAAAGGCATTTCATTTTTTGAAATTGCAAATCCTGACCAAATTCCTTCTTTTGGCATAATATCTTTCATGGCTTGCATTGCTAAAGGAGTTGCGGGTGCGCCCCAAGGTATACCTAAACACATTTGAAACATTGGTGGATCACTTAATAATCCTTCTTTATATAGTTGAGCTCCAAACCACATATTACCTAAATCAAAAGCTTCGATTTCAGGTTTAACATTTATCTCTTGTAATCTTTTCGCAGCTTTTCTTAAATCATTTGGTGTATTTACTGTAATCACCGAACTGTCACCAAAGTTTAAAGTTCCACAATCTAATGTGCATATTTCTGGCAAAAATTGTTCTGCATTTGCAATTCTTTCCATTACATTTGCCATATCAGTCATTGGACCAAAATCGAGAGGATTCTTTCCTTGTCCTATGTCTAGGTCTCCACCCATCCCTGTAGTTAAATTAAGAACAACATCTGTATCACTAGACCTAACTCTATCTACAACTTCTTTATATAATTCTAACCTTCTGCTTGGTGTTCCATCTTCTTCTCTAACATGAATATGAGCTATTGCTGCTCCAGCTTTAGCCGCTTCAATAGCAGCTGTAGCTATTTGTTCTGGTGTTTTTGGTAAATCTGGATGTTTTCCAGCAGTATCACCGGATCCAGTTACAGCACATGATATAAAAACTTTGCTCATTTATTTTTAAATAAAGTATATTATCATATTAAATATGAAAAGCTCTGAATTATTAAATGATTTAGCCGCTGTTTTTAGATGGACAGCAAAATTGAATATGCATGAAGGTATTGCGAACCACTTAAGCGTATGTTCGCCAGATGCTGGAGGTGGTTTTTATGTAAATGGTACTGGAATGCATTTTAGCAAAATCAAAGCAAGTGATTTAGTCCTTATTGAAGATAAAAAATTTGAAGAAATGAAAAATAAACCAGAAATAGTTGATCCAACAGCAATTAATATACATGGTACGATTCATAAAAAAGTTCCAAATGCAAAGTGTATACTTCATGTTCACTCAAAATATGCTTTAGCTTTATCTTGCCTAAAAGACCCTACTCTTCCTCCCATTGATCAAAATACTATGCGTTTTTATAATCGTGTAGCAGTTTATAAAGAATTTGGTGGACTTGGCTTTGAAGAAGAGTCAGAAAAAATGGCAAACAGTATTGGAAATTATAATATACTTTTATTAGCTAACCATGGAATTTTAACAGCAGCTCCTACAATTGCCCAAGCTTTTGATGATTTATATTATTTTGAAAAAGCATGTGAAACATACATTACCGCACTATCAACTGGTAAAGAACTAAATATAGCAAATCCAGAAGTTGCTGAAAAAACTGCTCAAGACTGGGAAAATTATTCTACTGACATGGGTGCACTGCATTTAAAAGCAGTAAGATCGATATTAGATTCTGAGGACCCAAGTTACAAACAATAAAAAATAAATGAAAAGATTAATAATTATTTTATTATTTATTACTACTTCTTTGCATGCTGAAAAAATTGAAAGGCTTGGTTTCTACAATATTCAAGAAATACTCGGAGATGATAAATTAACTTATAAAATACTTAAAGGATGTGTGTCTATGAATTCAGCAGTGACTGAAATTATTAAAGAAGAATATCCAGATCTAGCAAAAGAATTTTTTGAAACAGCTAATTATCTTTATCCTTTTGGTATTTTAGTCTTAAAAAAGATAAAAAATATTAACCATCAAGAAGCGGAAAAAGAATATTTTTTTGGCGTAAGCAATCTTACAGATGATTATGTAAATTTTATGAAAGAAAATGGTGCCGTTAATAAAAGTTTTTTTAAAGGAACATTTTTAGGTGATGATTTAAATTTCTGTAATGAAATTAGAGGTGCAATAGAAGTATCAATTTCGCATTCAAAAAAAACAGAATAAATTAATTTGTTTTTTTGAATTTTGGAATTTTAGATTTCTTTTTTTTCTTTTTCTTAGGTATCTTAGATTTTTTTGAGTCTGATGACCCTTCTTCACTAGCGACTTCTTCTATCGCTTCCAATATTTCTTTACACTCAGTAGAATTACAAAAATAAGTTGAACCTGTTTTGGTATTATATAAATAAGCTCCACAATTATCTTTTTTTTTTAAAGTACAGTTTACGGGTTCAAGTCTATATTCTGCAAAAAGACTTGTGGTAGAAAACAAAAAAAAAGTTAAAACTAAAAAAAATTTTTTCATAACAAAATAAATCAAAAATATTAATTTATACAACTCTTATTAGAATATAATATTAATTATTTCTCTGCTCAACTTAGTATATTTTTTGTACTAAAAACAAACAAAAATTTTAGGTCTAATTAATATATATAAAAAACAGAAATTCATAATTATAGAAATATTCGCTCATTAGTGAGATACTTATTATTAATTAAGGAAAGGGGAACATTATGAAAATAAAGAAAATGTTATATGTTGTTCTTTTCTCTTGGTTTTTTGGAATTTTTTCTTCTGCTTCTGCAGGTGAATTGTGTAAGGAGTGTTTAAGTAAAGTTCCTCAAGACATGAGAGATTACGTTTACAACATGGACTTTATGGATAGTGATCAGCCACTAGGCGAAGCTGTTATGAGAAAGTGGAAAAGCCCTAGAAAACCGCCTTGGACAATAGGTTATGCTAGTACTTACGCTGGAAACACTTGGAGAAAAGGAGCAATGGAGCGTTTAATGGAAGTTGTTTATCCTAAGTGGAAAGCATTAGGAATGGTTGATGAAATTGTTATTACACAATCAAATTTGGATGACTCTTTACAGATTCAACAAATGAGACAGATGATAGATGGTGGAAAAGTTGATGCTATTATCATTTGTTGTTCTAACATTACAGCTTTAAACACTACTATTAAATACGGTTGGGAAAAAGGTATTCCTACTTTATCTTTTACAGGCTTTACAACATCTCCATATTCGATCAATACATCTGTTAACTACAGATTGGTTGGTTATTATGTTGGTGCATGGATGGCTGAGTTAATTGGTGAAAAAGGTAATGTGATAGTTATGGAAGGAATTCCTGGCTATTCAGCATCTGACCAACAGAACAAAGGTGTATTAGCTGCACTTGATGAGTATCCAAATGTTAATGTTGTTGGACAATTAGCACATAACTGGACTTCTCAAATTGCTCAGAAGGAACTTTCACAATGGCTATCAACTAATACAAAAAAAGTTGATGGTATTGCAGTTCAATCTTCAGGAGAGACAGGAACTTTACAAGCCCTACTTCAGTCAGGACTTGATCCAATTCCACCAATTGCATTAGGTGGAGAGTTGGGAGCTCTTTGTTATTGGAGAAATAACCCAGACTATATCGATGAAGCGATATATGCATGGCCTCCAGGAGATGAGATCGAGTTAGGTATGGAAGTAATGATTAGAACACTTCAAGGTCAAGGTCCTAGAATCCAATCTATATTGGTTGGTCCTGCAACTAAGAATTTCGATGAGATTAAAGCAATCTTAAATGAAGATTGTGATAGAAATTCTACTGGTTGGGATAACCCAGGAATGGAAAAATGGGCTCCAAGATCTTATGTGGAAGCGTTCTTTGATAATCCATCTGATCCGGAGAAATACGATCCTAAATCTCACTAATACTTAAGTTAAAGTATGAGTGCTGAAAAAAATATGAAAGACAACACCTCTAAAGAGGTGTTGTCTGATAAATCAAATAAAATTACAGGTGACATTTACGTCCAAGATGTTCATAAATATTTTGGGGTAACTAGAGCATTAAATGGTGTTAATTTTAACGCAAGCTTTGGTGAGATCCACGCAATAGTCGGTGGTAATGGATGTGGAAAAAGTACTTTAGCGAAAGTAATGTCAGGAGTTTTACCAATTGATAAAGGTAAGGTTTCTGTATTAGGTCACACACCAACATCACCAGTTATGGCAAGAAATATGGGTATAGCAACTGTGTTTCAAGAAGTTATGATTGCAGAAGAAGCATCGGTTGTTGATAACCTTTTCGTTGGATCAGATGATTTTTGGTACAAAAATTTAACTCAAAGAGAAAAAGTTTTAAAAGCGCAAGAAATAATGGAAGATCTTGTTGGTGAATATATTGATCCTTATACTCAAGCTTTTAATCTATCATTACCTATAAAAGCATGGATTACAATTGCAAGAGCATTCTTGCGTGAAAATACTAAGGTTTTAATTTTGGATGAATCTTCTGCAGCACTTGACTTCGATTCAACTGAAAGATTGTTTAAAAAAATGAGAGAATTAAGAGACAAAGGTGTT
This sequence comes from uncultured Pelagibacteraceae bacterium, assembly GCA_902567235.1. Taxonomy (GTDB): domain Bacteria; phylum Pseudomonadota; class Alphaproteobacteria; order Pelagibacterales; family Pelagibacteraceae; genus Pelagibacter. Next base: position 17,248 of record CACFLX010000011.1, read on the forward strand.
GCTGTATTTATCGTTACTCACAGAATTGCGGAGCTAGTTAGAATAAGTGATAAAGCAACAGTTATGAGAGACGGCAAAGATGTCGGTGTATTGGAAAAAAAAGATCTTAATGAAAAAAATTTAATAGGTCTAATGACTGGAAGAGCAGAAACAGGGGAAAAAAGTAAATCTGCATCTATACAAACTAAAACTGATAAAGTCGTAATGAGAGCTGAAAATTTAGTCGTTTGGCCTGATAGCAAGCCTGTAAATTTTGAAGTAAAAAAAGGAGAAATAGTAGGTGTAACAGGGTTAGACGGAAATGGACAAGATGACTTTGTAAAAATTTTAGCGGGTGTACAGGAGGCTCATGGAGGTATTACCGAAATTTTGGACAACAATGAAAATTTTGTAAAATATAATTCTTTGGATAATGCAAAAAATAATGGGATATCTTTTGTTTCTGGAGATAGAAAAAAAGAAGGAATACTTCCTAACTTAAGCATTTACGAAAACTTAGTAGTTCCTCTTTATAAAAAAACTAGCAGAGGAGGTTTTTTAGGATTTGTTGATTGGCTAGAGTTAAATGGAATTTTTGACTGGGAAGTAGATAGACTGAGCATAAAAACTGGACCAAGAGATAATTTAATTGGCTCTCTTAGTGGAGGTAACCAGCAAAAAGTTATGATAGCAAGATCGTTTGCTCAACATCCTAAAATTTTAATATTAAATGACCCTGCAAGAGGCATAGATGTAAGCACAAAAAGAGATTTATATACTCACTTAAGAAATTATGTTGAGGAAGGTAATACAGTTGTTTTTTTATCTAGTGAACTTGAAGAATTTATAGGGCTTTGTCCTAAAGTAATGGTTTTTAGAAATGGAACAGTATTCGATATATTTGAAAATGAAAAAGTTAATGCAGACACTCTGTTAGAGGGAATGTTTGGCCAAACTGCTGGTATTGGTGAAACAACTATCTCAAGTAAATCAAATACACCTTTGATGCCTACACCTAATAGAAACATTGATAATAAAATTCCAGAAAAGAAAATCTTAAAAGTAGTAGATTTCGATAAGGAAAATAATAATGAAAATAAAACAAAAATAAAAATAAAAACATTTTAATGAAAAAAGAAAATAAAAATAATTATTATAATGAAGAAGATAAAATTAATTTTGAAAAATTAAATAATTTTAAAAAATTTAAGTCTGATAATGTAAAAAATTTTCAAATCAAAAATTATAGTACTAGCTACTCTAATTCTGATAAAAATTATTTTAATAATATTCTAAAAACTAATGAAAATATATCTATGTTAAACCAAAAAGATATTAATGAAAAAGTAAAATATTATAATTCCTCAGACTTTAAAAAATTTGATCAACTAAACAATTTCGCTGAGTACAATGATAATAAAACACATGAAGATAAAGAAAATATAAATTCTAAAGTAACTTATAATTCAAGTGACTATGGTGAATTTAATAAGATAATCCAAACAAAAAATAGTGATGAAAAAATAAAAGAACAAAACAAAAAAATTAAAGTTATTGACTACAGTAAATTAAAAGATGTAGGAAAAAAACTTAAAAATAAAATTGGAATTGAAAAAATAAAAATTGTTTATTTTGATTAGTGTATGGAAATAGTAGATAAAATAAAAAAAACTTACAGATCAAGCGTTGATACTTCTTCAAACAAGTATCTAATGGTTCCAATATTCATCTTCTTTTCTTTATTAATTTTTGCATTAATTAGAAGTCCAATAATTATTTCTCAATCTGGAATAGGAAGTGCAATAATGCTTACAGCTCCATTAATTTTAACGACTTATGCGTTAACATTTATAGCAATGGCAGGAAGAGGTGGGGTTGATTTATCAATTGGTCCGTTTATGGGATTTATAAATGTAAGTAGTATTCAATTGTATGCCGCAGGTTTCTTACAGACACCTATTGGATGGTTTATTTATGCGATTGCAATGGGTTTAATTTGGCAACTGTTTTATGCTTTGATTGTTTGTTTTGTAAGAGTATCTCCAATTATTGTTTCGCTAGCAGGATATTTAGCTTTTGCGGGAATCAATATTGTAATTTTGCCAAGACCAGGAGGGATAGCGCCTGATTGGCTTATTCCTTGGGGAGAAGGTTTTACAATTTTTAATGAAATATTCCTTCTAATGATTTTAGCAACAATATTGTTTTATATAATTACTCATACTGCATTCTGGGGTCATTTAAAATTAATGGGAGCAGATGAAAGAGCTGCTTTTACAAGTGGAGTTAAAATTAATTTAGTAAGAATAGTTGCTCATATGATAGCAGGAATTTTTGCAGCTTTGTCTGCAATATGTTTTACTGCTCTTGTTGGTTCTGGAGATCCTTTGCAAGGAACCAAATATACATTGTTAGGTATAACGGCTTTAGTTTTAGGAGGAGCAAGTCTCGCGGGAGGTCGTGGGGGTGCTTTTGGTGCAATTTTAGGTGCCTTAAATTTATATCTTATTAATTACATCTTGGTAACTTTTAAATTTGAAAGACTTCAAAGCTTTGTATCTGATTTATCTTATGGAGCAGTTTTAGTTATTGCTTTGTTAGTTAGTTTGATACTGCCTTACGTTACAAGGGTAACAAGAGGTTTGTCTGTAATGGTCTTTTTTATTCTTATGGCTTTTGCTGGATTGTTTGTTGTAATTCATCAAGTATATGATCAGCCAATAGTTGTTGAAAAAGTTGTTGATGAAGAAAAGGATGATGACAGAAGAGGAGCAAAAATAAGAAAAGTAGATGCAACAGGAAATATTATTGTTGAAGAGGGAGAAGAAGGAACAACTACTGGTACAGGTGCTGCAAAAGGTGGTTCTCTTGCAGGACATGGTGTAGTTCAATTTACTGAAACACCAGGGACAATTGTTTTTTATGTAATTCTAGGAATAGCTGGTGCTGCTTTATTGCTTTATTTATTAGCTGTTCATAGGAGTCCTTCAACGATCACTTTTGCAGTTGTTGTGGTTATAATGGTTGCAGGTTTAATATTTGACCCAGAAGATAAAGAAAAAGACTTGTTAAAAGACACAGAGTTAATAACTTTACAATCTAATCAGTCAAGTAGTATTGAAACTTCTGCACCTCAATATTTTAGTTTAGAAAAAATAAATTATTTACCTAATATTTCAGATGGTGTTCTTATTTCTGGAACTACATACAGCATAGTTTATTTAGCTGGAGTTGTGCTGCTTGCTTCGCTTTTGGTCATTACAATGCTACCACAATTTAATGTCAGAACAAAATCTACAGCAATGCTTTTTTTCCTAGCAGCATTATCGTTAATTGTTTTGAAAGGAGTGTCTTATAATAATTTAATTGAAAGTCCAGATAGTAGCTTTTTTGGTATTCAAGGATATGGTGTAATATTAGTAAGTCTGCTCTTGTTTGTTATTACGGCTCCATTTGCTCATTCCAAAATAAAGAATCTAACTAATGTTTATATATTTGGTTTTGGTGTGCTGGCAATAATTTCTACTTATTTTATAGGTGGAAATACATTTGTTCCAAGCGATACAACAATTTATCAACCAAGAATAATAAGTGAGCTAAATATTGGTGATCTATCTCAAATTAAATACGAAGCTACAAAAAGATTTTTCTATGAGACAGTAAATTCAGGCTATTCACAAGTAGCGTTTAGTATTTTGGCAGTTTTTTTAGTACAATATTTTTTATTTTTAAACATGGGACAAAAAGCTAGTTACAAAAGATTTGCTCCATATATGTATATTGTTATTTTTGCAGGTCTTTTATGGTCAGGAATATTTTATTCTGTGGGCTACTCGTTTTATAAAATTATAGCTGTATTTATAATTGGGATACCGCTTACTCCGTTAGTATGGCAATTCATGACAATATACAGAGAAAAAATAGCTAGAGACAATAAATTAAGTCAATGGGAAGAGGTAAAATAATATGAAAAGATCTGCTTTTCTTTTCTTTAAAGGATTAGGTTTATTGTTTGCAGTCTTATGCGGTATTGGTACTGCAGTGCTTGGTTGGTTCGATGGAGCCGATTGGATGAATATTGTTGCATACTCTATAGCCGTAACAGGGTTAATATTGTGGGGATGGTACCATTTTTCTGTAAGATGGATTAATGAAGATTTAAAACAAAATATATTTACTAAAATGCCTAAAGAAGAAGAAAAAAGGCAAAACAGTGAAGACGAAGAAAATTTCTTTTTTAAAAATATTAGAGAACATAAATGGAAAACTATAGCTTTCCTTGGAGTAATTTTAATATTTATATTTGTATCTTTTATTGCTGAAAGTTTCTTTTCTGGAAGAACTTTAGTTTCTTTTTTAATTTTCCTTGCGTTTGTAATTTTTATGGGGGTCATAAGCAGGTTTATTAAGGGAACAAAAAGTGTTTTTGTTGGTATATCTGTTTTAATTGGATTGTTTATAATTGGATCTTTAACAATCCCTGGTTTCTTAACATTAATGAATATGAAATCGATGTTAGTTTTTGCTGCATTTCTTGGTTTAGCAACTGTAGGACAAACTTTTGTTGCGATGTTAGGTGGTTTAGATTTATCTATCCCTTTTGTTATTGGCTCTATGAATGTAGCGCTAATGTCATTAATTTCTAAGGGAGTTCCACCATGGCTAGCTTGTGTAGCCATTTTATTACTTGGTGCTTTAATAGGATTGGTAAATGGAATTTTAAGTTTTAGATTGCAAGGACAAGCTTTAATTTTAACATTGGGTGTTGGGTTTTTTGTTAAAGGTGGAGTTCAAATACTTGTAGCAATGGGAACTTTTTCAGCTGGTACAGTTTTTGGTGTAGTGCCTCCGTGGATGACCAATTTAGCATCCATGAATGGTAAAACTATTGGTCTTCCAATACCTCCTGTTGTAATTATTTGGATAGTTGCAAGTATAATAATCATTGTTGGTCTGCGGTTAACAAAATGGGGAAGACATTTATACGCTTTAGGAGGTAGTAGATTATCTTCTTCAAGACTATCAATTTCTGAAAGAGGTTATTGGATTGGAGCTTATGTTATAAGTGGATTTTTTGCAGCTTTAACTGGAGCGCTTCTTCTAGGTTGGAGTGGTGGAGGATTTGTTGGAGCGGGAGATATATATTTATTTACAACAATAGCGGCAGTAGTAATTGGGGGTACATCATTATTAGGTGGTTATGGAGGATATGGACTAAGTGTGATAGGTGTTTTAATTTTACAAATAGTAACAACTGTATTGATTGGATGGGGTTTGAGTTGGGAAGCTCAACAATTTATTCTAGGATTATTGATTATACCAATGGTAGCGCTTTACGCTAGGTCGCCACATATAAGGTCACAAATATAGGAGAAAAAATGACAAAAATAAATTGTGATATGGGAGAAAGTTTTGGAATTTATAATGCAGGAAATGATGAACAAATAATGCCTTTGATAGATGTCGCTAATGTTGCATGTGGTTTTCATGCATCAGATCCTAATCATATGAGAAAAACAGTGGAACTAGCAAAAAAAAATAAAGTAAAAGTAGGAGCTCATCCTTCTTTTCCTGATCTACAAGGCTTTGGAAGAAGAGAAATGAAGATGCCAAAATTAGATTTAAAAAATATGATAATGTATCAAGTCGGTGCTCTTAAAGCTTTTTTAGATGAGTATAATATGCCTTTAAACCATATAAAGCCTCATGGATCTTTATATGTTATGGCTTCAAAAGATGAAGAGATTGCAAGAGCTATTGCAGATGCAGTTGAAACTTTTAATGTCAGTATTTACGGTATGGCAAATACAGTTCATGAAAAAATTTACAAAAAAGAAAGAAAGTTAGACTTTATCGCAGAATTTTATGCTGATTTAGATTATGACAAAGATGGAAAACTTGTAATAGCTAAAGGGAAAAATGCAAAATATAACAGTAAGTTAGCAGTGAAACGTTGTTTAAGAGCTATAAAAGAAAAAAAAGTTAAAAATACGAGTGGTACAGACACAGATGTTGGATGTGATATTATTTGTGTTCATTCAGATACTCCGAATGCTGTTGAAATCATCAAAAGTTTAAAAAAAGCACTTAAAAAATAAAAAGTATGAAAAAAATTCTGATTGCAAACCGTGGGGAAATTGCCTGTAGAATTATCGATAGTTGTAAAAAACTTAAGTTTCACTCAATAGCGGTTTATTCTGATATAGATAAAAACAGTAAACATGTAAGAAAAGCTGATGAGTCAATTCACATCGGTGCATCGAAAGCTCAGGAAAGCTATTTAAATGCAGATAAAATAATTGAAGCAGCCAAAAAATTAAAAGCTGACGCTATTCACCCTGGTTATGGCTTTTTAGCAGAAAACGAAAAATTTGCCCAAAAAGTAATTGACTCTGGAATTATTTGGATAGGACCTAAACCAAATACAATTGTCTCAATGGGTAACAAGGATATAGCAAGGGATTTAGCTTTAAAAAGTAATTTACCTATTTGTCCAGGCTTAAATAATAAGGATTTAGAAAAAGAAGATTTAGAAACAAAATGCAATGAAATTGGTTTTCCTATTCTAGTAAAAGCTAGTGCAGGAGGAGGCGGAATAGGAATGCAAATTGTTAATGATTATGGAGAATTAATTAAATCTATAGAAAAAACAAAAAATTTAGCTAAGAAAGCTTTTGGTAACAGTGACGTATTTTTAGAAAAATTTATAAAAAATGCAAGACATATAGAAATACAAATATTTGGTTTTGGTAAAAAAAAAGCTGTGCATTTTTTTGAAAGAGATTGTTCTATACAAAGAAGATTTCAAAAAATTATAGAAGAAAGTCCAGCACCAAAAATAGATAGAAAAATTTTAAATGAAATGGCACAAAGTGCAGTTAACTTTGCAAGCAATCAAAATTATGAAGGTGCTGGAACAATAGAATTTATCTACGATGTGGATGAAAAAAAATTCTACTTTTTAGAAATGAATACAAGAATTCAAGTAGAGCATCCTGTAACTGAAAGTATAACTAATTCAGACCTAGTAGAAATGCAAATTAAGTTTGCATTGGGTATTAATCTTGATTTAACAGAACAAAATAAAATTAATAAGAACGGTCATGCAGTTGAATGTAGATTGTATGCAGAAGATCCTTCAAAAAACTTTCTGCCCTCTCCAGGAAAAATTACAAAACTTAAAATTCCAAACATAGGTTTAACAAATATTAGGTTAGATATTGGTGTTGATGAGGGAGATGAAATATCTTTTTATTACGATCCGATGATTGCAAAGATCATTTCTAAAAGTGCAAATAGAACTGAAAGTATTAATAACATGATAAATTTTTTAAAAGATTTTGAAATCGAAGGTATTAAAACAAATAAATCTTTTTTGATATCTGTTCTACAAAATAAAACTTTTGAGGATGCAGACTTTAATACAAAATTTATTGAAAATAATTTAACTTTATTTACAGAAAAAAAAGAAATTAACAAAAAAGACAAGCAGCAAAATAAAAATAATGAACAAAAATATAGCGACGAAGATGTAAAAGCATTTGAAAAAATTATTTCAAAAACTCCAAAAATTAAAAATGGTCAAGATTATACAGATAAAGATTTAAAGGAATTTGAAAATATAGTTTCGTCAAAAAATAATAAGAAGAAAACTAATGAGAAAACTGAAGTAAATAACGTTCCAGGCAAAATTTACGATACTCCTAAGTTCTTACCTGCTGGTGATAAATATATGCTTATTGAATTTGGAAACGTAATGAATTTAGAGCTAAATTTTACCGCTCAAAATCTAGCAAAGGCAATAAAAGACCATAAAGTTAAAGGTGTTTACGAAACATCTCCATGTTTTGCTTCTATGATAGTTCATTATGAACCTGAAGAAATAAAATTTAATGAATTAAAAAATGAACTCATATCCCTAATCAACTCATTAGGGCCTTCAGATGAAATAGAAATAAATAGTAGAATCTTTTCTTTTCCAACTGTTTATTTAGATAAATGGACCAAGGAATGTATTGAAGATTATTCAAATAAAATAGCTAAAAAGAAGCCTGATCCTGAACTTATAACAGAATTAAATAATCTCGAAAATATTGATCAATTTGTAAGAGTTCATTCAAGTACAGAATATTGGGTGGCTGCAATAGGTTTTTGGCCAGGTCTTCCGTTTATGATGGCTCTTGATCCAAGATGTAAGCTGACTGTTCCAAAATATAACCCTCCAAGAACTTGGACTCCAAAAGGAACTGTTGGCATGGGTGGTGCTTCAACTTGTATTTACCCAGATCGTTTACCAGGTGGTTATCAAATTTTTGGAATTATCCCTGTTCCTATATGGGATACCAAAAAAAGTTTTCCAGTATTTGAAAATAACATATGTCTTTTTCAACCTGGTGACAGAGTAAAATTTGTACCTACTACTTATGAAGAGTTTGACCATGTATCAAACAAAATAAAAGATGGAACATATAATTATAATATTGTTGAATATCAAAAATTCTCCGTAAAAAATTATAAAAGTTGGTTAAAAACGATTGACCATTCAAAGAGGTTTTAAATAAAATATGGTTCAAGTAATTAAAAAAGGTTTAGAAACATCCGTTCAGGATTATCCTGGAAGAATTGGAACTTTAAATCAAGGTTTTCCTTCCTCAGGTCCAATGGATAGTTGGTCTTTTAGGCTTGCAAATATTTTAGTGGAAAATGAATCTGGAGCAGCTGCATTAGAGTGTCAGTTTATGGGTCCAACACTTAAATTTGATAGTGATAGAATTATTGCAATAACTGGAGCTAACATGCATCCAAAGATAGATGGAAAGCTTGTTCCATTGTGGGAAAGTTTGGCAGTCAAAAAAGATCAAATTTTAGAAATGTCATATGCAACAATAGGTGCAAGAGCTTACATTGCCTTTTCTGGTGGGATAAATACCACGCCTTGGCTTGGCTCAAGATCTACTTTTCACAAAGCAGGGGTTGGTGGAATAGACGGTAAAGCAATACAAGATGGTCAAATTATTCCTTTAAATAAATCTAAGTCATATCCTGGAAGAAAAATTAAAAAAGATTCTATCCCAGTAATGTCTACAAATAAAAAATGGTCAATAGAAGTTGTTAAAGGACCAAATGATGATTGGGTAGATGACAAAGGTCATAAAATGTTTTTAAATGCTGACTGGAAACTTCAGTCTAAAAGTGACAGAACAGGATATAGGTTAGATGGGCCAAAATGGTCTTTTGCTGAAAAAGCAACTAATAAAGGATTAGAGCATGGAACTTTTCCTTCGAACATTATTGATCAAGGATATCCTGCAGGAGCTATAAACTTGGCTGGACAAACTCCAATTATATTAGTCAATGACGGTCCTAGTATGGGTGGATTTATTGTTCCTTACACTGTTCCTTCTGCATCTTTTTGGAAACTTGGCCAAGCAAAACCAGGTGATAGTTTTAATTTTGTTAAAATATCTGTTGATAAAGCTCAAGAATTACGATCAGAACAAACTCAAATTTGTACTGAAATTAGTGTGATATCGTCAAAAAAAGGTACTGATTTAAATGACAAAAAGAAAAAAATTAAAATTGATCATATAAAGATTGTTGATTTTGACAAAGAAAGAATGAATGAAAAAATAAGAACTAAATTAATGGAAAGAAGAGGAATGAAATCAATTAAAATTAGATATTTTGATTAGATAGATTAAAGATATTTATGACAACAGAAGTTAAAACAACTGTACCTGGAAATATGTGGAAAGTTTTAGTTAAAGAAGGTGATACAGTTAAAAAAGGAGATACATTATTTATTATGGAAGTAATGAAAACAGAAGTACATCATGACTCACCAGTTGATGGAACAGTAATAAAAGTTAATGTTGTGAATGATCAGGAAGGTATTGACCCAGATACAGTTGCGGTAATAATTGAATGACAAATAAGAAAGTTGAATACTTAAAATTAATCAAAAATCTTTCAGATGATATAGGTATATCTGAAGAAGAAACAAAAAGTTTGGTTGATATTGCGTTATCTTCTACAGACCGAAGATATGTAAATTACGAGGAACTAAAAGATGAAATTACAACTTTTCTAGTAATCAATATATTTTCTTTAATTTGTAAATTATAAATCTTATGCAAGACCAAATGATATTATACAATGGTCCAAATTCTCCCTTTGGAAGAAAGACTAAAATTACAGCTTTAGTACAAGAAATTAATTTAGAAGAAAAAATTATAAATGTATATGAATCTGATTTTTTAGATAAACATAATCCATTGAGAAAAATTCCAACACTTCTAGTTGGACAGGAATCAATTACAGATAGTGATAATATATGTTTATACCTAGATTCGATTTCAAAAAAAAATACTTTGTTTCCAAAAAAAAATTATTGGCAAATAATGAATGTAACTTCTATCGCTAATGGTTTAATGGAAGCAGTGTTAGAAAGAAGAATGGAAACTATAAGACCAGAAAATGAAAAGAGTAAAAATTTTATTAGTAAACAAGAAATTAGGATTAAAAGAACCATTGAATGGCTAGAAAGTAATTGGAACAATTATGATGAAAATAATTTAACTATGGATCAAATAACAATAGGATGTGCGCTAGATTATACAATCTTTAGATACAATGATGAGTGGAAAAAAAATAATAAAGATCTATCTGCCTGGTTTGAAAAATTTATAAAAAATCAATTTATGAAATCAACAGTTCCAGTTTAAAACTAATCGTAATAAAACATTGGAGCTTTTTTCCAATCTAACCAAGTAACTGGATCATGACCCCAAACAACTTTTGCATTATATTCTTTTGCAACTTGTCTTAATTTTTTAACTGAATCTGCAGCATCAGATGAAGATGCTACTAAACCTGGTAAGCATTTATCACACCAATGGTCTCCTGTATAACATGCATCACCGGTAAATAACATATAACCAGTTTTAGGTAGATTAACTAATACAGATTGATGACCTGGTGTATGCCCAGGTGTAAATATTAATTTTATAACTCCATCTCCATAAACATCATAAAAATCTGTTTTTCTTCCCTGTAAAAACTTCCAACGTATATTTGGTTTATCAAAGTCTGCTTTTATATAAGCCGGTTGCGAAAACCAATCTGGATTATAAGCATAATCATATTCTACCTTTTGAGTGATGTGTGTTGCATTTGGAAAATGCCCTATAGCACCTGAATGATCAAGATGAAGATGTGTTTGTATAACATATTTAACATCTTCAGGATTCGTATTAACGCTTTTTACCATGTCTTTACACCATTCTGACGCTTTCATAACTGGGTCGTAAGCCTCAACAACATGGCCCCAGTGTTTGTGTTTATCAAGCGCTGCCTCTATTGGCATTCCTCCATCAATAATTACGTCTCCTTCTGGATGTTTGATTAAAAACCATGGCACGGGAATTTCATAAGGTTCTTCGCCTTGATTCATTTTTATAAATTTTAATTTTGTTTTTATTACACCTGTTTGGAACATGTATAATTTAATACCAGTATTAAACTTTGTTGTTTGTTCAAAAATATCTTTATCTTTTTCTTTCATATATATTTTATTCTACCAAGCTGAATGATAAATGTTAAGTGCGTCTTTTTCTGTCACCTCTCTTGGATTGTTAACTAACAATCTTGTTTGTTTCATTGCATCTTTTGCCATTTTTTCACACGCATTTTTAGGAATATCCACTTCTCTTAACTTTTGTGGTAATCCTAATTTTTTTGATAAACTTTCTAATTTATCTATAAATTCTGCACATACAGATTGAGCTCCTCTATTAGTATCTATTTCTGGAAAAACATATGGAGCTAGTTCGGCATAATCTTTTGAAGCTTTTGAATCTACACTATTGAACCTTAGGACATATGGTAACACCAAAGAATTTGAAAGTCCGTGAGAAACATGAAAAGTTCCACCAATCGGATATGCAAGAGCATGGACTGCTGCAACTGGAGAATTAGCAAACGCTTTGCCAGCTAACATTGCTCCTATTAACATATTTCCTCTTGCTTCAACATTTGAACCTTCAAATACTGCCCTCTCTATAGATCCACCAAGTAATTTTAAAGCTTCTATTGATAACATTTTTGAAATAGGATTATTATTTTTACTTGAAGATGCGTATGCTTCAATTGCATGGACCATAGCATCAATTCCTGTTGCTGCTGTAGTGCCTGCTGGAAGACCTAAAGTTAAATCAGGATCTAATATAGCTAAATCAGGTAATATTATTGATGAAGAAACTCCTTTTTTTTCTTCCTCTCCAACAGTTATAATTGATACAGGTGTAACTTCTGATCCTGTGCCTGCAGTAGTTGGAATTAAAACAAGAGGTAAGCGTGGTCCTTTTGCGTTTGCAACTCCCCATGCTTCTTCTAAATTTTCACCAGAGCCAAGTATTAAAGCTGTAAGTTTAGCTACATCCATGGAAGAGCCTCCTCCAAAACCAATAACACCTGTTGCTTTAATTTTTTTTCCAACTTCAATTGCTTTAAGAAGAGTTTTTTTGGAAGGATCTGCTTCAACATCATCAAAAATTTCAACAGAACTAATTTTTTTTAATTCTTTTAAAGTTTGATCTGTTAAGCCCAATGACATTAGACCTTTATCGGTGATAAAAAGAATACTTTGACCTAGTTTATTGGAAATTTCATTACATGAATCTTTTGCTTGACCGCTTCCATAACGAAGACCAGGTGTTGTATTAAATTGAAAAGAATTTAAAGTCATAAATTATTATACAAAGTAAACATAAAACACTATTGAAAATATTGCTATTCCTATAAGAATTAAAATCCACCCATATCCTGTGCCAACTTTGTCAATATAATTTACTTCTCCTTGGACCTCATCTGGTGGTTGATACAAATCATTAGGTTGAATAGGCTTGTTTGGCAAAGTTGATAAATCCATTTTGTTAGATAAAAACCAAATTAGACCTATTCCAAAAAACCACCATATTAGTTGATATCCCCAAATAGATGGTATTTTTAAAATCCACGCTTCATATCCTGCTCCGGGTTCTCCAAAAAAATTATTACCTAAAACTTGTCCAGGTCCAACACCAAAAAACAACCAAATTAAAGCTATTACATAAGCAAACGATCTTAATTTCGTTCTACTAGGATGTAGGCCCATATGATCATTTAAAAAATCATGAAATTTTTGTCTATGAGATCTGTACATATCAATCTTTGTAATATTTGAAAAACCAGAAATAGAAAAACAAATAAATACGTTAAATATTAAACCCCATACTCCTGAATGAATTGTTAAAGGCCATCTACCCCAAGGCAATCTGTTTCCAGTAATTTGCTGTCCAATCGTTTCGGTTAAAATAACAATAATGATTCCAATAATTAAACCAGACATTGCTGCTCCTTTGGTAATCCAAGGGAACCATAACAATCCTAATAAAACAATAATGAACTGAAAAGCTATTGCTATCGAAATTCCACTAAAAATTACCATTGCGGGTTTAGCAAACGTAGCTAAATAAAGTGAAGCTAAAAAAATTAGTAGCATAATAATTCTAGCAACAGCGAGTTCTTTTTCCCAAGGTATATTTTTGTTTACATAAGCTTTGTATAAGTCTCTAGTAATAATACTACCCGAAGTCATTAATAATGCTGAAGCTGTTGATTGAAGAGCTGCAATTATTCCAACTGCTAAAAGGCCTGTTACCCAAAGAGCATATTCGTCCATTAAATTTATAATATGATAAATTATTAATGAGTGATCATTGTTTGGTATCTCTGGGAGTAAATTACTAATTGCTAAGCCATTACTGTTTATTTCTGGATTAGCTCCTAACAAACTTGCACCAATACCTTGAAAGGTTGTAAAAATAAATAATAGTAAACCTACTACTACTGCAGAACCCCATACTTGGTAATATGAAAATACTTTTGGGTGTTTTGCAGAGTAACTCCACATAGAAAAAGAAGGTGAAAGAACAATTCCCATAAATGTTACTGTAAAAGTAAATATCATCATTGCTGTCCATGGACCACCAACTGCTTCGTTTTTACCTAAACCCGCAACCCATTGAATAACTCCTGGTAATGCGAAATATCCGTTATAGTCTCCACCACCATAACCATTTGTATTTCCCCATGAACTAATTGAAGTACTTGCAATTTTTGCTAATGATTTACCAAATGAATCTAAATCACCAATGAAAGAATAAATAACAATCCCTAAAACAATTACAGTTACAAAATATAACCATGACTGAACAACACCAACGCTAACAATTGATTTAAATCCCCCTCTTGTAACATAAAAAAGTACAATTGTAGAAACTACCCACATTCCCATTTCTCTAGAGACATAACCTTCGCTTAAAATATTTATTAAATAACCAGTTGCTCCAAAAAAAACTGCTATAAGAGGAATTGCTATAAAAAAAGTTACTAAAACAGATAAAACTCTAATAGTGTCACTTTTGTAATAATCATAATACATTTCACCCGGTGTAATATATCCAAATTTTCTACTTAGCATCCACTGACGCTTAAAAAAAAATATACTTCCAAGCGGTACTGTTATTGCAATAAAAGCTGTTCCTACATATTGAAAACCATCATTAAAAATTAAATTTGTTTGGGATATTACAGTTAATCCAGAAAAAGTGGCTGCTGTTGCGGCAAAGAAAAAAACCCATGAAGAAACATTTTTATTTGCTAAATAAAATTTTTCTGGACTATCAGAATTATAATTAGATCCTCTTACACCCCAAAAAAAGCAAAATGCAGCATAAACCAATATAAATATTAATAACCAAAGAGATTTTTCGGACATTTAATCCTTTCACTTTAGGTACAACGCATTGGCGCTGACTCGCCACGCTCTTTTTTAATTCTTTCTGCTTCTTCTTGTGCTTTTTCAATTGAACTAAAAACTTTATCTTCAAACAAAATAAAAGGTTTTGCTCTATCGGCATTAAGTTGCGCCACACACCATTCTTTGCCAGGTTTTGTACACATTACCATATATGCTCCTGGTATAGGTCCATAACGTCTATTGTTTAATGTAAAAAGACACTTAGCAAGTTCAGTTAATTTATCTTCATCTAAATTTCCTAAAGCATTTTTTTCTAATTCATTCAATGGTGTAACATTGTCAGATCCTAATACACTTTTACCGCCTGTTCCTTCTGGCCTTGTAAATTGAGGTTTGTTCATTATGGTAATGGCCCTTCTTTTAAAAATCCTTTGATTGCATTCTCTAAAATTTTAGAAACGTTATTATTATAATTGTTATAAGATAAACTTCCGCACCAAGACAACGAACCTGGCGCAAACAAAGCTCCATCGTTTGGAGTTTTATAATAAATCATGTCAGCTCTAACCATTGGGTTTTCTGTACCTCCACCATAGAAACCTCTTACTGTAAAATGAATTTCCTCATTAACCTGCATCATTAAGTTTGTATGATTTTCAGATCTAGCTAACAAATATGCATTATGTGGAGTTCCAAACTCTAAATCATACCTATCAAGTTCTAAACCTGCGGCTCCTCCTCCTACTAAACCAAAATCTCCAATAACTTCATCTTCACCAACTCCATCAAAAATCCATGAACACTCTGGTCTTTTGCTATCAGGACATCTTTTATAATATGAACTGACATCAAAACCATAAGCTGTAAAAGTTAATCCACAAACCTTTGATGGTATTCTTCCTCTTGCTCTCCACATTCCTCCATATTTTCCATCAAAAGCATTATTGTATTCTCCTGGGTTAGCGGTCCATGCTCTTGTTCCTGCCTCACCTTTTCTTACTTCAATTATATTTGGATTGTCAGGGTGGTATTCGCTTATCCAATAAAATCCATCAGAGCCTAAATAAATCCATCTTCCACCATTTAATTGATATTGCTCATAGGCTGCTAACATTTTTTCTGAGCTATATTCTGGATGAGAACCTGTTAAAACACACTTGTATCGATTTAATAATTCTACTCCTTCTAAATGCAAATCCTCATCTGTTACTACATCAAAATCAATTTTTTTCTCTTCCAACCAGTCAGTTAAATGTAAATCTGCATTTAATTGCCAAAGCGAAGGTGATAACCAATGTCTATATTTTGGTCTCATATTTAAAATTGGTCTTAATCTAGAAGAGATGGCTACACCACTACCATCAGAATGCTTAGAATATGTTGATAAACCATACTCTCTATGTTCATTTAAATATAAATCTGATGCAGCTAACACTGGAACTTTTCCCGCTAACAATTGTGCTACAACTGAATTTGTTCCTAGATTGTCGTTGGAATATGCCAAATAACTATTCGTAGGTAATACAAAGCAAAGTTTAGATGTTGCTTTTCCTTTTGGTGGTTTTATTACAAACGGAATAAAATCCTCAGTTTCTGCGGATTCTTCACCATTAATTCTTAATCTTGCAGCGTATACTCCGCTTCGAATTATATCAGGAATTTTAAATGTAAAGTCTACATCCCATCTTGCATCATCTATATCATCATCATGAAAATGAATTGCACCATATTCCTCTGGTTTGTGATGAAAAACCATTTCATCTGCAGTCCAATTGTACCCTGTCATACCTCTGCAAGGTAAATTAATAATAAATCCGTTTAAATGATTGGATGTAGTATCAATTATATAAGTAGAGGCTATATTTTTTGTTATATTTGCATGAAAGTCCCATGCTCCTACTACCTCTGATCTAAGTTCAGATGTGCATCCACTGTATCCTCTTGCTAAAGATTCTATTTCAGATTTCGATAAAGCTTTTTTACTCAGTCTTGGTCTATCTATTTTACCATTATAAGTTAATGTTTGTTCTGGTAATTCAATTGGACTTAATGCTTCTTTATAATGTCCTCCATGAATATGTCTTCCTGATCTATCATTAAGAGTACATGCTGCCATTAAAAAAGGTGCATCATTAGATCTTGGTTTTAAATTATTTACTGACTCAACATAAGAAGTTGTCTCATCTGCTGGATGAAGTAAAGACATTCCTAAACCACCATTTGTAGGTGTTACACAAGGTTCTTGATAAAGTTTTAATTTTCCTGTCTCAGCATCGTAAGTAGCTGCAACTAAATACCAAACTTTTCTCATTAATTCTTTTTCACTCGAAAGAGTCGTAACCTGGCCCCCTCCATCTCCAATCATGACTGATAAACATTTGTTCTCATCTATAAAAAGACCAAAACCACTTTTAGTTTTATCATTCCATTTAGTTAAAATTCCTTGTTTACCTTTTTCTGGAGTTGTTGGAAAAATATATGCTTGTAGAGTAAAGCTAGTTGTATTTAATCTATCATCTTGAGGTATTACTACATACGAACCACCATGAATTCTCTGATTTCTTCCTTGAAAAGTTCTGTTGCACTCAGCTCCAATTTCTTCATCTTTGTAACCAGGACCTTCGGGATTGGTATCTCCATGAATAAGTCTTACAATTTGAACATCATAGTTTTCATTCTTTTCAGCATTAACATAAAACTTAATTTCCTCACCAGGAAAAGCTTGGTACTTATCACTATAGCCAGTAATTCTTAACATTATGCAAACCTCAATAAATTAATCATCCACCGTGCCTTTCAAGTAAATCTACAACTCTTTTTAAAAATATTGCATGTTCACATGCTTCTTCTGAAGAAAATGACTCTTCTAAAATTTCTACAGGCTGGCCTCTTACTCCGGTTACAATTCCAATTCTATAATCTTCAAAATCTTTTTTACATATAGTCACATACTTTTTGATATGCATTGGTTGTCTTCTAAGTTTGTCTAAAACTATTTGTAATTCTTTACTATGTTCAACCATTGGCTGACCTTTATGAGGCTGTGCAGCTTTACCAACTGGACATGCTCTGTGTTCTTCAATTAACTTGTTTCGCATTTTTTCATCTCTTAACAGAGGTAAAACATATTTTTCAGTTATAAAATCATCGGTGCTAGTATGTCCTAAATCTAGCTGAACACCTGTTTTATCTTTTTTCATATTTAACCTCTTAGTTAATACTTACTTGTTTGTTCTTTCTTGAATTATTTTTAAAGCCTCAATTAAATAAACCCTAAATACTTCATGATTTTCACTCATTGGGAAATGGCCAATATCAGTCATTTCTATATAAACCCCTCCTTTAATTTGTCTTGCAGTATTTTCTGTTGCTTCTGGAGGAGTTAAATAATCATAAGTGCCAGTCAACATTATTACTGGACATTTATGTCCATCAATATTTTTTAATTCATTTCTCAAATCATGATCAACTGAATAAAAGTATAAATCTCCTTTAAATGCTTCTGATCCTTGGGTGTAGTAATGCCAAGTCAACCATCTATCTTTATCTGGTGATTGTGGTGCCATCAGATCCCAAGTTCCACTTGCACAAACCTGTGCTGCATTAGCGTGTGGATGTCTCCACCAATCCAAATAAAATCCTGGAGCGTAATCAGCTGCTTCAACTGGTATAACTGCTCTAAATTTGTTTGGATGTCTCAAGGCAAGTTGCAGAGCTACATTGCCTCCAAATGAAGATCCCATAAATATTGGATCTTTTAAATTTAAAGCTTCACATAATTTCACAATAAAATTACAATAATGTTCTGCAGTTAATTTATACTCTTCTTTCCACCATTCTTTATTGTGTGGTGGGTCAGATTTACCATGTCTAGGTAAATCATACGCTATAACATTATAATTTTTTGTTATTTCTTCATCTTCTAAAAGTCCTCGCCATTGGTGGTTATGACATCCAGCAGTGTGCTGACAAACTAAAGGAATTCCTTTTCCGTTTTGCAAATAGAAAACTTTGTATTCGCAGTCATCTACTTCTATAGTTACATAACGTCCTACAACATCGTGGTGCTTTACCATTTAATTTCTCCCTTTAAATTAAAATAACTCATTAAACTGGAACTCCTGTTTTTCTTAGTAGTTCAAATTGAACTGTAAAATTTCTTAAATTTTTCATTAAAATTAAGTGATTGCCTTCAATTTTTAGATCTTTTAAAAAGCTTGCAGACCATATTCCATGATACATGGGCTTGGGCATAGGTTGTCCAAATTCTCTCCATGTTTGTGCTGAAGCTCTTAAGGCAAAATCATATGGATCTAATGGAGATGGACTCGTATTAATATTTTTTACTTTACCATCATGCATTTCAATTATTACTTTTGCTTTTTCCATATCAAACATAAAAGAGCATGTGTAATATTTTGCCATGGCTTTAATGGTTTCATCACCATTTGTAAGATCTTCATATTTTTTTGCCCAATTTTCTATTTCTGTGCTCATAAAATATTTAATTTAAATTATTTGTTTTTTGGATTATTGGCTCCTTTTAAATTTTTTGCATCTTCACCAAAGTTCATATGATAATCTTTTTTTGGATTTCCATAATCACCAAGGATATTTCGGATGTTACTAATTTCTCCAGGATTCATTCCAATTTCTTTAAG
>CACFLX010000012.1 GCA_902567235.1 uncultured Pelagibacteraceae bacterium
ATTTTTCCTATGGTAGTTGTTTTTCCAACTCCATTAACTCCTGAGACGAGAATAGCATTTAAATTATTTGTACTTTTAAAAAAATTTTCGTTTTCTAACGGAGACATTAAATCAATTATATAATTTTTAAGAATTGAGTTAATTTCATTAACTTTATTTTTATTTGGGTCAATTTTTTTTTCAGCAATTATATTTCTAATTTCTTCAGATGCTGCGACACCTACATCAGATTGAATTAAAAAATCCTCAATTTCATTAAGTGTCTTATCATCTATTTCTTTTTTTATAATTATTTCTTTAAGACCAGATGTAAAAGTAGAGGCACTTTTTTTAAAACCTAATTTAAATTTTTCAAAAATACCCATTAAATTTTTATAATAATTTGATTAATATTTGAAACAGGTCCAGTCATAGAAATATTTTTTCTTTCATCTATGAAGATGGACAGTTTTCCTAGTTCAAATTCTATTTCAGTTTTGTTTTTAATTTTACCATTAATTTTTGCAGCATAAGCTGTTGCACAAGCAGCTGTACCACAAGCTTTTGTTAGTCCAGCACCTCTTTCCCACACTTTGACTTTAATATGATTTTCATTATTTATCTTTGCTAAAGTAACATTACATTTTTCTGGAAATAATTTATCGTTTTCGATTTCTGGTCCAATTTTTTCTAAATTAAAATCTTCTATATTATTAACAAAAAAAACAATATGTGGATTTCCAACATTTACTGCCGTACCACCAAAATGTTCTTTATTGTTATTATCGATTATTTTATATTTTAAATTAATAGTATTTAACTCTTCCACTAAAGGAATCTCATTCCAATTAGTTTTTGCTGGTCCTAATTTTGTTTCTACCAATTTTTCTTCTAAAATTTTTGATTCTAAATTTCCAGATTCAGTACCTAGTATAATTTTATTTTTATTCTTTTCTTTTGATAATAAATAAGCCACACATCTTGTTCCATTTCCACAAGCTCCTGAAGCACTTCCATCTGAATTATAAAATTCCATATCTGCATCAATCTTTTCATTTTTTTTAATAAATATAAGTTGATCACAACCAATAAAATTTCTATTGCATATTTTTTTAACCTGGTCATTTGTTAACCCAATATAATTGTGCCTCTGATCAATGATTACAAAATCATTTCCTAGACCATCCATTTTAAAAGCTTTGAATTCCATATAATAATATTTAACTTATTTATTGACTTTTTGAACCTCTATTATAGTTTATCGCAGTTTCCGCAAAATAAGCAATTTGCGGTGTCTTTGGTAACAAAGAGATCGACACCAGTCTGCGAGGGTTCGCCCACTGGTGCGATAGCTGCTGGATAGAAAATATGTTTGAAAATTTGACAAATAAATTTGAAGAAGTTTTTTCTTCTCTAAAAAAAGCACCATCACTTGATGAAAAACAAGTTGATGAAGGGCTTAGAGGCATAAGACAAGCACTATTAGAAGCCGATGTAACGTTAGATGTTGCTAAACAATTCATTGAAAATGTTAAACCAAAAGCTTTAGGTCAAGAAATCATTAGATCTACATCACCAGGTCAAATAGTAGTTAAAATAGTTTATGATGAACTGGTAAAATTACTTGGAGAAAAAAATGAAGATATAAATTTAAATGCAGTTCCACCTGTTCCAATGATGTTGGTAGGACTTCAAGGTTCAGGAAAAACAACTACAACTGCAAAATTAGCAAAATTTTTAGAAAAAAATAAAAAAAAGAAAATTATGATGGTTAGTCTTGACGTTTATAGACCAGCCGCACAAGAACAACTTAAATCTCTAGGTGAACAAAATAATATTTTAACACTGCCAATAATTGAAGGACAATTACCACCAGATATTTGTAGAAGAGCAATTAGTGCTGCAAATCTTAATGGAGCAGAGATAATTTTATTTGATACGGCAGGAAGAACTCAAATTGATCTTCAAATGATGAGCGAGATTAAGCAAATAGAAAGCATAATTAAACCAACAGAAACTTTCCTTGTTGCAGATTCTTTAACAGGACAAGTTGCTGCTGAAGTAGCAAAAGAGTTTAAAAATACAGTTAACCTTACAGGTATTATTTTAACAAGAGCTGATGGTGATGCTAGAGGTGGAGCCGCAGTTAGTATGAAATATGTTTCAAATGTTCCAATTAAATTTCTAGGTATTGGAGAAAAAATCGAAAATATAGAAGTTTTTCATCCAGATAGAATTGCAAATAGAATTCTTGGAATGGGAGATATTGTATCTCTTGTTGAAAAAGCATCCCAAGACTTAAGTGAAGAAAATTTAAAGAAAACTGAAGAAAATTTAAAAAAAGGTAGTTTTTCTATGGAAGATTACTTAACTCAACTAAGACAAATGAAAAAGATGGGTGGAATTGAAGGTGTTATGTCTTTTCTTCCTGGAGTTTCAAAAATAAAATCTCAAATGGATAAAGCTGGAGTTGATGAATCAATTATTTCTCAAAATGAAGCTATAATTTTGTCCATGACAAAAAAGGAAAGAGAGAACCCAAAAATTATTGATGGTTCTAGAAGAAAAAGAATTGCTAATGGCTCTGGTACAGACGTAGCCACTATCAATAAATTGTTAAAACAATTTAAAATGATGTCTGAAATGATGAAAAAGATGTCAAAAGGAAACTTGAAAGGTATGACAGATAAAGGAATACCTCCAGAGCTTTTTAATCAACTAAAATAATAAAAGGAGAATAAATGTTAAAACTTAGATTATCTATGGGAGGAACAAAAAAGAGACCTGTATATAAAATTGTAGTAGCAGACAGTAGATTTGCAAGAGATGGAAGGTTTATTGAAAAACTTGGCTTTTTTAATCCTTTGCTACCAAAAGAAAAAAAAGAAAGAGTGGGACTAGAAGAGGAAAGAATTAAATATTGGCTAAGTCAAGGTGCTCAGCCTACGACAAGAGTTGCAAGAATTCTCGGTGAAAATAAAATGATGGAAATGCCTGCAAAAGGAAACAATCCTCAAAAAGCTATACCAAAAAAAGATAGAAAAAAAGAAGCACAAGAAGAGAAAAGCGAAGCTTCAACAGACGCTCCAAAAGCAGAAGAGAAAAAAGTTGATGCTCCAAAAGCAGAAGAGAAAAAATAAGAATGTTGCTTGCTCGAATATTTACACTTTATCCAGAATTTTTTCCAGGACCACTAGGAAAAGGCTTGTACGGTAAAGCATTAGCTGAAAAAATATGGAAACTAGAGACAATAAATATTAGAGATTATGCAATTGATAAACATAAAACAGTTGATGATACTACTTATGGAGGAGGCTCAGGAATGTTAATCAAACCAGATGTTCTTGCGAATTCTTTAGATAAAAATTTAAATTCTAAAGAAAAAATAATTTATTTAAGTCCAAAGGGAAAATTACTTAATCAAAAATTAGCAAAAGAACTTTCCAAAGAGAAAACTATTAATTTAATATGTGGGCATTTTGAAGGTGTCGATCAAAGGGTAATAGATTCAAGAAATATAGAAGAAGTAAGCATAGGGGACTTTGTTTTATCTGGTGGAGAAAGCGCTGCATTTGTGATGCTAGATGCAATTATAAGGTTATTACCTGGTGTACTTGGTAACGAAACGTCGGTGGATGAGGAAAGTTTTGAAAATGGACTTTTAGAGTATCCTCAATATACAAAACCTCAAATTTGGGAAGAAAAAACAGTTCCAGATGTATTATTATCTGGAGATCATGCGAAAATTAAAGACTGGCGTTTATCCCAATCTGAGGCTATAACACGCGACCGAAGACCAGATTTGTGGCAAAAATATAAAAAGAATTAAATTGATAAATTTAAACATGAAAACAATAGATGAAATAAATGTTGCAAATGTAAAGAAAATTTCTGCAGAAAAAAAACTCCCAGAATTTTTCCCCGGCGATATAATTAAAGTGGGAGTAAAGATTACTGAAGGCAAAAGAGATAGAATTCAATATTTTGAAGGTGTTTGTATTGCTAAAAAAAATAGAAGTTTAAATTCATCATTTAAAGTAAGAAAAATATCTTTTGGAGAAGGAGTTGAAAGAACCTTTGCTTTATACAGCCCGATTGTTGATTCAATAAAGGTTATTAGATCAGGAAAAGTTAGAAGAGCTAAACTTTATTATTTAAGAGATAGAACAGGTAAATCAGCTAGAATTACAGAAAAAATAAAAAAGAAAATAGGTATTGATGTTGAATCAAAACCTGAAGAAGTTAATGAAGAAAATTTAGCACCAGTTGTTGAGGAAAAAACTTTAGATAAAACAAAAACTACAGAAGATAAACAAGATGCTCCTAAAGTCGAAACAAAAAAAGAAGAAATTAAAAAAGATATTCTTGAAGAAAAAAAATAATTTTTTTCTAAATGCCACACACAATTTACGATAAAATTTGGAATGAACACCTTGTACATGAGCAAGAAGATGGAACTTCTTTACTTTTTGTTGATAGACATTTAATTCATGAAGTAACTAGTCCCCAAGCATTTGAAGGCTTAAGAAATTCAAATAGAAAAGTTAGACAACCCAAACTTACTTTAGCTGTAGCAGATCACAACGTTCCAACTACAGATAGAACAAAAGGAATTTCTGACCTAGAGTCAAAAATACAGGTAGATACATTAGATTCAAATTGTAAAGAATTTGGAATTCAACTTTTTGGAATGAATGATAAAAGACAAGGAATAGTACATATCATTGGTCCAGAACAAGGTTTTACACAACCTGGAACTATTATTGTTTGTGGAGATAGTCATACAGCAACCCATGGAGCATTTGGAGCTCTAGCTTTTGGAATTGGAACTTCAGAAGTTGAACATGTTTTAGCCACTCAAACTTTAGTGCAAAAAAAATCTAAAAATTTTAGAATTAATGTAAATGGAACATTGCCAATAGGTGTAACAGCGAAAGATGTAATTTTACAAATTATAGGAAAAATTGGAACAGCTGGAGGCACAGGTTATGTAATCGAATATGCAGGAAACTTAATTTCTACTCTTAGCGTGGAAAATCGAATGACCATCTGCAATATGACTATAGAGGGTGGAGCAAGAGCAGGATTAATTCAACCTGATCAAAAAGTTTTTGATTATTTAAAAAATAAACCAATGTCTCCAAAAAAGGATAATTGGGAAAAAGCCTTAGAATATTGGAGTAACCTTAAATCTGACGATGGATCTTATTTTGATAAGGAAATAAATTTAGAGGGAAAAGATATTAAACCGATGGTTACATGGGGAACTTCGCCACAAGATGTAGTTACAATTGATGGAAAAGTTCCAAATCCAAATAATGAAAATGATCCAGATAAAAAAAATTCAATTGAAAGATCGTTAAAATATATGGGTTTAAATTCTGATATTTCAGTTCAAGATATTAAAATTGATAAGGTTTTTATTGGCAGCTGTACAAATGGTAGAATTGAAGATTTAAGAGAAGCAGCAAAAATATTAAAAGACAAAAAAATTGCAAAACATGTTAATGCAATGGTTGTTCCCGGTTCAGGACTGGTTAAAGAAAAGGCTGAACAAGAAGGTTTAGATAAAATATTTATAAATTCAGGTTTTGAGTGGAGAGAACCTGGCTGTTCTATGTGTTTAGCGATGAATGCTGATAAATTAAAACCAGGTGAAAGATGTGCCTCTACTTCAAACAGAAACTTTGAAGGTAGACAAGGAAGGGGTGGGAGAACACATTTAGTTAGCCCAGGCATGGCAGCTGCAGCTGCAATCTCTGGAAATTTGGATGATGTAAGAAAGTATCAAAATTAATGCAAAAATTTAATAAACTTACAAGTATTCCTGCTTATTTACCAATAGTAAATATTGATACTGATATGATAATTCCTAAACAATTTTTAAAGACAATAAAAAGAACTGGTCTAGGAAAAAACTTATTTTTTGAAATGAGATATGATGATCAAGGAAATGAGATAAAAGATTTTGTTTTAAATCAAAAACCATTTAGTGAATCTAAAATTTTAATTGCAGGAAAAAATTTTGGTTGTGGATCTTCCAGAGAACATGCGCCTTGGGCCTTACTTGATTTTGGTATTACATGTGTAATTAGCTCAAGTTATGCAGACATTTTTTATAATAATTGTTTTAAAAATGGCATATTGCCAATTAAAATTGATGAAGAAAAAATAAAGCAAATTTCTGAGTATTCAATCAGAAAAGAAGAAATTAAAATAGATTTAAATGAACAAAAAATTATTTTTGGAAATAATGAAATTAAGTTTGATTTAGATCAATTTAAAAAAAAATGTTTAATCGAAGGACTAGATGACATTGCGTTGTCATTAAAAAAATCAGAAAAAATTACATCATTTGAAGAAAAATTAAAAACATCAAAACCGTGGATATTTAATGATTAAAGTTAAAAAAAGAAAATTTTTATTATTACCAGGTGATGGAATTGGACCAGAAGTTGTTGGGGAAGTTAAAAAAATTATTCAATGGTTTAACAAGAATAAATCACTAGATTTTGAAATAGATGAAGATTTAGCTGGTGGAGTTTCATATGATAAACACGGAACTCCTATAACTGATGAAGTTTTTTATAAGGCTTTAGAATGCGAAGCTGTAATCCTTGGGGCAGTAGGAGGTCCTAAATGGGACGAAGTAGAGTTTTCAAAAAAACCTGAAAGAGCTTTGTTAAAATTAAGAAAAGAGCTTAAACTTTTTGCCAATTTAAGACCAGCAATATGCTTTAAACAATTAGTTGATGCTTCAACTCTTAAACCTGAAATTGTTTCAGGATTAGATATTATGATTGTTAGAGAGCTCACAGGTGGAATTTATTTTGGTGAGCCAAGAGGCATTAAGCCAATTGATAATGGTGAGCGAGAAGGAATTAATACTCATACTTATACTACAAGTGAAATTAAAAGAGTTGCAAGAGTTGCTTTTGATTTAGCTAAAAAAAGAAAAAATAAAGTCACGTCATGTGAAAAATCGAATGTAATGGAAGCGGGACTACTTTGGAGGGAAGAAGTTCAGGAATTACACGATAAAGAGTTTAAAGATGTAGAATTAAATCATATGCTTGCAGACAATTGTTCAATGCAGTTATTAAGAAACCCAAAGCAGTTTGATGTTATAGTTACAGATAATTTATTTGGAGATATGCTGTCTGATCAAGCTTCTATGCTAACTGGTTCTTTAGGATTATTACCTTCCGCATCCTTAGGAGCAAAAAATAAAGAAGGTAAAATAAGAGCAATGTATGAACCCATACATGGTTCAGCTCCCGATATAGCTGGAAAAGGAGTAGCCAATCCAATTGCAACCATATTAAGCTTTGCAATGGCTTTAAAATATTCTCTTGATCTAGATAAGGAAGCAGATGCATTAGAAAAAGCCGTTCAAACTGTTCTAGATGAAAAACTTAGAACCAAAGATATTTTATCTCCAGGGATGAAGGAAGTTTCAACTTCTGAAATGGGTGATGCGATAATTTCAAAATTGCAATAACTAGTCAATTATTCTAAACTTATAAAATGCCAATTTATAATGCTCCAATTGAAGATATGATGTTTCTTTTCGACAAGTTAAGGAATAATAAAAATTATAATGAAATAGAAAAATATAAAGAAGTCAATTCTGAATTAGTAAAAAATATACTTGATGAAGCAGCCAAAATTAATGAAAATATAATTTTACCTTTGGCTAAATCTGGAGATGAAAATCCAACTATTTTAGAAAATGGAGTTGTAAGAACTCCTCCTGGATATAAAGAAGCTTATGCTAAATTTATAGAAGATGGATGGACATCACTTGCTTGTGATCCTAAATATGGAGGACAAGGAATGCCAAAAACTGTGAGCGCTTTTTTTGATGAAATGCTTTCATCTGCAAGTCTATCATTTAAGTTATATAGTGAATTAAGTATAGGTGCATATAATTGTATTCATCATCATGCAACCGAAGAAATAAAAAAAAAATACTTGCCAAAAATGGTTGAAGGAAAATGGAGTGGAACAATGTGTTTAACTGAACCAGTTTGTGGAACAGATTTGGGATTATTAAAAACAAAAGCAGAAGAACAATCTGACGGAACTTTCAAATTAAATGGGCAAAAAATATTTATTACTTCAGGAGATCATGACTTAACAGAAAACATTATTCATTTAGTTATAGCAAGGGCAACCGATTCTCCAAAAGGCACTAAAGGAATAAGTTTGTTTTTGGTTCCTAAATTTAAAGTTAACGATGATGGATCAATAGGATCTAGAAATGGAATTTCTACAGGATCAATTGAAAGCAAAATGGGAATCAAGGGCTCTGCCACATGCGTATTAAACTTTGATGATGCTGTTGGTTATATGATTGGACCAAAAAATAAAGGACTTAATGCCATGTTTACAATGATGAATTTAGAGAGAATTGTTGTTGGAATACAAGGCCTAGGTATTTCTGAAATTGCTTATCAAAATTCAGTAAGTTACGCAAAAGAAAGGAAACAGGGAAAAACTAATAATAGCAAATCTACTAATGGTGCTGACTATATAATTGATCATGCTGACATTAGAAAAACTTTACTAAATATGAAATCTATAATCGAAGGAGAAAGAGCACTTTGTTTTTGGCTGTCACAACAAACAGAAGTTAGTCTTAATCATAATGATGAAAAAGTTAGACAAGAAGCATCCGATTTTGTTTCTTTAATGACTCCTGTGGTTAAAACAATGTTTACAGATTTAGGAATGGAAATAACAAGCGATGCAATGCAAGTTTATGGAGGCTATGGTTATACAAAAGATCAAGGAATTGAACAATTATATAGAGATAATAGAATTACCCCAATTTATGAAGGTACAAATTCTGTTCAGGCTGCAGATTTAGTATTTAGAAAATTAGTTAATAAAAATGGGGATATAATTGATAAATATTTAAATATGATTCAAAATGACTGCAATATTAAAGACGAAAAAATCAAACCTTTCGTTAATGATTTAAATGTTCATATAGAAATATTAAATAATTTTACATCATGGATCAAAGAAAAATTACAAAACTCAAAAGATGACGCCAGTGCTGCTTGTAATGATTATTTGAAGGCATTGGGATTTGTTTCGATTGCTCATGCGTGGATAAAAGTTTTGGAGGTTAGTTTTAGAGATTATGATAGTAATAAAGGTTTTTACGAAGATAAAATTCAAACTGCAAAATTTTATTTTAAAAGAGTATTGCCAAGGATGGAAAATCATTTTAAAACTTCCGCTACAGGAAGTGAATACATAATGAACTTTAACTTTAAATAATATGAATCATTACGAAAAAAATCTCGATAAAAATGATGCAAACTTTGTTCCACTAACTCCATTAAGTTTTTTAGAAAGAGCAAAAGATATTTATCCAAACTATGAAGCTTTGGTATATGAAAGCAGAAGTTACACTTGGGCCGAAGTATACAAAAGATGTACAAAGTTTGCTAGTGCATTAGAAAAAATTGGTATTGGTAAAGGTGATACAGTATCTGTAATGGCATTTAATACTCCTGAAATTTTTGAAGCTCATTATTCAGTTCCAATGACAGGAGCAGTTTTAAATACAATTAATAGTAGAGTGGATGCAAAAACTGTTGCATATATTTTAGATCACAGTGAAGCAAAAGTTTTAATCGTGGATAGACAACTTCATTCAATTATTGAAAAGGCGTTAAGCCAAATTAAGTCAAAACCAATAATTATAGATATTCAGGATGATTTTGCAGATCAATCATTATTAAAAAAAATTGGTGATAAAGAGTATGAAGGTTTTTTAAATTCTGGAGATGATAAATATGTCTGGAAAAGACCAAAAGATGAATGGCAGGCAATCTCACTAAGTTATACATCTGGAACAACTGGAAATCCTAAAGGAGTTGTCTATCATCATAGAGGCTCTTACTTAATGTCCACTGGTAGTGCTGTTGCGTGGAACATGCCAAATAGATTAAATTTTTTAACAGTTGTACCGATGTTCCATTGCAATGGATGGTGCTACCCATGGACAGTACCAATGTTGAATGGAAAAACAATATGTTTAAGAGCGATAGATATAAAAAAAATATTCGACTTAATAGAAAAACATAAAATCACTCATTTTGGTGGAGCACCAATTGTTTTAAATATGATAACAGGTGCGGCTGAATCTGATAGAAAAAAATTAAATCACAAAGTTTATGTTTTAACTGCCGGTGCACCTCCTCCGAGTATAATATTCAAAAAAATGGAGGCCTTAGGATTTGAAGTAATGCATGTTTATGGTCTTACAGAAACTTATGGACATATATTACAATGTGCATGGAATGATGAATGGAATTCTTTCGAAGAAGATAAAAAAAACGAAATAAAGGCAAGACAGGGTGTAAGGTATCCCAATACCGAAGATGCTATGGTTATGGATCCTGAAACAATGAAACCTGTTCCAATGGATGGAAAAACGATTGGAGAAATCATGATTAGGGGTAATATTGTAATGAAGGGCTATTTTAAAGACAAAGAAGCGACAGATAAAGCAATGTCTAATGGTTGGTTTCATTCTGGTGACTTGGTAGTTACAAATCCAGATGGATACATAAAGATAAAAGATAGATCTAAAGACATAATAATATCTGGTGGTGAAAATATTTCTTCAATTGAAATTGAAAATACTTTGGCAAAACATCCTGCTGTCTCAATTGCTGCCGTTGTTGCAAAGCCAGATGAAAAATGGGGAGAAGTGCCTTGCGCATTTATCGAAAAAGTTAAAGATAAAAATGTCACGGAAGAAGAATTAATAAGTTTTTGTAAGGAAACATTAGCAGGTTTTAAAGTTCCTAAAAAAATTGAGTTTTGTGAACTTCCAAAAACATCAACAGGTAAAATTCAAAAATTTGAACTAAGAAAAAAGGCTAAAGAATAATAAATTTTAAAAATATGAAAAATTATTCTATAGCAAGATCTAGAAGACTTAGAAGCACACCCTACACTTCAAGAATTGAGAAGCAAGGTGTGACTGCTTATACATCTTATAATCATATGCTTTTGCCAGCAGCATTTGGATCTTTAGAAGATTCTTATCATCATCTAAAAGAAAACGTACAAGTCTGGGATGTTGCCGGGGAAAGACAAGTTGAAATTTCTGGAAAAGATTCTGGAAAATTAGTACAATTAATGACTTGCAGAGATCTATCAAAATCTAAAATAGGAAGATGTTATTATTGTCCAATTATAGACGATCAGGCAGGTTTGATAAATGATCCAGTAATTCTTAAACTTAGTGAGGAAAGGTGGTGGATTTCAATTGCAGATTCAGATGTAATTTTATTTGCAAAAGGATTAGCAATCGGAAATAAATTTGATGTTAAAATATTTGAACCAAATGTTGATATATTAGCTATTCAAGGACCAAAATCATTTAAGCTTATGGAAAAAATATTTGGAAAAAAAATTACTGAGATGAAATTCTTTGGCTTTGATTATTTTGAATTTTCTGGAGCAAAACATTTGATTGCAAGATCAGGCTGGTCAAAACAAGGTGGCTATGAGATTTATGTTGAACATACAAAATCTGGCCTAGCTTTATATGATAAATTATTTGAAGTTGGAAAAGAATTTAATGTCAAGCCAGGATGCCCAAATTTAATTGAGAGAATTGAAAGTGCTTTACTATCGTATGGGAACGACATGGATAATAATGATAACCCACTTGAGTGTGGCTTAGATAAATATGTAAATTTAGATACTGAAGTCAATTTTCTTGGAAAAGAAAAATTAAAAGAAGTTAAACAAACAGGCATTAGTAAAAAGCTGATGGGTGTAATAATTGATACAAAAGAAATAAATGTATCAAAATCTGTAGATCTTGTTGATGATAAAGGTTCAAAAATAGGAGAACTTAGGTCTGCTGTATACTCTCCACATTTTAAAAAAGTAATAGGAATCGCAATGTTAGATAAGCCCTACTACGAAGTTTCCCAGACATTTAAAATATCAATAAATGATAGTACTTTTGAGGGAAAAGTTTGCGATTTACCTTTCATTTAGTATAACTAAATCATCATGAATATAGCAATAGTTGGTGCAACTGGAAATGTTGGAAGAAAAATATTAGAGGTTCTAGAAAAAAAGAACTTTCCAATAGATAATCTGTATTTTGTTGCATCTTCTAAAAGTGCAGGATCAAAATTAAAATTTAAAGGTAAAGATATTGAAGTTGAAAATTTGGAAAACTTTGACTTTTCAAAAGCTAATATTACTTTTTTTTCAGCAGGAGGAAAAATTTCTGAACAATATGCTCCTACTGCTTCACAACAATCTATTGTTATTGATAACTCAAGTTTTTTTAGAATGGATCCTGATGTTCCTTTAATAGTTCCCCAGGTTAATTCAAGTGATATAAAAAATATGAAAAAAAATATAATTGCAAATCCAAATTGTTCAACAGCTCAGCTTGTTATAATTTTGAAACCATTGCATGATTTATTTAAAATTAAAAGAGTAATAATTTCTACATATCAATCTACATCAGGCGCAGGAAAAGCTCCAATGGATGAATTGCTTCAGCAAACTAAACTTTCGTTAGATAGTAAAAAAATTGTTTCAAAAAATTTTACTAAGCAAATTGCATTTAATGCAATTCCACATATTGATACATTTGTAGACGAAGGCTATACAAAAGAAGAATTGAAAATGGTCAATGAAACAAAAAAGATTTTAGATAAAAATATTGAAATAACTGCGACGTGCGTAAGAATTCCAGTATTAGTTTCTCATGCAGAGTCAATTAATATAGAATTTGAAAATGAATTTACTATTGAAAAAATTCGTAATGCTTTAAATAGTGCAGAAGGTTGTGAAGTAATTGATGAAAGAAAAGATGGAGGATATATAACTCCATTAGAAGCAGAAGGAAAAAATGAAACTTTCATTTCTAGAATAAGGAAAGATAATAGCAATAATAAAGCAGTTAATCTTTGGTGTGTATCTGATAATTTATTAAGGGGTGCAGCATTAAATGCAGTTGAAATAGCTGAAGCATATATTAAAAATAAATAATGAAAAATGATAATCCTTTATCGCCACATATCCAAATTTATAATTGGCATATATCATCTTTAGTTTCAATTTCTCACAGAATAACTGGCGTTATAAATATAATTATTATAACCTTAATTTGTTTTTGGGTAGCGTTATTGCTTTTAGGTAATACAAATTATGATTTAATTCAAAAATTCTTTGAAACATATTTAGGTAAATTTTTTATTGTTGGAACGATTTGGTCTTTTTCTTTTCAAGCTTTATGTGAAATTAGGCATTTATTTTGGGATTTAGGATATGGGTTTGAGATAAAAACTTCAAATATAACTGGTTTAATAGCAATAATTGGATCAGTTGTTTTAACAATTTTAATTTTAGGAAAAAATATAATTTTATGATTAGTGCTACAAAAAAATGGATTTTTTTAAAAGTAAGTTCAGTTGTATTAATTCCTTTAATGTTATGGTTTTTATTTAACCTAGTTTCTTTTTACGACAAGTCCTATGAAGAAGTATTATTATTTTTTACCAGCCAACCAACAAAATTTATTTTCTCATTATTTATCATTTTTGCTTATTTTTATTCTGCATTAAGTATTAGTGAGGTTTTTGAGGATTATATTGAGAATGAAAAATTAAAAAATGTCGCAAATAAATTACTATATTTGTCTGCTATAGTAATTCCCATATCAACATTATTTATATTATTTAGATTGAGTTTATGAGTTCATATAAAATTATAGAACACGAATATGATGTAGTCGTTCTTGGAGCTGGAGGTGCGGGTTTGAGAGCCGCAGTTGGCCTTAGTGAGGCTGGATTAAAAACTGCGTGTATATCAAAAGTTTTTCCTACTAGAAGCCATACCTCAGCTGCACAAGGAGGCATTTCGGCCGCCCTTGGTAATATGGGAGAAGACGATTGGAGATGGCACATGTATGATACTGTAAAAGGATCTGATTGGTTGGGTGATCAAGATAGCATAGAGTATTTGTGTAAAGAAGCTCCACGAGCAGTCTTAGAATTAGAAAGGTATGGAGTTCCATTTAGCCGTACTGAGGATGGAAAAATATATCAAAGACCTTTTGGTGGAATGACTAAAAACTATGGAAATGAAACTGTTCAGAGAACTTGTGCAGCAGCAGATAGAACTGGTCATGCTATTTTACACACCATGTATGGCCAAGCATTAAAACATAATACAGAATTTTTTATTGAATACTTTGCTTTAGATTTATTAATGAAAGATGGGGAGTGCAAAGGTTTAATAGCTTGGAATTTAAATGACGGAACTATTCATAGATTTAGATCTCATATAACAATTATAGCAACTGGTGGATATGGAAAAACATACTATTCATCTACATCTGCTCATACTTGTACAGGCGATGGGAATGCTATGGTTTTAAGAGCTGGTTTACCTTTGCAAGATATGGAATTTGTACAATTTCACCCCACAGGAATCTATGGACATGGAACTTTAATATCTGAAGGAGTTCGAGGTGAAGGAGGATATTTGTTGAATTCCAAAGGTGAAAGATTTATGGAGAGATATGCTCCGAAAGCTAAAGATCTTGCGTCTAGAGATGTTGTAAGTAGATCGATAGCAGTTGAAATTAATGAGGGAAGAGGAGTTGGAAAAGAAAAAGATCATGTACATCTTCATTTAGATCATTTAGATCCAAAAGTAATTGAGAAAAGACTTCCGGGAATTTCAGAATCTTCAAGATTATTTGCCGACGTTGATGTTACAAAAGAGCCAATACCAGTTGTTCCTACAGTACATTATAATATGGGAGGTATTCCAACAAATTATAAAGCTGAAGTTTTAACAGTAAACGGTTCAGAAAAAATTGTACCTGGGCTTATGGCAATTGGTGAAGCAGCATGTGTTTCAGTTCATGGAGCTAACAGATTAGGATCAAATTCATTAATCGATTTAGTTGTTTTTGGAAGAGCTGCAGCAAAAAGGGCTGCAGAACTTGTAAAACCTGGAACTCCACATGAGGAAATCTCAAATTCAGAGACTGATAAATGCCTAGAAAGGTTTGAAAAGTTAAGAAATGGAAATGGAACTAATAGAACTGCTGATTTAAGGTTGGCTATGCAAAAAACTATGCAGTCAAAATGTGCAGTATTTAGAACTGAAAAAACTTTAAAAGAAGGAGTAGAAGAAATAAGAAAACCATTTGAAGGAATGGATTCAATATCGGTAAAAGATAAGTCTTTAGTTTTTAATACTGATTTAGTTGAAACCTTAGAATTTGATAATTTAATAAGGCAAGCTATAGTTACATTAGACTCTGCATATGAAAGAAAAGAAAGTAGAGGTGCTCATGCACGAGAAGATCACCCCAAAAGAGATGATAATAACTTCATGAAACACACATTATCTTGGTGTAAAGGAAGTGAAACAAAAATTTCTTATAGAGATGTGCATAGATCAACATTGACAAATGATGTACAATACTTTCCACCCCAAGAAAGAGTATACTAATGGTGCAAATAAATTTACCTAAAAATTCCAAAGTTCAAAAAGGCAAATATTATAAAGATAAAACAGGTTCAAAAAATATTAGAAAGGTAAATATTTATAGATGGGATCCTTCTAGTGATGAAAATCCTCGTATAGATACATATGAAGTTGATATGGATAATTGTCCTTCCAAAGTATTAGATCTTTTAAATAAAATTAAAAACGAAATAGATCCATCGATTGCTTATAGAAGATCTTGTGCCCATGGTGTTTGCGGTTCTTGTGCGATGAATATGGATGGAAAAAATGGTTTAGCTTGTACAAAACCTCATAAAGAAATTAAAGGTGATATTAATATTTATCCTTTACCCCATTTAAAAGTTCAAAAAGATTTAATTGGAGATTTAAGTACTTTATATAAACAATACGAGTCAGTTGAACCATGGTTAAAAGTTTCAAAAAAAAATGAAGCTAAAGAAAACTTACAATCTATTGAAGATAGATCAAAATTAGATGGTCTTTATGAATGTATAATGTGTGCATGCTGCTCAACTTCTTGCCCAAGTTATTGGTGGAATGGAGATAAATATTTAGGTCCAGCAGTTTTATTGCAAGCATACAGATGGATTATAGACAGTAGAGATGAAGATAGGAAAGAGAGATTAAAGAAAGTTGCTGACGAACTAAAGCTTTATAGGTGCCATACTATTATGAATTGTACTAATGCTTGCCCAAAAGGCTTAAATCCTGCAAAAGCAATAGCGTCTATAAAAAAAATGCTTGCAACAGGTTAATTACTTAATTAAATAATTTTAACCATGAATTTAATTCAACATTTCGTAAATGGAAAAATAATTCCAGGTAAATCTGATAGAAGAGGAAAAGTATTTAACCCAGCAATTGGAGAACAAGAGTCAGAAGTAATATTAGGTTTAAAATCAGATTTAGATGATGCGGTAGAAATAGCAAAAAAAGCATTTGAGACATGGTCTTTGAAACCACCAATTCAAAGGGCAAGAATTATGTTTAAATTCAAAGAATTAATAGAAAAAAATTCTGATGAACTAACCAAAATGATAGTTTCTGAACATGGCAAAGTATACGAAGATGCAAAAGGTTCGCTAATAAGAGGACTCGAAGTAGTAGAATTTACTTGCGGAATTCCTCAAGTTTTAAAAGGAGAATTTACAGAAAACGTTGGAACAGATATTGATAGTTGGTCAATTAGGCAACCACTTGGAGTTTGTGCAGGTATAACTCCATTTAATTTTCCAGCAATGGTTCCAATGTGGATGTTTCCAATGGCTATTGCTTGTGGAAATACTTTTGTATTGAAGCCATCAGAAAAAGATCCTTCAATTTCAATTAGATTAGCAGAGCTATTTAAAGAAGCTGGACTTCCAGATGGAGTATTTAATGTAATAAATGGTGACAAAGAAGTAGTTGATGCAATTTTAACTAACAAAGATATTAAAGCTGTAAGTTTTGTGGGATCAACTCCAATTGCAAAATATATTTATGAAAACGCGGCGAAAAATGAGAAAAGAGTTCAAGCTTTAGGGGGAGCAAAAAATCATTGTGTTGTGATGCCTGATTGTGATTTAGATCAGGCCGTTAATGGTTTGATGGGCGCTGCTTATGGATCTGCTGGTGAAAGATGTATGGCTCAGTCAGTCGCTGTTGCAGTTGGAAATATTGGAGACAATTTAGTTAATGAACTATCAAAAAAAGTTGAAGCATTAAAAGTTGGCCCAGGTATGGATAAAAAATCTGAAATGGGACCATTAGTTACCAAAGATCATTTAGAAAAAGTAAAGGGTTACGTTGATCTAGGGGTTAAAGAAGGAGCAAAATTAGTAGTTGATGGAAGAAACCTAAAATTACAAGGTTATGAAAATGGTTACTATATAGGTGGATGTTTGTTTGATCATGTTAAAAAAGATATGAGAATTTATAAAGAAGAAATTTTTGGCCCTGTGCTTTCTGTAGTTAGGGTAAAAGATTTTGATGAAGCTACTAAGCTAGTTAATGATCATGAGTTTGGTAATGGAACGAGTATTTATACTAGAGATGGAGATGTTGGAAGAACTTTTGCCAGCAATATTAAAATTGGAATGGTTGGTATAAATATACCTATACCTGTGCCAGTAGCATTCCACAGTTTTGGTGGTTGGAAAAGATCTTTATTTGGAGATCAACATATGCATGGAGTAGAAGGTGTGAGATTTTACACAAAACTTAAAACAATAACTTCAAGATGGCCATCTGGATTAAGATCAGATCCTGAGTTTGTTATGCCAACAATGAAGTAAGAATATGTCAAAAAAAATATCATTAATTGGTGCTGGACAAATTGGTGGAACACTTGCACACTTAATTGGCTTAAAGGAACTAGTAGATGAAGTTGTAATGTTTGATGTTGCAAGCGGCATTGCTAAAGGGAAAGCATTGGATATAGCTCAATCCTCATCAGTAGATGGTTTTAATGTTAAACTATCTGGAACAGATAATTACGAAGATATTAAAGACTCCGATGTAATTATTATAACTGCAGGAGTTCCAAGAAAACCAGGCATGAGCAGAGATGATTTATTAGGAATAAATTTAAAAATTATAAAACAGGTGGCAAAAGGTATAAAAAAAAATGCACCTAATGCATTTGTAATATGTATTACTAATCCGTTAGATGTTATGGTAATGGCGTTTCAAAAATATTCAGGACTTCCAGCAAATAAAGTCGTTGGTATGGCGGGAATATTGGACAGTTCAAGATTCAAACTATTTTTGTCACTTGAACTTAAAATTCCCGTTAAAGAAATAGAATCAATGGTTATGG
>CACFLX010000013.1 GCA_902567235.1 uncultured Pelagibacteraceae bacterium
AAAAATTATTTAAAAATTGGAAAGCAAATATCTTAAATGAAAAATGTAATTTAAGTTTAATTAATAAAAATTTAAAAATAAATAAGGCATCTATAAATTCAAAGAGTATAAAAAAAAATGATATTTTCTTTGCAATTAAAGGCCCAAAAAATGACGGTAATAAATTTGCTGATGAAGCTATTAAACAAGGCGCTTCTTTAGCAATAGTAAATAAATTAGGAGCATTTAATAAATCAAAAAAAATTAAAACAAATAATGCTTTAAGTATTTTAACAAACGCATCCAAAGAAGTAAGGAAAATTTCTAGTGCAAAATTTATATCTATTACTGGCAGTTCTGGAAAAACTTCTTTAAAAGATTTGTTATCATTTTGCTTAAATAAAATAGCCCCAACTACAAAATCAACTCAATCTTTTAATAATAAATTTGGTGTTCCATTGAGTTTATTTAATGTAAAAAAAAATGACAACTTTGCAGTTCTTGAAGTAGGAATGGATAAAGCAGGAGAAATAGATAATTTGACTAAAATTATAAAGCCAAATATTGGAGTTATTACTAATATATCTTATGCACATATTAAAAATTTTAAAAATCTAACTGAAATTGCTAAAGCCAAATCAGAGATTATAGACAATATAGTAGAAGGTGGGAAAATCATATTAAATCATGATGATGATTATTTTGATTTTATAAAAAAAATTGCATTAAGAAAAAATATTCATATTATTTCTTTTAGTAAAAAAAATTCTTTATCAGACATTTACATTAAAAAAATAATTTCAATAAATACTAATTATAAAATTTTTATTAATATTAAAAATTTCACAAAAATCTTTTTAATTAAAAAAAATTTATATCCATACCTACATAATATTTTAGCAACCGTAGCTGTAATCTCTGAGTTTTATGAATTGAAACATATTGATGAAAAATTATTTTATAAATTTAATTTATCATCTTCACGGGGTGATATAAAAAAAATTAAGTTAAAAAATAAAGTAATTTATTTAACTGATGAAAGCTATAACTCTAATCCTCTATCATTAAAATTTGCTATAGAAAATTTTAATAAACAAAACCATAATAACAAATATTTAGTACTAGGAGATATGCTTGAACTTGGAAAATTTTCAAAGATATTACACAAAAGAATATCTAAAACTATCAATAAAACTTCAATAAAAAAGGTTTATGTAATTGGTAGACATGTAAAAGAAACTTTTTATGCTATTGATAGAAAAAAAAGAGGCCGAATATTAAGAGATCAAAGTGAAATATATCAATTGATTAAAAATGATTTAAATAATAATGATCATTTAATGATAAAAGCTTCTAATTCAACAGGTTTAAATAGTATCGCCAAGAATATAAAAAAAGGGAAAATTTATGCTATATAGTCTATTTTCAAACTTTGTAGATAATTATCCTATTTTTAATGTTTTTAGATATTTGACAGTTAGAACAGGATTAGCAATGTTTACCTCAATGACTGTAGTTTTTTTTATTGGCAACCCAATAATTAATTATTTTGCGAGTAGAAAAATTCACAATCCAATTAGATCTGATGGCCCAACTGAGCATATTGTAAAAAAAATTGGAACACCAACTATGGGAGGTGTATTAATTTTGATTGGAATTTTTTCAGGAGTATTTTTGTGGTCAGATTTATCAAATCCTTACAACTGGTTTT
The DNA here is from genome assembly GCA_902567235.1 of uncultured Pelagibacteraceae bacterium. GTDB lineage: Bacteria > Pseudomonadota > Alphaproteobacteria > Pelagibacterales > Pelagibacteraceae > Pelagibacter. The sequence continues at coordinate 1,691 of CACFLX010000013.1, forward strand.
TAATATTTATTGTAGGAGGCCTAGGTATTCTTGGTGCATATGATGATTATAAAAAAATAAAAAGTGGGAACTCAGGAGGAGTTTCATTTAGATTTAAAATAGTTTTTCAAATTATTATAGCTTTAATTGGAATTTATATATTAACATATCATGCAAATTCTACTGAATTAAAAAATTTATATTTTCCATTCTTTAAAAATCTAGTTATTAATCTTGGGTGGTTTTTTATTCCGTTTTATTTATTTATTATTGTTGGGTCTTCAAATGCAGTTAATTTAACTGATGGTTTGGATGGATTAGCAACGGTTCCTATTATACTAGTTGCATCTTGTTTTGCATTCATCAGTTATGTTACTGGAAATATTGTATTTTCAGAATACTTACATATTCCTTATATTCAAGGTGTTGGAGAGGTTGCTGTATTTTGTGGATCGATTATAGGGGCATGCATTGGTTTTCTTTGGTTTAATGCACCACCAGCAAAAATATTTATGGGAGACACAGGTTCTTTGGCTTTAGGAGGCTCCTTGGGTGCTGTCGGCATAATTACTAAACATGAAATTGTTTTAGCCATAACAGGAGGTTTATTCGTTTTAGAGGCAATTTCAGTAATAGTTCAGGTTATCTCCTACAAGTTAACTGGAAAAAGAATTTTCAAAATGGCTCCAATTCATCATCATTTTGAAAAAAAGGGATGGGCTGAGTCTACTATTGTAGTCAGATTTTGGATTATATCAATTATTTTGGCAATGATAGGATTGGCTACTCTTAAATTAAGATAATGTTTAATTTAAATGATAATCTAAAAAATAAAAATTTTCTTATTTATGGGTATGGTAAGAGCGGGCATGCTTCATTTAATTATTTAAAAAAAAATAATAAAGTTTCAATTTATGATGACAATAAAATAAACAGAAAGTTTTTTATTTCATTAAATAAAATTAAATCATCAGAATTTGACTATATAGTTTTAAGTCCAGGCATTGATATTAAAAAATGTAAACTTAAGGAATATTTAAAAAAAAATAAAAAAAAAATAATTACTGATCTAGATATTTTTTATTTAAATAACCCAAAAAATTTAAAAATTACTATTACAGGTACTAATGGAAAATCAACAACTGCAAAACTGCTATTTAAAATTTTAAAAGATCAAAATAAAGATGTTAAACTTATAGGAAATATTGGGATACCCGTACTGTTTAAAAACAGAATAAGACCTAGTACGATTTTTGTAATAGAAGCATCATCTTATCAAATTGATTACAGCCAGTACTTTAAAACAGATTATGCTTTTATATTAAATATCAGCCCAGACCATTTGGAGAGACATAAGTCTATTCAACAATATACGCATGCAAAATTTAAGCTAATATTAAACCAAAATAAAAACTTTTATGCTTTTGTTGAGAATAATAAATATTTAAATAGAGAAATTAAAAAATATAAAATTTACTCTAAAATTATTAAAATAAATCAAAATAATAATAAAATCAAAAAACTAATTTCCAACGACTATTTTAATAGTATTAATAATTTGCAAAACTTGTCTTTCATACTTAAGTTTGCAAAAATATATAAACTAAATAAGTCTAAATTATTAAAAACAGTAAATTTATTTAAAGGTTTAAATTTTAGGCAGCAAATTATTTATAAGAATAAATTTGTTACTATTTTAAATGATTCAAAATCTACAAGTTTCTCTTCAAGTATAAATTTGCTTAAATCATATAAAAATATTTTTTGGATATTGGGAGGGTTGGCTAAAAAGGGTGATAAATTTGAATTACCATCAAAATATTATAAAAATATTAAAGGTTATATTTTTGGAAAAGATAAGAGTTTTTTTAAAAATAAATTAAATAACAAAATAATTGCAAAATCATATAATGATTTAGGAATTATTTTAAAAAAAATATCTAAAGAAATAAAATTAAACAAAAAAATACATTATTATGTTTTATTTAGCCCTTCGGCAGCATCTTTTGATCAATTTAAAAATTTTGAGGATAGAGGATATTATTTTAACAATTTAATTAAAAAAATAAAATTTATAAAAAAAATTAATGCTTAATTTAAATAAAATATTTAATTTTTATTATGGTTGGTGGAAAAATATTGATAAATTTATTTTATTTTTAATTTTATTTCTTTTTTTACTTGGTTTATTTTTTTCACTAGTTTCAACTTCAATAATAGCCTCTGATAAATTAAACACTAATACTTATTATTTTTTTATAAAACATTTGCTTTTTATAGTATTGGGAGTTTTTATTTTAATTACTTTTTCAGCAATTAATAAAAAAGATTTATTTCTTATTTCTAAATATTTATTTATAATTTTTTTTATATTTTTAGCTTTAATTCCAATTATAGGTGTAGAAGTAAAAGGCTCTTCTAGATGGATAAATTTACCAGGAATTCCAAGGTTTCAGCCTATCGAAATTTTAAAACCATTTTTAATAATAATGATTTCAACAGTCTTTACATTAAGTGATCAAAAAAAACTTTATTTTAAATATTTATTTAGTTTTTTGTTAATTTTTCCAGTAATTTTATTTTTAATTTCTCAACCAGATATAGGACAAACTATATTGATTGTACTTACTTGGTTTTCATTAATATTTGTTTCAGGGATCAATTTATTATTTTTCTTTGCATTTTTTTTAATAAGTTTTTCAATATTGATCTATTTGGTTATGTTTATTTCTAAATTTGAGTATATAAAAAATAGAATATTTTCTTTTATAGATCCAAATTCAGGTAATAATTATCAATCTGAAAGAGCCTCAGAAGCTATCTCTAATGGAGGTTTTTTTGGCCAGGGAATTGGAGAAGGAACTTTAAATTCAAAAGTACCAGAAGCACATACAGATTATATTATTTCAGTAATTTCGGAAGAATTTGGAGTGATAATCGTTTTGGGGATAATGATAATTTTTTTAATACTGTTTTACAATATATTGAAAAAAATAAACAATGAAGATGATGATAAAGTTAAATTAATTTTAGTTGGAGCAGGATCTATAATTTTATTCCAAACTTTTATTCATATTGGTGTCAATATTAGATTATTACCAACCACTGGAATGACATTGCCCTTTTTAAGCTATGGAGGATCATCAATTATAAGTACGTCTATATTATCGGGAATTATATTAAATTTAACAAAAAGAAAAATAAGTTAATGAAAAAGAAAATATTAATAAGCACTGGTGGCTCAGGAGGTCATGTTATGCCTGCATTAAATTTATATGATCATTTAAGAAACGAATTTGATGTAAAGCTTTATACGGATGTTAGAGGAGCAAAGTACGTACCAAAAAACATCAATAAAATAATTTTTGAAGTAAAGCAAATTCCTGAAAAAAATTACCTTTTCCCAATAAAAATAATTTTTTTATTTATCGCTTTTATTAAATCAATAATACATTTAAGTTATAATAAATTTGACATTATAATTAGTACTGGAGGATATATGTCCCTCCCTATGGTTTTAGCGGCTAAAATTTTTAATATAAAAATTTTTTTAGTTGAGCCGAATTCTATTATTGGAAGATCAAATAAATTTTTATTAAAATTTTCTAATAATATTTTGTGTTATGACGATGATATTTCAAATAATAGTAACAAAAACTTAAATAAAAAACACTTAATTATACCAGGTCATAAGAGAGTTACAATTAATCCTATTTTAAATAAATGTTTTTATTTAAATAAAAAATCTAGAGAATTAAGTAGTAAAACTTTAAAAATTTTAATTATTGGTGGAAGTCAGGCATCATTATTTTTTAGTAAAAAATTAAAAAATGAAATTATTGATTTAGCTTCAAACTATGAGATAGAAGTAACCCAGCAATTATCTTCAAGTTTTGATATTAAAAATTATAAACAAGAATATGATAAAAATAATATAAAAAATAATTTATTTTTTTTTGAGAGTAATTTTTTATGTAAAGAAAATGACTTTGATATTGCTATTACAAGAGCAGGAGCTTCAACGCTAGCTGAACTAGCACATCTAAATATTCCTTTTATTGCAATTCCTTTTCCCCACGCAACAGATAACCATCAATTTTGGAACGCAAAAAGATACTTTGACCCAAATTGTTGCTGGATATTGGAAGAAAAAAACTTTATGCCTGGAGATATATACAAAATAATTGATCGAATTATGATTGATAAAAATGAATACATTTTAAAAAAAAATAATCTTAAAAAACTTAATGAAAATAATACTTGGGAAAATATAAATAAAAAATTTATAAAATATTTCAATGAAAATTAAATTAGCAAAATCAGAATTAATTCACTTTGTAGGAATTGGTGGCATTGGAATGAGTGGCCTGGCTATTATAATGAAAGAATTAGGGTTTAAAGTACAAGGAAGCGACATTTCAAATAATAGAAACATAGACAGAGTTAAACAGAAGGATATTAAAATTTATATAGGGCATAAAAAACAAAATATTAATAAATCAACTATTTTAGTTATTTCATCTGCGATCAAAAAAAATAATTCAGAAGTATTGTTTGCAAAAAAAAGAAAAATACCAATTTATACGAGAGGTGAAATGCTAGCCAATGTTGTTTCTCTAATGAAAAATGTAGTTGTTGCTGGATCCCACGGAAAAACCACAACTACTTCATTAATATCAAATATTTTCTCACATGCAAAAATTGATCCAACTGTTATAAATGGAGGAGTTCTCAATTCATTCAGTGGTTCGGCAAGATTAGGAAAAAGCGAGTGGTGTATTTTAGAATCTGATGAATCTGATGGAAGTTTTACAAAAATACCTCCAACTTATTCTATCGTTACAAATATAGATAAAGAACATTTAGATTATTATAAATCTTTAGAGGTTTTAAAAAAAAATTTTGTTAATTTTATTGAAAAAACTCCATCATTTGGAAAAGTATTTATATGTTTCGATGATAAAATTAATAAACAGGTTATTAAAAAAATTAGAAATTTGAATTATAATACTTATGGAACAGATAAATTATCAAATTTTAAAATATTAAATATTTCACAAAATGAAAATTATTCAAAATTTGATGTAAAAATTAATTTACCAGGATCAAAACAAAAATTAATAAAAAATATTAAAATACCTCTAATGGGTTTACATAACATTAGAAATTCAACAGCAGCAGCAGCAGTTGCATTTTCAATAGGTATACCAACTAAGATTATCAAGAGAGGGTTAGAAAAATTTTCTGGCGTTCAAAGAAGATTTACTAAAATTTTTTCTTTTCAAAATATTCCATTTTTTGATGATTATGCTCATCATCCAACTGAAATAACTGAGGTATTAGATGGCGTGAGAGAGGTTTATAAAAATAAAGAAATCGTATGCATCTTTCAACCTCATAGAATATCTAGATTAAAAAATTTACATGATGAATTTTCAAAATCATTTAAAAAAGCTGATACAGTAATTTTATGTCCAATATTTAAAGCTGGAGAGAATATTAAATTACCATTTACCTATGATTATTTTGCAAAAAAAATAATTAAAAAATCAAAGGTAAGATTAATTATGATTAAAGATAATTTAGATTTAGTAAATTATGTAAAACAAAATATACATGGAAACAAAATAGTTATAGGCATGGGAGCTGGATCAATATCTAACTGGATAAGAGACTTACCAAATTATATAAAATAATGGATATTACAAATCTTGAAAATAAATTTAAAATTTTTAAAGAAAGTATATATTTTAATTATAGTCTTAAAAAACTGAATTGGTTTAATATAGGTGGTAATACAAAAATTTATTTTAAAGCCAGCAACCTTAATGATTTAATAAATTTTTTGAAATTATATGGAGATAATAACAATTTATTTATATTAGGAGCAGGATCAAATGTTTTATTCAAAGATGATTTATTTGATGGTGCAGTAATAAAATTAAGTAAAAATTTTTCAAAAATCTCTTTATTAAATGAAAATACTATAATAGCAGGCAGCAGTGTTTTAGATAAATCATTATCAGAGTTTGCCATGGAAAATGGCTTAAGTGGATTAGAATTTTTATCTTGCATACCTGGCACTATAGGAGGTGGTATAAGAATGAATTCGGGTTGTTTTGACTCCGAGTTTAAAGATATTTTGATATCTGTACAAGCAATTAGCAGAAATGGAGAAGTTCTAACAATTCCTGCTAAAGATATCTTGTTTGATTATAGAAGTTGTAATTTATCAAAAGATTTAATTTTTCTAAGTGCAACTTTTCAAGGAAAAAAGGATAAAAAGGAAAATATTAAAGAAAAAATTAATCAACTAAAAATAAAAAAAGAAAAAGCCCAACCTACTAGAATTAAAACTGGTGGAAGTACATTTAAGAATCCAATAAAACAAACTAATAAAAAAGTTTGGGAAATAATCAAACAATCTGTTCCAAATGATATTAAATTTGGAGATGCAGCCATATCAAATAAACATTCAAATTTTTTTATAAATAAAGGTAATGCAAGTTTTAAGGATATGAAAAAATTAATAGAATTTGTTAAAAATAATGTCAAAAATAAAACTGGGGTAAATCTGGACTTAGAAATTATTTTAGTGGAATAAATGAAAAAAAGAATTTTAATTCTAGCTGGAGGATTTTCAAGAGAAAGAGAAATTAGTTTAAAAACTGCAAAAAGTGTTTTTAAAGAAATAAAAAAAAAATATATAACAAAGATCTGCGAACCAAATGGTGATTTAATTAAAAATATAAGATCATTTAAGCCAGATGTGGTATTTAATGCATTACATGGCAGATATGGAGAAGATGGATATATACAGTCAATATTAGAATCTGAAAAAATAAAATATACACACTCTGGTGTACTTTCCTCTTCTATAGCAATTGACAAAGAAATTTCAAAAAAAATATTTCTTAAAAATAATATTTTAACACCTAAATATTTTAAGTTTTGTTTTAATAAATCTACAAAAAAATCAGCATTAATAAAAAAAATTAAATCTAAATTGAATTTTCCAGTTGTAATCAAACCTTTTAATGAGGGATCAAGTGTAGAAGTTTATATATGTAATAAAAAAGACTTTTTTAAAAAATTAAAAAAACTTTATCTTTACAAAGAGATAATGATAGAAAAATTTATACCCGGAAGAGAGATTCAAGTTGCGATTATGGGAAAAAGAAAATTGGGCGCAATAGAGCTTGTTCCAAAAAGAAAATTTTATGATTATCAGGCAAAATATAACGCTAAGTCAAAAACAGAGCATATTATTCCAGTTAAAATAAGTAAGCAAAAAATGAATGAAGTGTTAAATATTGCTTTAAAGGCTCACAAGATCATTGGATGCAAAGGAGTAACAAGATCAGATTTTAAATTTTACAAAAATAAATTTTATCTTTTAGAAATTAATACTCAACCTGGAATGACATCGTTATCTTTAGTACCTGAAATTGCAAAATATAATAATATTTCTTTTTTTAAATTAGTAGATTGGATTATAAAAGATGCAACAACAAATAGGTAAAAAAAGATTTTATTTCTTTCTTTTACTAATTCTTTTGTTCGGCACATCAATAAATAATAAAGTATTTAATGAAAAAAAAGACTTATTTTATAATTTAGATTCAATAGAGGTGACCGGATTAAGTGAAAAATTTAATTTAGAAATTGAAGAAAGATTAAATTTCTTAAAAAATACAAATATTTTTTTTATTGATGGTCAAGTTTTAATTGATCAAATAAATAATTTTAATTTTATTGAAAATTTTAATATTAAAAAATTTTATCCATCTAAAATACTTATTAAATTAGAAAAAACTGAATTTTTGGCAAAAACTATTCAAAATAATAAGTATTTTTTCATTGGGTCTAATGGCAATTTTATAAATTTTGAAAAATTTAATGACGAAGTCAATTTACCAATTGTATATGGAAAGTTTACAACCAAACAATTTTTAAAATTTAATAAAATTATTAAAAATATAGATTTAGACCATAATATTATTAATGAGATTTTTTTTTATCCAAGTGGAAGAGTAGATATAAAAACAAGTAATAATTTAATAATTAAATTCCCATTAGAAAATGTAAAAGAAGCTATTATTATTGCAAATAAGATATTAAATAATAAAAATTACAATAATAATATAATTGATTTGAGAGTTCCAAATCAGTTAATTTTGTCTAATGAATAAAAAAGGTTTAAATACTTATATTGATTTTGGCTCATCTAAAATAAGACTAGGAGTATTTGACTTAGAAAGTTCAAGAAATATTTTTACTTCAGAAAAAGATTGTATTTCGAATTTTAATGAAAAGTATTTTGATATTTCTAGATCAAATGAAGTTATAAATTCTTTAATTAAAGCTGCAGAAAAAAAAATAGATAGTCATATTAAAAATATAGATCTTATGATTGATACACCCGATATGTTTTCAATTGATATTTCTATAAAAAGAACGTCTGATAAAAATAAATATTCAAACAGTGATATACTTTCTTTATTGCAGGAAGGAAAAAATTTAATCCAGAATAATTATTTTGATAAAAAAATAGTTCATATGATAGCAAAAAAATTTATTTTTGACGATATTGAATATTTTGAAATTCCAAATAAAGAATTAAATTATAATTCATTAATTGTTGATTTAAAATTTATTTGTTTTTCTAATAATATTTTTAAAAAGTTACAAGATATTTTTAATATTAATCATATAGTTATTCATAATCTTTATTCTTCAAGTTACGTAAGATCATCAAATTATAATTTAAATTTTGAAAATTATAAAAAAAAGATTTTCTTAGATATAGGATATAATAAAAGTACAGTTATTGTTTTTGAAGATAAAAGATTTTTATTTTTTAATGTATTACCAGTGGGAGGAAAGCACATAACAAAAGATATTTCTGTATTGTTGAAAATAGATATTAATGATGCTGAAAATATGAAAAAAAGCTTAAATAAATCTGATACGGTATTTGAAAATAAATTTAATCAAAATATAAAATTAAAATCACCTGATTTATATAAACAGATTATTCATGCGAGAGTAGATGAGATAATAAAATTAAATTTAGCTAATGAGTATTTTAATTCATTTTTTTACCAAAATGATGACTCAGTTTTAATTTTTACAGGTGAAGGATCAAAGATTTTAAATAAGAATTCAATATTCTTAGAGGAAAAATTTGATTTTTTTAATGAAATTAGTTTTTTTGAGGAAGACACAGCTTCAATATGTGAATCGGGATTTAATTTTGATAAAGAAAAAAAATTCCAAGAAGTAAGTTTTCAAACGAAAAAATCAAAAAACAAAGGTTTTTTTGAGAAATTCTTTAATTTTTTTAATTAAATTTCGTATTTTCTTGTAACAATTGGTGTGTTTTTTTGAATTTAATTGGCATGTATTAATTGCTTATGTCTATTTTAAATCAGAAAACCTTAAAAAAAGAGGTTAAATTTGAAGGTGTTGGCCTTCATACTGGAAAAGAAGTCTCTATTAAAGTATGTCCCTCTAAACCAAATACTGGAATAGTTTTTAAAAGAATAGATTTAGATAAAAATAATATTGTTTTACCAAATATTTTTAATGTAACTAACGCAACTTTATGTACAACAATTTCAAATGAAGCTGGTGTATCAATTTCTACAATAGAACATTTAATGGCTGCTCTATATGGATTGGGAATAGATAACGCATTAATTGAAATTAATTCTCAAGAAGTACCTATAATGGATGGCTCAGCAAAAGAATTTATAGAAAAATTTTTAATGGTAGGTTTTGATATAAGCGAAATTCCTATTAAATTAATTAAGATTATTAATGAGGTGAGTATTTACGAAGGTTCTAAATATATTTCCATAGGAAAGTCCAATGTAAGTTTGGATATTGATTTTGAAATTAAATATTCAAACTCATTTATTGGAAACCAAAAAAATAAAATAAATGTTTATGAAAATGATTTATCAGATGTTTATAATTCTAGAACATTCTGTTTGTATGAAGATGTTGAGAATTTGAGAAAGGCAGGATTAGCTCAAGGAGGAAGCCTAGAAAATGCAGTTGTCGTAAAAAATGATAAGGTTTTAAATTCTGAAGGATTAAGAAATGAACTTGAATTTGTAAATCATAAAATTTTAGATTGCATAGGAGATTTATACCTTTCAGGATATAAAATTATTGGATCTATAAAATGCTCGCAGGGGGGGCATAGTTTGACAAATCAACTCCTAAGAAAAGTTTTTTCAGATAAAAATAATTATAATATATTTGAAATTAAAGAAAAATCACTTCCACATACATATATAAATAAATCTCTATTGAAATCTATTGCATAATAATTAGAATTTTTTTTTAAATTCTGTTAAGAATTTAAAATGAATTATATTGTCAAAATTATTATAATTATATCGTTGGCATTTCTAGTATCATGCAAAAATAACGAGAAAGAAGTTATTTCGGTAATTGAGGAAAAAGATTTAGATCTTCAAATGATTGATGCTTACAAAGAGGGTCTTAAGTTTTTAGATAATGGCATGCCTCTTGATGCTGCAAAAAAATTTAGTGAAGCTGAAATTATTTACCCCCAATCTATGTGGGCCTCTAGATCATCACTTATGACAGCCTATTCATATTATTACGGTAACTATTATTTAGATGCAATTGATGAACTGAAAAGATTTATCAAAATTTATCCAAACAATGAACGTATAAATTTTGCATATTACTTACTTGCAATGAGTTATTACGAACAGATTACTGATGAAACAAAAGATTTAGGATCAATTTTAGATGCCCAAAAGTATTTTATGCATGTGCAAAAAAAATACCCTAATTCAGATTATGCCACTGACTCTGAATTTAAATTAGAACTTATTAAAGAAATTTTGGCATCAAAAGAATTGTACTTAGCGAAATATTATATTGAAAGAGAAAAGTGGATACCCGCAATTAATAGATTTAAAATAATTGTCGATAAGTATGATACAACTATTTATGTTGAAGAAGCACTTCATAGATTAGTAGAAATTCATTATAAGATTGGGTTGATTGAAGAATCCAAAAAATACGCCAAACTACTAGGATATAATTATCAATCTAGTGATTGGTACAGAGAATCTTATAAGGTTTTCAACAAAGATTATAAAAAAATTTCGAAAAGGAAAAAAAATAAAAATAAATTATCTACCCTAGAAAAAATAAAATCCTTGTTGAGAAATGAAAAATAGGAATTTCATTAAAAAAGATTATCTTAATAAAATAAAAGAATTAAATGAACATAATAAACTTTATTATGAAAAAAGTTCCCCAAAAATATCTGATGCAGATTATGATAAGTTAAAACAAAGAATAACTGATCTTGAAAAAAAATATAGTTTTTTAGAAAGTAAAAGCTCTCCATCTTTATCAGTTGGATCCAAACCATCAAAAAATTTTCTTAAATCTAAACATAGAGTCAGGATGCTCTCTTTATCAAATGCTTTCGGCTATGAAGATTTAGTAAATTTTGAAAAAAAAATATCAAATTTTCTAAACCTAAAAAAAACTGGCGCTATTGAATATAGTGTTGAACCAAAAATAGATGGAATTTCAGCATCATTAACATATATAAATAATAATTTAGTTTTGGGTTTGTCAAGGGGAGATGGTGAAGAGGGTGAAATAATTACTGAGAATTTAAAAACAATTAGAGGAATTCCTAAATCAATTAAAGATAAAAAATTCCCCAAAGATATAGATATAAGGGGGGAGGTATACATAGGAAAAACTGATTTTGAAAAAATAAAGGATCGATTTGCAAATCCCAGAAATGCAGCATCAGGTTCGCTTAGACAAAAGGATCCAAATGAAACAAAAAAAATTCCACTTAGATTTATTGCTTATACATACGGATTTAATAGTGAAATTAATTATAAAAAACAGTCTGAATTTTTAAATCTTCTTAAAACTTGGGGTTTTAGTACTAGCGCACACAACAAAATTATAAGTGGTGTGAATAAACTAGTTGAAAATCATAAGGATTTTGAAAAAAAAAGATATGATTTAGATTTTGATGTAGATGGATTGGTATATAAAATAAATGATTTATATCTTCAAAAGAGATTAGGTTTTGTAGCTAATGCTCCACGGTGGGCAATTGCTCACAAATTTTCAGCCGATAGTTCATTTTCAAAAATATTAAACATTGAAATTCAAATAGGCAGAACCGGTGCTTTGACTCCAGTTGCAAAAATAAAACCAGTGAATATAGGAGGAGTAGTAGTTTCCAACGCAACTCTTCATAATGAAGAGGAAATAATTAGGAAAGATATAAGGATAGGAGACATAGTTAAAATTGAAAGAGCAGGTGATGTGATTCCACATGTACTTGCGGTAGATTTAAAAAAAAGACCAAAAGAAGTAAAAAAATTTTTATTTCCAAAAAATTGTCCGTCATGTGATTCAAAAGTAATAAAAGATTTTAACAAAATTTCAAAAAAATATGATGCTGTTCAAAGATGTTCAAGCGAAGGATACAAATGTGAAAAAATTGCAATTGAAAAAATTAAACATTTTGTTTCAAAAGAAGCCTTTAATATAGAAGGATTAGGCAAAAAAGTTGTTGAAAAATTTTGGGATTTAAAATTTATAAAGTTACCTTTTGATATATTTAATTTAAATTATCAAAGAATTGAAGAATTAGAAGGATGGGGAAAATTATCTGCACACAATCTAAGAAAATCAATTGAACAATCTAAAAATATCGGATTAGATAAATTCATATTTTCATTGGGGATCAGACATATTGGTCAAGAAAATGCTAAACTTTTGGCGCAATATTTTTTAAGTATAGAAAAATTTAGTGAATTAACAAAAAATTTTAATTTTAGTTCACTTGCTAATTTGGATGGAATTGGAGAAACTCAGATAAATTCACTTAAAAATTTTTTTTCAGACCAAGTAAATTTAAATGTTGTTAAAAAACTAATTTCAGTTTTAAACATAAAAAACACCCCAGAAAATAAGAAAGGCAAACTAAAAAATAAAACATTTATGTTTACAGGTAAACTTTCAAATATAAGTAGAGCTGAAGCAAAGTCTTTGACAGAAGAAAATTCAGGAAAAATTCTTAGTAATGTAAGTAAAAAACTAGATTATTTAATAACAGGAGACAAGCCTACAGCTAAGAAAGTCAAACAAGCAAAAGAATTAAATATAAAAGTAATTAGCCAGCAAGAATGGAAAAAACTTTTAAATTAGACTTAAAAGCCATTTTTTTTCACCGGAAGTTAGAAACTTTGATATTTTAGCATAAGTGTCCATATGATAATTAATTAGATATTTTTTTTCTGAAGTATTTAACATTTTATAATTAATTAAATCAGTATCAATAGGTGCCAAAGTTAAATTTTTAAAAAATAGTTTATTTTTATTTTTTTCTACATAAATTAAGTTTTCTATTCTGATACCAAATTTTTTTTTTTCATAGTATCCCGGTTCATTGCTGAGAATCATACCTGGTAAAATTTTTACATTATTATATTTTGAAATAGCTTGAGGACCTTCGTGAACATTTAAAAAATAGCCAACTCCATGCCCAGTCCCATGTCCATAATCTAAATTAATTTTTTTTAGAAAAAATCTTGCTCTTTTATCTATTGCTTCACCAGTGTTAATTTTTTTTAAATTTGTATTAAAAACAGAAATGTGACCTTTTAAAACTCTTGTAAAAATATTTTTTATTCTTGGAGATGGTTTTGAAAAACATATAGTCCTTGTCACATCTGTTGTTCCATATTTATACTGTCCACCAGAATCACATAAAAAGATATCTTTTTTATTAATTTTTCTATTTGAATTTTTATTTGCCCTATAATGAATTATTGCACCATTCGGACCTGTGCCCGCTATTGTGTTAAAGCTTGGATATAAAAAATTCTTATTTTTTTTTCTAAAATTTTCTAATTTTTTCTCAACTTTTATTTCTGTTAAATTAAAATTTTTTTTGCT
>CACFLX010000014.1 GCA_902567235.1 uncultured Pelagibacteraceae bacterium
AGAAGATCTTTTTTAAGAGGATCAGCTGCATCAGTGGGGACTATAGCTGCCGCAACAATTTTACAAACAAAAAAAGTTGAAGCTTCAAATTTTCCTTCAAATAAATTAGCAAATGTAAAAGATTTAAAAACAAATGTTCCTTTAGATATAAATTATCCTGACGAAGACTCACCTGGTGTTTTATTGAAATTAGGATCAAAAGTTGAAGGTGGAGTAGGCCCTGATGGAGATATTGTAGCATATTCAGTTTTGTGTCCTCACAAAGGCTATCCATTGAATTATAACGATGCAGACAAAGTTTTTAATTGTCCTGGTCATTATTCTGTTTTTGATGCAGAAAAAGGTGGTTTACAAGTTTGGGGTCAAGCTACTCAAAATTTACCCCAATTTAAATTAAAAGTTTCTAGTGGAGGAGATATATTCGCTGAAGGAGTTGACGAGTTAATTTATGGTCGACTTAGTAATGTTCTATAGGAGGGAAATATGGCATATAAAAGAAATATAAATAAATTACCAATAATACCGAAAGGTGCGAAAAAACATAACGTAGTTTGTAATTACTGCATAGTTGGGTGTGGCTATCATGCTTATACCTGGAATGTAGGAGCAGATGGAACTACTACAAACAATATTTTTGGAGAAAATCTATCTGTTCAACAAGGAGCAGACTCTGATGCTTGGTATTCTCCATCAATGTGGAATATAGTTAAGCAAAATGGAAAAGATGTAAATATAGTAATAAAACCTGACAAAAATTGTGTGGTAAATAGTGGCTTAGGTTCTCCTAGAGGAGCAAGACAAGGTGAATTAAATTATTCACAATCAACTAGTACACAATTACAAAGATTAACTGATCCTCTTGTTTATAGATATGGTCAACTTCAACCAACTTCGTGGGACGATGCTATCGGTTTAGTAGCAGATGTAACTAAAGCTGTAATTGATGACCAAGGGGAAGATGGTCTTTTTGTATCAGCTTTTGACCACGGTGGAGCCGGTGGTGGATATGAAAATACATGGGGAACAGGAAAATTATATTTAGAATCAATGAAAATTAAAAATATAAGAATCCATAATAGACCTGCATATAACTCTGAAGTTCATGGAACAAGAGATATGGGAGTAGGTGAGTTAAATTATTGTTATGAGGATACTGAGCTTGCTGACACAATAGTTTCAGTAGGAGCTAATTCATTAGAGACTCAAACAAATGTTTATTTAAATCACTGGGTTCCAAACATGCGTGGAACATCAATGGATAAAAAGAAGAAACAATTACCAGGAGAAGACCATGCTCCAGCTAGAATGATTTTTGTTGATCCTAGAAGAACGGTGACAATAAATTCAGCAGAAGCAGAAGCGGGAAAAGAAAATGTAATGCATTTAGCGATTAATTCTGGAACAGATTTAGCGTTGTTCAATGCTTGGATGACTTATATCGACTCAAAAGGTTGGGTTGATAAAGATTTTATTAAGGCAAGCACAATGGATTACGATAAAATGGTTAAAGGAAACAAAACTTCATTATCTGAAGCTGCAAAAATTACTGGATTAACTACAAAACAAATCCAACAGTCAGCTGAATGGATTGCAAAACCAAAAGGTAACAAAAGACGAAGAACGTGCTTCGTTTACGAAAAAGGTCTGATTTGGGGTAATGATAATTACAGAACTAATTGTTCTCTAACTAACGTTGCAGCAGCAACCGGAAATATTGGAAGACCAGGTGGAGGATGTTGTAGAATGGGAGGACACCAGGAAGGATACTTTAGACCAGCAGATGGTTTTATATGGGAAGGAAATCCTGCTAAACCCCCATATGTTGATAAGTTGCTTATAGAAGGAAAAGGTGGAGTGCACCATGTTTGGGCATGTGACCATTACAAAACAACTTTAAACGCTCATGAATTTAAGCGTGTATACAAAAAAAGAACTGACATAGTTAAAGATGCTATGAATGAAGTACCGCATGGTGATCGTAAAGCATTAGTTAAAGCTATTATGGGTGCTATTAAAAAAGGTGGTTTATTTTCAGTAGATGTAGATATTATCAAAGCAGACATTGCTGAAGCAGCTCATGTTATTTTACCAGCAGCAACATCTGGAGAAATGAACTTAACGTCTATGAATGGAGAAAGAAGAATGAGATTGACGGAAAGATATATGGATCCTCCAGGTCAAGCATTGCCTGACTGCATCATTGCTTCAAAACTTGGAGAAGCAATGGGTTTCAGTGGTTATGGCTGGAAGACCGAAGAAGATGCTTTTATGGATGGCTACCACAATGGTACTGGAAAAATTGTAACTTATGATAGATTAAGAGCTATGGGCAATAATGGTGTTCAAGAACCAGTTATTGATTATAAGGACGGCAAGTTAGTTGGTGTTAAACGTTTATACGCCGATGGAAAATTCGACCGTCATGGCAAAGATCATAAAAAACTAATCTTTAAGGAGTCAAAATGGAGAGGTTTACAAGCTCCTGGAAAAGAAGCTCAGAAGAAGAAGTTTAAATATTTGATCAATAATGGAAGAGCTAACCATGTATGGCAAAATGCTTATCTAGATAGAAAGAACCAATTTGTTACAGATAGATGGCCTTACCCATTCATTGAAATGAATCCATCTGATATGAAGAATATTGGAGTATCCGAAGGTGATTTAGTAGAAGTGTTTAATGACGATGGTTCAACACAGGCAATGGTTTATCCTACGCCAACTGCAAAAAAGAAAGAAACATTTATGCTTTTCGCTTATCCTACAGGTGTTGTTGGAAACGTAGTAAACGATGGAGTAAACGAAGTAATTATTCCAAACTATAAACAAACTTGGGCAAATATAAGAAAATTAGCTAACAAACCATCTGGTGTTAACCACGTTAGCTTTAAGTCAAAGGAATACAAAATATAAAAAAATATTAGAGGCTAGAAATAAAATTCTAGCCTCTTTCCCTTTTTTTATGATAAAAAAAACTCTATTAGCTATTCTTTTATTTGTCTCAAATATAAACTTTTCAATAGCTGATATAGAATCTGGAAAAAAAGTATTCAATAAATGTAAAAGTTGTCATTCAATAAAGCAGGAAAAAAATAAACTTGGACCTCATTTAGTAAAAATTTTTGGAAGAAAAGCAGGGTCTATAGAAAATTTTAAATACTCTTCTGCTTTAAAAGATTCAGGAATAATTTGGAGCGAAGAAACTTTAAAAGGATATTTAGCAAATCCAAGAAAATATATACCAGGAACTAAAATGAGTTTCGCTGGAATCAAAAATACCGACCAATTGAATCACTTAATTGAGTATTTAAAAAAAGATAGTAATTGAATAAAAAAAACTTTTATGATTAAATTAAACTATGTTAATTGATCCTTTTAAACGAAAAATTTCATACATAAGAATTTCAGTTACAGATAGGTGTGATTTTAGATGTACTTATTGTATGCCTGAAAAAATGCAATTTTTACCCAAGAAAGATTTACTTACATTAGAGGAATTAGAAAGACTAGGTAATGTCTTTATAGACCTTGGAGTTAAAAAATTAAGAATTACAGGAGGAGAGCCTCTTGTTAGAAAAGATATTATGAATTTATTTAAAGGTATTGGAAAAAGAATTGGAAATGGTTTAGAAGAACTAACATTAACTACTAACGGATCACAGTTAGAAGACTATGCAGATGAACTTTTTGAAATTGGAGTAAGAAGAATAAATATTTCATTAGACACTCTAGAAAAAAATAAATTTAAACTTATTACTAGATTAGGTAATTTTGAAAAAGTAATGAGAGGAATTATGAGAGCAAAAAAGGCGGGAATGAAAGTAAAGATTAATACAGTTGCACTTAAAGGGGTTAATGATATGGAGATTATAAAGTTAGTAAAATGGTGTGGTGAAAATCAGTTTAATTTAACTTTTATTGAAGTGATGCCAATGGGAGAAATTGGAGAAAAAAGAATTAATCAATTTATGCCTTTGACAGAAGTCAAAGAGTTACTCGGTAGTCATTTTACATTAAATAATGATCCAATGAAAACTGGTGGACCTGCTACTTATATGCATTGCGAAGAAACAAAACAAAAAATTGGTTTTATAACTCCACTGACACATAATTTTTGTGAATCTTGTAATAGAGTAAGAATTACCTGCACAGGAAATATGTACATGTGTTTAGGTCAAGAGGATAAAGAAGATTTAAAAAAACCTCTAAGAGAAAGCAAAAATGATAATGTTTTAAAAGATGTAATTTATAAAGCAATTTTAAGAAAACCAAAAGGACACGACTTTGTAATAGATAGAGAAGAAAAAGAAAAGCATGTTCCAAGACATATGAGTGTCACTGGCGGATAAATCAGAAATTCATAACCTTCATTTAAATATAAAATAATATGTATTTTTCTTATGGATAAAATTTTAAGTGAAAGTGAAGTAGAGAATTTTAAAAAGGATGGGGCAGTATTTTTAAAAGGAAAATTTGATACTAGCTGGATAAATAAACTTCAGACTGGAATAGAAAAAGATATAAAAAATCCAAGTCCCAGATTTAAATCTCATACTTTAGAAAAAGGTGTTCCTGCTTATTTAGAAGATTATTGGACTTGGCATTTAGTTCCTGAATTTAAAGATTTTGTATTCAATTCACCTTATGCAAAAATTGCATCAGAGTTAATGTCAGCAAAAAAAATAAACCTTGTTATGGATAATTGGTTTTTAAGAGAAGGTGGTTCTAAATCAAAAACTCCCTTTCATCATGATGTTAGTTATTTTGATATGGAAGGCACAATGTGTGTACTTTGGCTACCACTTCAGCCAAGCAAAAAGGAAGAAGGTGTTGCGTGGGTAAAAGGATCACATTTATGGAATAAATTATTTTTAAGAGTTCTTTTTAAAGATGGTCACAAGATTGAAGGTGATGAATGTATAATTAATGGAAAAAAATATGAAACACCTCCAGATATTTTAGGAAATAAAGAGAAATATGAATTTTTAAATTGGGATTGTGATTTGGGAGACTGTGTAATTTTTGATATGAGAACACTCCATGGTGCTCTTAGTCCATCTATACCAAACAAAACATTAAGTCGTTATACATTAAGAGTAGCAAAAGAAGATGCAAAAATAAGTTATATTGGAGATTGGACTAGTTATAATTATAGAAAAGCCATGCAAGACGCTGGATATAAAAATGGCGATCCTCTAGGAGGTGAAATGTTTCCAACTTTATATGAAACTAATTAACTTCTAGCCCTTAAGACTAGAAGTTAAATTTCTAAAAATTTATCCTGCAGGCTTATAAAGACCCATAGCTTTTCCAGCCATCTCAGCTGTTTTACTCATATCCATTTCTTCTAATATAGTAAAATTGCTAATAGCCCCAGAAGCTTCCACTGCTAATTTAACTGCAGCCATTGACTCAAAGTCTTTTCCGCTAACACATCCAACAAAGTCATATGATCCTCTTGTTATCGCAAATGATTCCATTTTAGCATCTAATGCTGTTGCCAATGCATTTGCAGCAGCAGCTCTATCTTGCTTGGGATCTTTTATAAATCCTTTAAATGCTTGGGCAGTATAGTTTCCGATTATATAAAATTTAGCCATAATATTCTCCTTTCTTTAATATTTATAATATCATTTTTACAAAAATGTTATAATGAGTAAATTGCATAGTAGACACAATCTAAAGTAATGCTAAATTAAAGCTTATGTACGAAAAATTTGGACAATTTATTGATGGTAAGTGGCAACAGTCATCTGACAAATCAACATATGAAGTTATTAATCCAGCTAATGAAGAAATTATAGGTCATGCATCAAAAGCAACACCCGCTGATGTTGATAAAGCATTAAAGTCTGCTGCAAAAGGTTTAGAAGTTTGGAAGCAAACACCACCATGGCAAAGATCTTATATTATTAGAAAAATAGCAGACAAGATGAGAGAAAAACAAGACGTCCTAGCTAAATGGATGACACTTGAGGTAGGTAAGCCATTTGCGGAAGCTAAAGGTGAAGTTGGTGGAGCTGCAGATATTTTTGAATGGAACGCTGAAGAAACAAAAAGAATTTATGGGCAAACAGTTGAAAGTAGATTTGCAGACACAAGAGTACATGTTTATTATCAACCAATAGGAGTTGTTGCAGCTCTTACACCTTGGAATTTTCCATTAGTTTTATCTTCAAGAAAAATTTCAACAGCTTTAGCAGCAGGATGTTCAGTAATAGTTAAACCTGATGTTATAACTCCTGGCACTGTGATGGAACTTATTGATATATGCAGAGAATGTGGAGTTCCTCCTGGAGTAGTAAATTTATTATCTGGAGATCCTCCAAGTATTGCACAACAGTTAATTTCATCAGATATAATTAAAAAAATTTCGGTAACAGGATCAACAAGGGTTGGAAAATTAATTCTTAAACAAGCTGCTGACAAAGTGCAAAGAGTTACAATGGAACTTAGTGGTCACTCTCCATTTATTGTTTTTGATGATGCAGACATTCAAAAGGCTACTGATATGGCAATTTCTGCTAAGTATAGAAATAATGGGCAAGTTTGTATCTCACCAAATAGATTTTATATTCAAGAAAAGAAAAAAGATGAATTTGTTAATTTGTTTATTGAAAAAACAAAAAAATTAAAAATAGGTGATGGCATGGATCCAAGTGTTCAACTTGGTCCTTTAACAACAAAAAAAAGATTAAACGAAGTAGAAGAATTAGTTGAGACAACAAAAAAAGAAGGAGCAAAAGTACTATTAGGTGGAAAAAGACCTGCTGGATTTAACAAAGGTTTTTATTATGAACCAACAATTTTTGATAATGTAAAAGATGATTTTACAATTATGAAAGTGGAGCCATTTGGTCCACTAGTACCAATGTTATCCTTTAAATCATTTGATGAAGTAATTGAAAGAGCAAATAATAATGATCTAGGTCTTAGTAGTTACATATGTACAAACTCAATGGAACAAGCGCATAGAGCATCAGAACTAATGGAAACTGGTACCGTTGCGGTTAATACTCCTCTAGTGGCTATAGCAGAAGCACCCTTTGGAGGAATAAAACAAACCGGATATGGAAGAGAAGGTGGTTCAATGGCGATTAAGGATTATTTGAATGTTAAATACACACACCTTGGTATCAAAGGTTAGTTAAATTGAGAAAAAATAAGCTTAAAAAATTATTCAAAGAAGGAAAAGTAGCCATCAATGGGTGGATAGAAATACCTAGTTCATATTCTGTAGAAGCAATGGCCCATCAAGGTTGGGATTCCTTAACTGTAGACTTGCAACATGGAGCTATTAGTCAATCAGATATTTTACAAATCTTTCAAGCAATCTCAACAACTGAGGTTGTTCCAATGGCTCGATTAAACTGGAATGAACCAGATCAAATAATGAAAGCTCTTGATTATGGAGCTTATGGGATAATTTGTCCAATGGTGAGCAATAGAAACCAAACGGAAAAGTTTGTTCAAGCATGTATGTACCCACCAAAAGGTTACAGAAGTTTTGGTCCTACGAGAGGTTTTATGTATGGAGGAAATGATTATGTAGATCATGCAAATGAAGAAATTTTAAAAATTGCAATGATAGAAACAAAAGAAGCTTTAAATGAATTAGATAAAATAATGAAAACCACAGATCTAGACGGTGTTTATATTGGTCCTTCAGATTTGAGTTTATCAATCGGAGAAAAAGCTGGTTTTGACAAGCCTGAAGGACATCCAACTTATGAACAAGCTTTAAATATTCTAAACCATGCAAAAAAAAATAATATAGTTGCTGGGATTCATAATGCTACTCCAGAGTACGCAAAAAAAATGATTAATATTGGATTTCAGCTAGTATCAGTTGGTAGTGACAAAATATTTATGAGTGATGGAGCTAAATCAATTGTAAATAAGATTAAAAATTAATGCAAATAGGAATAGATTTAGGAGCTAGTAAAATAGAGAGTGTTGTCTTGTCTGATGATGGAAAGGAACATTTAAGAGAAAGAGAGAATACGCCACAAAGTTACAATGAGACAATAAACCTTATAAAAAAAATAGTAATAGAGATTGAAAGAAAATTTAACAAAGAATTAAATGTTGGTTTATGTCATCCAGGCTCAATAATTCCTTCAACTGGTAAACATAAAAATGCAAACAATACTTTATGGTTAAATAATAAAACATTACAAAAAGATATATCTAAAGAACTTAATAAAAATGTTTATTGTGAAAACGATGCAAATTGCCTTGCTTTATCCGAAGCTATTGATGGGTCTGCGAAAAATTATAAGACAGTTTTTGGTGTAATACTTGGCTCTGGATGTGGAGGCGGATTAGTTATTAGTAAAAAAATTATTTCAGGGTCAAATAATAATGCAGGTGAATGGGGTCATAATCCTTTACCATATTTTGGATTAATCGAAGATGAAGTTTCTTCATTATCAAAAGATAGTATCTTAGTACCTAATATTTCTATTGAAAAATATGTTTCAGGAAAAGGATTAGAAGATTTATATTTCGAAAATTTTAAAAAAAAAATTTCAGCTGAGGAAATATTTAAAAACCAAAAGGAAAATCAAAAATTTATAGATAATTTCTATAATAGACTCTCAAGAAGTTTATCTACATTAATAAACACTATTGATCCAGATGTTATAGTGTTTGGTGGAGGACTATCAAATGAAATTAATGATTTGAATTTACTTAAAGAAATGACAGGAAATTTTGCTGGATCTTTGAATATAAATACAGAATTCGTTAAACCCATGTACGGAGATGCAAGTGGAGTTAGAGGAGCGGCTAGACTTGGAAAAACAATTAATTATTGATATTGTAAAATACTATGAAATTTTTAAGAATAGGTGTCAAAGGAAAAGAAAAACCAGCAGTATTGGACAAAGATGGAAAAATTAGAGATTTAAGTTCAAAAATAAAAGATTTTAATCCTGAATTTTTAAACAATTTATCAATAAATAATCTTAAAAATTTAAATTTAGCTGATCTCCCTGAAATATCCAAAAGTGAAAGAGTTGGTGCTTGCATAGTAAAACCAGGAAAATTTGTTGCAATAGGATTAAATTATTCTGATCATGCAAAAGAAACAGGAGCAAAACCGCCAGCAGAACCTATAGTCTTCATGAAAGCGACTAGCAGTATTTCAGGACCGAATGATGATATAGAAATCCCAAAACACTCTTCCAAGTTAGATTGGGAAGTTGAGCTAGCAGTAGTTATTGGAAAAGAAACAAAAAATATTTCTGAGAAAGAAGTTTCAGATCATATATTAGGTTATTGTATTGTTAATGATGTCAGTGAAAGAGAATGGCAACTTGAGAAATCAGGTCAATGGGTCAAAGGAAAGTCAGCTGATACATTTGGGCCTACGGGACCTTATTTAGTAACTCAAGACGAAATTCCTGATATTAATAATTTAAATTTAATATTAGAAGTTAATGGAAAAACAATGCAATCTGGCAACACAAAGAATATGATTTTTAATGTAAATTTTTTAATTTCTTATTTGAGTAAGTTTATGTCTTTACAACCAGGTGATTTAATTACTACAGGAACCCCTGCAGGAGTTGGAATGGGAATGAAGCCACAAGTATTTTTGAAATCAGGCGATAATATTAAATTGAGTATAGATTTTTTGGGTGAACAAAATTCAAAAGTTGTAATCAAATAAAATAAACTATGTTTGAATTATTTATTGCTTTGGGCGCAGGATTAATTAGTTTTTTATCACCCTGTGTTTTACCTCTTATTCCAGGCTATATTTCATACATTTCTGGAAGTTCACTTAATGAATTAATTGAGAAAAAAAATATTAATTTAACACCAATTATTTTATTTACCGTTGGTTTTTCTATTGTCTTTATAATTTTTGGAGCAGCATCAACTTTATTGGGTCAATTATTACTTCAAAATTCTTTTGAATTAAGAATACTAGCAGGACTGATTATTATTATTTTTTCACTCCATATAATAGGTGTAATAAATTTAAAGTTTTTGAATTATGAAAAAAGAATTCAAACAAATACTAATAAAAATATATTTAGCCCTATACTTATCGGAGCTGCCTTTGGTTTTGGATGGACTCCTTGTATTGGTCCAATTTTAGGTTCTATTTTAGCTTTAGCAGCAACAGAAGAAAGCATTAATAAAGGAATATTGCTATTATTTTTTTACTCATTAGGTTTAGCTATTCCATTTATTTTATCAGGATACCTAATACAGAGATTTTTGATATTTTCTAAAAACTTTAAAAAGAATATTAATTTAGTATCAAAAATAGGCGGAATAATTTTGCTTATAACAGGTATTTTGATTTTAACCAATCAACTACAAACTTTGGGCTATTATATTTTAAATATCTTTCCATTTTTGCAAAATTTTGGATAAAACTTAATTATGAAAATTTACCAAATTGACTGTAGTGCTAGAAAAAAAGGATCTGCTTCAAGAGAATTAGCAAAAAAACTTCTAGAGAAAATTAAAAAATCAGAAGACGAAGTTATTTATAGAGATTTGGATGATGAGATGCTTTTTGTGGCTGGTCTTACAGAATCTGGAATGTCCATACCTGAGAATGAAAGAACGGACCAACATAAAAAAATGTTTGAATTATCTGACAAATTAGTAAAGGAATTAAAAGAAAGTGATATTATAATAATTTCAACACCAATATATAATTTTGGTCCACCCGCAACTCTAAAAGCCTGGTCTGATCTTGCTGCAAGAGTAAAATCAACTTTTAAATATTCTGAAGATGGAAAACAAATAGGACTGTTAGAAAGCAAAAAAGTCTACTTGGTAATTACTTCTGGAGGAACAAGAGTAGGGAGTAAAGAGGATTATTTAACTCCTTGGCTCAAACACGTACTAAACTTTTTTGGAATTAAAAATATTCAAACGATTTCAGCAGATCAAATGTCAATCGATTATGAAGGATCAATTAAAAAAGCTGAAGAACAAATAAACAAAATAACTTAAAATTATTTTTTTTCTGGTTTAGTAAATACAATTAAGATCACTCCAATTATAATTACGACCCCACCAATAAATAATTCTTTGGTAGGTTCTTCACCTAAAAGAAAAATTGCAGCTAATAATCCGGTAGGTGGTATACCCATAGTGACTATAGGTAAAACTTTGTATAAAGGATTTCTTTTTAAAACATAATAGAAACAACCATAAGTTATTGGCTGCATAATAAATCCCAGGTAAATTGCTATCATCCAACTTTCAAAACTTGCATTCCTAAAGTAGTCAATTGTATTTCCATCAAATATAGCAGAAAGTCCAATTAATATCGGCCCAGAAAATAAACCTAACCAAGCAACAAGTGCTAATGGATTTATTTCTTTACTTAATGGTTTTACCAAAACTTGTCCTAAAGCCCAAACAGCAGATCCAATAATAGTAAGTGATATACCAAGAACTTTACCATCTAAATTAGGAGATCCAGTTAAAATATATACTCCAACAAATGCAATAGTTATTCCTATTAAAGCCCTAACTGTTGGTTTTTCTTTAAGCATGAAGTATGCAAACAAAACTCCAAAAGGAACTTCAGTTTGAACAAGCAAAACTGCTGCTGAAGCGTCAATCAAATCTAAACCAGTGTAAGTGATGCTATATTGTATTGTATTTGCTATTAGAGAAGCGAAAAAAATTTTTTTAAGATAACCTCTTGGTATTGGAAACCACCAAACCAAAAGTAATGCTACAAAAGTAAATCGCAATCCCATCAATAGAAATGGAGGCAAATACTCCATAGCAGGTTTTGCAATAACAAAACCAAATCCTAAAAAAATTGGAACTAAGGCAGCAATTAAAGAATCTCGAAGCGTCAAAGCTTAAATTTTCTTTTTAAATGTCTTAATTTACCTTCTGTACTATCAAAATCTATGTAACAACCTTGTAGAAATCTTTTTCCTTCTTTTGGATCATACTTGGTTCTTCCGTGTAAAATTCTGTAATTATCCATCATCATAAGATCTTTTGGAGTTAATTTAAATTCTATTCTATTTTTTTCGGAGTTATATAAATCAGATAATTTTTTTCTTGCTTTATAATATAAATCCAATTTATTTTTTTCTAACACTGGTACATAGTCTAATCTTGGACTAAATCTTACTTGCTTAAATTCTTTATTATCATCTAAATGAATTAATTCAGACCAATCTTCTAACATTACGCTTTTGTCAGAAAATTTAAATCTAACTTTTACTTCAGAAAGAATTTTATAAAATTCAGGATTATCTTTTTTAAGATTTTCAGTTACAGTATATCCATCTACAAGCGTTGAAAAACCTCCTTTAACTTCATTTTCAATACAATGTAATAGCTGAATACAAGGCACTGGATTTCTATAAGGATTATCAGTATGAGGACTTAAATGTAATGTTGTATAAGCTAGATCATTTGGATTTGATTTAGACTTAACATTGAAATGTTCTCCAAAGTTAGTCCTTCTTACACTGCCTATTGAATTTGCAAATTTAACAATATAATTATTTTCTGTAGGGACATTTTTTATAACAACAAAACCAAATTCGTAAAATGAAACTAATAAATCATACATTTCTTTTGATTCAAAAAAACCTTCTTTGTATTCAAAATTTTTTATATTTTTTAAAGAAGAGTCCCATTTTTTTTTGGGAATTGATTTAATTACGGTATCTTTATTTGAGAACTCAGTTTCGAGTTTAGTTATATCAAGCTTAGAGTTTACTCCATCATTAAAATCAACTTCAAGAAAACCATTTTTTATCTTAGCTTTTTTTATAATTATTTCTCCATTCATTGTTGATGGATCAAACAATCTTTGTTGTGTGCCTTTGTCTAAAAATTCATCTCCGTCAACTCTTTCCCTCAACCAAAAAGGGTGAATCTCTTGAACTGATTCGCCATTATTAAAGAAAACTTTATTTTCGTTTAGTTCAATTTTCATAAGATTTTTTGAGGATTATTTAAAATTTAGCTTTAATCAAGATAAATAAGATAGTATGTGATTGTTGCCATGGATCAATTAAGCAAAAAAGAATTCAGATATTATGCTAATTTTTTAAATCGATTAGCAAGGGACATGACTAAGTTTTATAATTTAAAGCTAAACAAGCCCTTTAAACCTATAAACAAAAGCAGAGGAAAAGGTTACGACCCAGTGACCAAAGCAGATAGAGCTTTTGAGAAATTTATAAGATCTAAAATTCAAAAGAAATTTCCTAAACATGAAATTATCGGTGAAGAATTTGGCCGAAAAAAATCTAAAAGTGATTTTACATGGGTAATTGATCCAATTGATGGGACTAGATCATTTGTAATTGGTAATCCAACTTGGAGCAATTTAATTGCATTAAATTATAAAGGAAACCCAGTAGTTGGATTAGCTAATTTTCCAAAATTAAATAAGTATTATTTAAATATTTCAAAAAATAATGCTTATGTAATTGAGGGAGGAAAAAAAAGAAAACTCTCAGTAAATAAAAAAGTTAATTTTAAAAATATTAAAGTTGCAGGAGCGTTTCATGGTTGGCTTTCATTAAAGAAACAAAGTAAAATTCCTAAAGTTTTAAAACTTATGCAATTTCCATGTTTTGATGCATTGAGCTATGCTCACTTTTGTGAAGGAAAAATTGATATTGTACTTCAATGTCAAAATAAAATATGGGATGTGCATGCTCTCATTCCTATAATTTCTGCA
>CACFLX010000015.1 GCA_902567235.1 uncultured Pelagibacteraceae bacterium
TAAAGTTATTTTTTATACTTCCAGATTCTTCAAAATTTAAATCAACATTTACTTGAGCTTTTCCACTTTTTATAAATTGATTTAATAAAATAATTTGTAAAGAATTTTCTATAGTCCTATAAAGGTTAATATAACTACTTATTTCATTACTTTTGCTATTTATTGAAAGATTTTTAATAGCGAATTTATTTTGAAAATATGACGATATTAAAATATTTGATGAAACTTCACTTAATTCTATTTGGTCAGAATTATTTAAGATTATTATTGGATTTTTAGTTTTGATTTTTATTGATAAATTTTTTAAATCTAAATGTAACTTTACTTTTTTTAAGTCTATATCTAGATTGGTACTTTGTTTTTTAATTTGATCTTTTATTATGGAATTAAATTTTGATGTTTTAATTCCAAAGTACGCAAAATATCCCAAAAATAATAAAAATAAAATTAATACTAAAATAAATATTTTAAAAAAATTTTTAATCATTTAGTTTATAAAGTGAGCTTTCTAAAAATTCATCTATATCACCATCTAAAATTTTATCAGGACTTGAACTTTCAAAATTTGTCCTATTATCTTTTACCATTCTATAGGGATGTAAAACATAAGATCTTATTTGATGCCCCCATCCAATATCAGCTTTTGTATCTTCTGAATTTTTTAATTCTTTTTCTTTTTTTTTTAATTCATGTTCATAAAGTCTTGCTTTTAGCATATTCATACAAGTCTCTTTATTTTTGTGTTGAGATCTATCATTTTGGCATTGAACTACTATTTTTGTAGGTATGTGAGTTATTCTTACCGCGCTATCAGTAGTATTAACATGTTGTCCACCTGCACCGCTAGATCTATAAGTATCAATACGTAGGTCTTTATCTAATATTTCAACTTTAATACTCTCATCAATCACAGGATAAACCCATACACTTGCAAAACTAGTATGTCTTCTCGCACCAGAATCAAAAGGTGATATTCTAACTAATCGATGAATTCCAGATTCTGCTTTTAGAAAGCCAAAAGTGTAATTCCCTTCTATTTTGATTGTAGAAGATTTAATTCCTGCTTCATCACCTTTGTGTTCACTTATTAATTGACATTTATAATTTTTACTTGATGCCCATTTCATATACATTCTTCTTAACATTTCGGCCCAATCTTGACTTTCCGTTCCACCTGCTCCTGCGTGTATCTCTAAATATGTGTCAAGGGTATCAGCTTCATGAGATAAAAAACACTTCACCTCGTTTTTTTTTATATTTTCATATAATTTTGAAAAATTATTTTCAGCATCATTTAGAACGACTTCATTATTTTCTTCTAAAGCAAGCTCATATAAATCAATAATTTCGGTTAATTTGTTTTGAGAAGATTTGTAGCTATTAACTAATTCTTCATAATTTTTTTTTTCTTTTAAAATTTTTTCTGCTTTAGTTTTGTTTTGCCAGAAGTCTGGTTCCAAAATTAATTTGTCTATATTTTTAAGTTTTAAATAAATATTATGCTTTTCAAAGATACTCCTTGATTCTTTGGCTAATTTTATTTATTTCAAATTTATAATTTATATTGTCTTTGTTCATTAATAAAATTTTAATATATTATTTTTATCTAGTTTTAAATTTAAATAATCATCTTTTATAAAATTTTCTGTAATATCCTTTTTTTTAAAAGCTTCTATAATTGTTGTTTTGGAACCAAAATCTGCTTTTTTTCCTGTTTTTTGATCAACGACTAAAAATTTTATATTTTTTGCAACCTTGAAAGGTCTTGCATCACCTTTTTTAATAGCTTTCTTAATAAATGCTTTAAAAATTGGCATTGCAGTTTTTGATCCTGTCTCATATCTTCCCAAGCTTTTTGGTTCATCATGCCCAACATAAACACCTATAACTAAATTTGAAGTATATCCAACAAACCATGCATCGGTGTTGTCATTTGTTGTACCCGTTTTTCCCGCTAGATCTAAATTTAAATCATTTAACCCTCTTCCAGTTCCTCTTTTAATTGCTCCTTCTAAAATTGAAGTAATTTGATATGCTGTTTCTTCAGAAATAATTTGAACAAAATTATCTTTTATTTTTGGTATTTCATTTCCTAAGTAAGAAATTTGAGTACATCTTTCACAAATTCTTTTTTCAGAACTAAAAATTGTATTCCCTTCACTATCTTGAATTCTATCTAGAAGTATTGGTTCAATTAATTTTCCTCCATTAACGAATGAGCTATAAGCTGCTGTTAATTTTAGCAAAGTTGTTTCTGCAGAACCTAAAGAAATCGATAATAAATTTTCTGGATTATCATAAATATTCAAACTTTGAGCAAATTTAGCTATCTTTTCTGTTCCAATTTCTTGGGCAATCCTGACTGTCATAAGATTTCTTGATTTTTCGATTCCAGTTCTGATAGTTGAAGGTCCATAAAATTTTTTTCCATAGTTTTCTGGTTTCCACATTTTTAAATCCTCTCCTTGGTCTAATACAATTGGCGCATCTAATATTAAAGTTGAGGGAGTAAAATTATTTTCAAGTGCTAATGCATAAACAAAAGGTTTAAAAGCTGAACCTGGTTGTCTTAATGCTTGAGTCGATCTGTTAAACTCACTTAATTTAAAGCTAAAGCCACCAGACATAGCAAGGACTCTTCCGTTATATGGATTAAGTACAACAATTCCTCCATTTGCTTTTGGAACTTGTTTTAAACTATACAAGTTTTTCTTAATTTTTTTTACATAAATTAAATCACCTAATTTAAAAATTTTATCTAATTCTTTTTTCGTCCATGTTAAATCTTCATATTTTAAGATACCTTGATTTTTATCTTCAGTTTCAATTTCAACAGAAAATTTGTTAATTTTCTTAACTATTGCTAAATTCCAACCAATAGATTTTTCTAATTTATATTTTTTTAAATTTTTATTCCATTGATTGGTATATTTCTTATTTAATATTGGTCCACGCCATCCTTTTCTTTTATCGTATTTCTCTAACCCATCTCTTAAAGATATTGTTGCAATAGTTTGAAGATTTAAATTTATTGGGGTTTTAATTGTAAATCCCTTTTTATAAATTTTATCAAAGCCATACCTTTCAATTAAATATTTTCTAACATCTTCAACATAATATCTGGCATCTTCTAAATATTTTTTTTTTCTTTTTTTTAAAATAATTTCTGAATTTGATAATTCTTTATATTTTTTTTCATTTATATAAGAATTTTCAAATAAATTTTTAATTACTAAATTTCTTCTAAATTTTGCTAATTTTATATTTTTATATGGATTGTATTTACTCGGAGCTTTTGGGAGAGCAGCTAACAAAGCTGACTCTTCATAGTTTAATTTGCTAATAGGCTTATCAAAATATTCTAAACTAGCAGAAGCTATTCCATATGATCCTTCACCCAAATAAATCTGATTTAAATAAAGTTCTAATATTCTTTCTTTTGTTAAAGCCCTTTCTATTCTAAACGCTAATATTGCTTCTTTGATTTTTCTATTGATACTAACCTCATTTGTTAGTAAAAAATTTTTTGCCACTTGTTGAGTTATAGTTGAAGCTCCCTCTAATCTTTTTGAGGAAATAAGATTAAAAATATTATTAAATGTTGCTCTTATAATACCTTTGGCATCAACACCTGGGTGAGAAAAAAAATTTTTATCTTCAGCTGATAAAAATGAGTTAATTACAACTTGAGGAATTGCCTCGTAAGGTACAAATATTCTTTTTTCAGATGAAAAATCACTTACCAGCTCTCCTCCTCCTGAATATAACTTGCTCGAAACAGGAGGTTTATACATTTTTAAAAATTTGTAATCTGGCAATTTACTTGAATAAGTCCAAAGTGTTGCAACTAATACAATTAGCGCGATCATGCTCAATGAGACTAATATAATTACAGTTTTTTTTATTAACTTAATCATTTTTGTATTATTTAGTTTATGAATTTGTTAAACATAAGGCAGAGAATTTATAAAAATATATGAAAAACAATAATAAAATTTTATGCCAAAAAATTTATACATTGATGCTTCGCATCCAAATGAAACTAGAGTTGTACTTAAATCCGAAGATAACATTGAGGATTATGAGTATGAAAGTGTAAGCAATAGTTTAATAAAAAATAATATCTACCTTGGAAAAGTAAGTAGAATAGAGCCCTCTTTGCAAGCTGCTTTCGTTGATTTTGGAAGAGAAAGACATGGTTTTTTATCTTTTAATGACATTCAATCAGATTATTATCAATTACCTCAAAATGATTTAGAAAAAATAAAAGAAGAAGAAGAAAAATTAAGAGAAGAATTAATTAAAGAAGATGAAAAAACTGAACAAAATATAATTGATGATGATAAATTAAAAATTAATAATGCTGACAATATATCTAGTCAAGATCCAATAGAAAAAACTCCATTAGAAAATAAAATTGAAGAAAATAAAAAAGAAAAAAGATATCCAATCAAAAGATATAAAATCCAAGAAGTAATCAAACCCAACCAAGTGATATTGATACAGGTGCTTAAGGATGAAAGAGGTTTGAAAGGTGCGGCTTTAACAACTTTTATTTCAATTGCTGGAAAATATATTGTATTAATGCCAAACACTCCTAAAGGTGGAGGAATTTCTAGAAAAATCTTCAATCCTGCTGATAGAAAAAAAGTAAGAAAAATATTGAATGAAATTCAAATTCCAAAAGAAATGGGCTTGATTGTAAGAACTGCAGGATCAAACAAAACAAAAAATGAAATAGAGAACGATTTAAATAATTTAATAAATACATGGAACTCTATAAAAGAAAAAGCAATTAATTCGATAGCTCCTAATTTAATTCATCAAGAAAGTGATGTTATAAAAAGATCTATTAGAGATATGTATGATGATGAAACCCAAAATATAATTGTCGAAGGTAATGAGGGTTATTTAAAAGCAAAAAATTATATGAAAACTGTCATGCAAAAAAATGTTAAAAAAATAAAAAAATACAGGGATAAAATACCATTATTTTTTAAAGAAAATATAGAAACAAAATTATTTGAAATTTTTGAGAGTGAAGTAAAATTAAAATCTGGAGGATACTTGGTTATAAACCCAACTGAAGCTTTGGTATCTATCGATGTAAATTCAGGCAGTTCAATTAAACAAAAAAATGTTGAAAGTACAGCCTTAGACACTAATCTAGAAGCAGCAGAAGAGATTTCTAGACAAATAAAATTGAGAGACCTATCGGGACTTATAATAATCGATTTTATAGATATGTTAAATTACTCAAATAAAAGATTAGTAGAAAGAAGATTAAAAGACAAGTGTAGAATAGATAGGGCAAGAATTCAAATTGGCAGAATAAGTAATTTTGGACTTCTTGAAATGTCTAGACAAAGATTGAGGGAAAGTAGCATTAAATGGAATTTAAAATTATCTAATGAAACTTTTACGCTTAAAATTATAAAGTTAGTTGAATTAAAAACTCTAGAGAAGAATGCAAAAATAGTAAAAATATATTTGAATGAAAAAATATGTAGCTTTATCAAAGATAATTACATGGATGATTTTAACTACTTTAAAAATAAGAATAAAATAGAAATAAATTTATTTGAAAATAACTTATTAGGATTTGATGATTATGAAATAGAATTTTTATCAAAAACAAATAAAATTATAGATAAAATCGAAAAAATATCCAATTTAAAAAAATTACAAGTTTTTAAACCTGAGGTAAAAAATTATAATATTAATAAAAAAAGTTTTAAAAAAAAAAAATTTTATAAAAAAAAATTAAAAAAAATTAAAAAAAATTAAATTTTTCCTTTTTTTGGAGAAGAAGGGCTTCCATAAATATTTTTTTTTATTCTTCCAGATAAAAAAGATTTTCTTCCTGCTAATACAGCATATTTCATGGCTTCTGCCATTTGATATGGATTTTTTGCCTTGGCTATAGCTGTATTAATTAATACTCCGTCACAACCCAATTCCATAGCAATTGAGGAATCAGAGGCAGTTCCTATTCCTGCATCAATTATCAATGGTAATTTAGTTTGTTCTCTAATAATTTTTATATTTATTTTATTTTGAATTCCTAAACCTGATCCAATCGGAGCTGCTAGAGGCATTATTGCTGAGGCACCAGCGTTTTCTAATCTTTTTGCCATTAAAGGATCATCGTTGCAATAAACCATAACGTCAAAACCTTCTTTTTTTAGAACCTCTGTTGATTTCAATGTCTCAATCATATCTGGTAATAAATTTTTTTTGTCTCCTAATACTTCTAATTTAACAAGTTTCCACCCACCTATCTCTCTTGCTAATCTTAATGTTCTTAAAGCTTCTTCAGAGTTAAAACATCCAGCTGTATTTGGTAAATAAGTTATTTTTTTTGGATCAATATAATCCATTAAAAGTGGTTTACTTTTATCTGCAATATTTACCCTTCTTACTGCAACCGTCACTATTTCTGCTCCAGATATTTTTATAGCTTGCGCACATTGAAGCATATTTTTATATTTTCCTGTTCCAACTATAAGTCTCGATTGAAATTTTTTTTTAGCTATTTTTAAATAATCTTTTTTTTTCATCAACCTCCACCTATAAAATGAACAATTTCAATTTTATCACCATTATTTAATTTTACTTTTTTTAATTTTTTTTTATCCAAAATTTTTTTATTTAATTCTATTGCTACTTTATTTAGAGGTATTTTGAGTTTTTTTGTTAATTTTTCAATTGGTGTATTGTAATCAAATATAATTTTTTTTCCATTTACTTTAATTTTTATTTTATTTTTAATATTCATGTAATATAAGTTAATTGTGAATAATATAATTATTGTTAACGGTCCAAATCTTAATCTATTAGGAGAGAGAGAACAATCTCAATATGGAAGCATTACTTTTGATCAATTAAAAAAAAAATGCACTGAGCATTCTAAAAAAATTGGAATAAATACTGCTTTTTTTCAATCAAATATAGAAGGTGAAATAGTTAATAAAATACAGGATTCAAGAAAATCTTATGATGGAATAATAATAAATGCAGCTGGCTACACTCATACTTCTGTGTCAATAAGGGACGCTCTTGATGTATTTAAGAAACCAATTATTGAATTGCATATATCCAATATTTATAAAAGAGAAGAATTTAGACAAAAATCATTGATTTCAGGAATTGTAACAGGAATTATATGTGGACTTGGAGCAAATGGTTATATTTTGGCCATAAATGCAATGCATGAATTGCTAAAAAATGGAAATAGATAAAAAAATAATAATTAAATTAGTTCAAGTCTTAGAAGATTTAAAAAAATCATTAAAAGATATCAATATTGAAAGTAAAGATAGCGTAATTGAAGAAGAAATAGACTTATCAAATAAAATAATTATAAAAAGTCCAATAGTTGGAACTGCGTATCTTGCTGCAGAACCAGGAGGGAAAAAATTTATTGAAATTGGAAAAAAAATAAAAAAAGGAGATACCGTTATGATTATAGAAGCCATGAAAACAATGAATCATGTCCCTTCAACATCTGATGGTATAGTTAAAGAAGTTTGTGTTAATGATGGTCAACCAGTTGAATTTGATCAAAAAATCGCAATTCTTGAGTAATGTTTAAAAAAATATTAGTCGCCAATAGAGGTGAGATAGCTGTAAGAGTAATTAGAGCGTGCAAGGAATGGGGTATTTCTACAGTAGCAATTCACTCTGATGTTGATAGAGAAAGTATGCATGTTAGGCTAGCGGACGAGAGTATATGTGTAGGAACTCATCAGCCAATAAATAGTTATTTAAATATTCCCGCAATAATGTCAGCTATTGAACTTACAAATGCTGAAGCTGTTCATCCCGGTTATGGTTTTTTATCTGAAAATCCAGAATTCGCTAAAATTTTAGAAGACTACAAAATTAAATTTATTGGACCTTCTTCAAATTTAATTCAAATGATGGGTGATAAAATACAAGCAAAAAAAGTAGCCAAAGAATATGGGCTTCCTGTTATTGAAGGTTCAGACGGAGGAGTAAAAGATAAAAATCATGCAAAAGAAATTTGTAAAAAAATTGGTTTTCCTGTTTTAATTAAAGCTTCAGCTGGAGGAGGTGGAAAGGGAATGAAAATAGTTTACAAAGAATCTGAGTTCGATGATTTGTTTGCTACAGCAAAAACAGAGGCAAAAAAATATTTTGGTAATGATGAAGTTTATATAGAAAAGTTTTTTCAAAATCCTAGACATATCGAAGTTCAAATATTATCAGGAAAAAATAGAACCGTTCATTTGCACGAACGAGATTGTTCTGTTCAAAGAAGGCACCAAAAATTGATTGAGGAAACACCTAGTCCTATTTTAAATGAAAATGTAAGAAAAGATTTATTTGAAAAAACAGTTAATATGGTAAGTAAAATTGGATACGAGGGTGCTGGAACAGTTGAATTTATTTATGAAGATGGAAAATTTTATTTTTTAGAAATGAATACTAGGGTTCAAGTTGAACACCCAGTATCAGAAATGGTTACTGGTATTGACATTATAAAAGAGCAAATAAATATTGCTTTTACAGGAGATACAGCATTAAACCAATCAGATATAAATCCAAGAGGACATGCAATAGAATGTAGAATAAATGCCGAAGACCCTAGTAAAAATTTTCAACCTTCTCCTGGAAAAATAACAATGTGCCATCAACCTTCTGGCTTTAGGACTAGAGTTGATGGGGCTATATATCAAGGTTACAAAATTACCCCATATTACGATAGCATGGTGTGTAAGTTGGTATGTCATGGCAGAAACAGAACTGAAGCTATTCAAAGAATGAAAAGATCTTTAGACGAATTTGTAATTGAAGGAATCACAACGACTATAGATTTACACAAAAAATTACTAGATCATCCAAAATTTATAGATTCAAATTTTAACGTGTCTTGGCTAGATAAAGAAAAAATAGTTTAGTAGCACTTGGTCAGCCATATATCATAAACAGGATGATCAAATAAACTTATTGATGGACTTGACGAAAAAGTCCATCCATTAAAAACAAAAACTTGGTCATTATTATTAAGTGTAACATCTTGAACTTGCATATATGCTGTAATTTCAGGATCATCATCAAATTCTGAATTTTTACATTTTAATACTTTAATTATTAAATTTTCAAATTTAGCTTCTTGTGTAATATTTAATTTTAATTGACTTGTCTTTGAACTAACTTTGTCTAAAATTTTAATTTCTACGAAATCTTCACTACTTAAAGATGGTTTAATGCCAAATAATAAAATAAAAGTTACTAAATAAATGAATTTCAATATTTTAATTTTTCCAAGATTTATATTTTTTTTTAGTTGCATCTGTATTACCTTTAGGACTATAAGCTTCGTTTGTTCCTGTAAGGTTTGGTTTATGAGGTTTTTGCCACTCAAATTTTTTTAGTTCATGGCTATTTTCAATTTTATTTGGTGTAAAATGCATCCAAGAATACCATTCATTTGGTATTTTTGATGCGTCAACTTCTCCATTGTAAATTACAAATCTTTTTCCTTTTTTTGTTTGATAATATTTGTTTCCAAAATTATCTTTTCCTACAAATTTTCCAAAAAATAATATTGTAAGTCTAGTTCCTAAAGTTTGATGATTCCACCAAGTAAAAATTTCTTTGAATAGTGTCAACATAAATTTTTAAATAATTATTCAATTTAAAATTGTAAAAAATAAATTAGACTAAAATTATAATTTGTATATACAATATTTATAGTAAGACTCAAAAAATATTATTTAAAGGAAATATGGCCAAATATCTCGTCGAAACATACTACAATTGTACATTTAAAGTTAGTCATTATTTAGATGAAGTAAATGATTCAGAACTAAAGAAATTAGAAAAAAGAGATGATGGTGATTTTGAAATAATTGATGTCAAATTAGATAATAGAAAAACAAAAAATTTAGATAAATCTAAAAAAATAACTGAGATAAGTAATAATGACTCAAAAAAAGTAGAATTGATTTCAGAAATTAAAACCAAATCAATAAATAATAATTCTTCTCCAAAAATAAATATTCATGATAATAAAAGATTTAGCATGCCTGATAGAAGAAAAGGATATATACAAAAAGCTACTATTGGTAATCATAAAGTTTATCTTCATACAGGTGAATATGAAGATGGAAAAATAGGAGAAATTTTTATAGATACAAGTAAAGAGGGAGAGCTGGTAAAAGCTTTAATGAATAATTTTGCTATAGCAGTTTCTCTTGGTTTACAATATGGAGTTCCTCTAGACGAATTTGTTAGCGCTTATGTTGGTACAAAATTTGAACCATCTGGTAAAGTTCATGGAAATGATAGAATTTTAAGTGCAACATCGATACTTGATTACATATTTAGAGAACTAGCAATTTCTTATTTAAATAGAGAAGATCTTGCACACACACCGTCAATTGGAAGTAATGAGAAACAAGAAGAAATTAATGAAGACCAAAATCAACTTTTAAAAATTGTCAAAGATATTTCAAGTAAAGGTTTTTTAAGAAGCAACTATAAAAAAAAGTTAGTAGATTTATCTGATATAAGAATCAATTTAAAAGGAAAAAAATAATTATTTATTTTTTTTTATAACTAAATTAAGTTCTTTTAGTTGTTCTTCATCAACTTCGGATGGTGCACTCATCATTAAATCTTGTGCATTTTGATTCATTGGAAACATTGTAACTTCTCTTATATTTTTTTCTCCAGCCAATAGCATTATTATCCTATCAATTCCAGGAGCTATACCTCCATGCGGTGGAGCACCATAGCTTAGGGCATTTATCATTCCGCTAAACTTTTCATCAACAGTTTTCTCATCATATCCAGCAACTAAAAATAATTTATACATTAACTCTGGTATGTGATTTCTAATTGCCCCAGATGATAATTCTATACCATTGCAAACAATATCATACTGGTAAGCTTTAATTTCTAGTGGTTTAGACAAATCTAAATTCTTAATATCGCCTTGTGGCATAGAAAATGGATTATGGCTAAAAATAATTTTTTTTGTTTTTTCATCTTCTTCAAACATTGGATAATCGACAATCCAACAAAATGCAAAATCATCATGGTTAATTAATTTTAGTTCACTTCCTATCTTGTCTCTTGCATTAGAAAGTATTTTTTCAACATCTTTTACTTTTCCACACGCTAGAAAAATACTATCACCCACTTCTGCATTAGATATTTTCATTATTTCTTTTAACGAATCTGAACTAAAAAATTTTCCTACTGGACCCTTTGCTTTTATCTCAGTTTCTTTTTCTATTGTAAAATAAGCTAGTCCAGAGGCTCCCTCTTCTTTTGCCCACTGATCTATACCATCAAAAAAACTCCTTGGCTTATCTTTAGTTTTTTTTGTAACTATTCCTCTAACAACTGATCCTTTTTTTACAAGTTTTTTAAAAATATCAAAACCTACATCTTCTCTTTCAAAGATTGCTGTAAAGTCATTAATAATTAGAGGATTTCTTAAATCAGGTTTATCAGTTCCATATTTAAACATTGAATCTGCATATTTTATTTTAGGAAATTTCTCATATAACATTTTTTTATTTGAAAATTTTTTAAAAACACTTGTCATTAATTTTTCAATTACCTCAAAAACATCTTCTTGCTCTACGAAAGACATTTCTACATCTAGTTGATAAAATTCACCTGGGCTTCTGTCTGCTCTAGCATCTTCGTCTCTAAAACATGGTGCTATTTGAAAATATTTATCAAATCCAGAAACCATTATAAGCTGCTTGAATTGTTGTGGTGCCTGAGGTAACGCATAAAATTTTCCTGGATTTAATCTACTAGGTACTAAAAAATCTCTAGCTCCTTCTGGACTTGATGAAGTT
Source organism: uncultured Pelagibacteraceae bacterium (assembly GCA_902567235.1). Lineage (GTDB taxonomy): Bacteria > Pseudomonadota > Alphaproteobacteria > Pelagibacterales > Pelagibacteraceae > Pelagibacter. The sequence goes on from CACFLX010000015.1 coordinate 11,847, forward strand.
AAAATAGGAGTTTGAAATTCCAAAAATCCAAATTTTTGCATTTCAGATCTAATGAAAGCAATAACTTTTGATCTCAAAATTATATTTTGATGAATTTTTTTCCTTCTTAAATCTAAAAATCTATATTTTAATCTAATTTCTTCAGCATATTCTTGATCAGAGAAAACTGGCAACGGTAGTTCCTTTGTTTTACCTAGCACTTCATATGAAATTATTGAAATTTCTATTTCGCCAGTATTTAAATCTTTATTAATTGTATCTTTGCTTCTCTCTAAAACTTTTCCATCAATTTTAATTACTGTTTCTAAAGATAACTTTTCTAATTCCTTAAATTTTTTATGGATATTTTCAATTACACACTGGGTTACGCCATAATTATCTCTTATATCTAAAAAAAGTAAATTTCCGTGATCTCTTTTTTTATTAATCCAACCACTCAAGGAAATATTTTTATTTTTATCCTTGATAGTTAATTCTCCACAAGTATGGCTTCTATATTTGTTCAATTGATTACCTATAAAATTTCTTTAATTGTTTTCAAATCTATTGCTTTCTTTTTTTTTAAACTCAACTCATCAACTTTATATATAAAATCAACAATTTTGCTATATGATCTATCTATTCTTTTGATAATGAAATCAATCAGTTTTTTATCAACTTGAATTTGTCTATCAGAAAAACTTTTTAATATAATTGCAAACATTAATTCATCGTCTGGATAATCAATTTTAGCAAATAGACAGTTCTTTGATCTTGATTTTAAATCTTCTAATTTATAATTAATTTCATTTATTGGAT
>CACFLX010000016.1 GCA_902567235.1 uncultured Pelagibacteraceae bacterium
TACTTAATAAAAAAATAAAAAAAGTAGATTTAAAATAATTTATGACTGAAAAATTAGATAAAAATCAAATAATTGAGTTGTTACCACATCGTGATCCCATGCTTTTAATTGATGAATTAATTAATATTAAAAAATTATTTTCAGCCACAGCTATTGTAAATGTTAAAAAAGATAGTTTTTTTGTACAAGGACATTTTCCTGGAAATCCAGTTATGCCAGGAGTTCTTATTGTTGAAGCCTTTGGTCAAGCCGCTGCCGCATTAACAGCTTCAGGAATTGATAAAAAAGAATATGATAATAAGTTAGTATTTTTAATGAGCGTAGAAAAAGCTAGGTTTAGAAACCCTGTCATTCCTGATTGTAAGTTAGAATTAAATATTGAAGCTATAAGATCGCATGGCCGAGTATGGAAATATAAAGGCGAGGCTTTCGTCGAAGGAAAAAAAATGGCTGATGCGCAATGGTCAGCAACAATTGTTGATAGGAAATAATTAGCAATAAATCTTGATAAGTAATTGATACAAGTTTTGATATTAAACTTAATTAATGAATAATCCATTTTTTAAAAATAATGGTCCTTTTAAAATTGATAAATTATTAAAACTTTCTGGTTTAGAAAATGTTAATAACTATAAATCTATTAAAGTTCACAATATTAAAGATTTATCAACATCGACTTCCAAAGATATTACTTTCCTGCATTCAAAAAAATATTCTAATCTTTCATCTAAAACGAAAGCATTATTTTGTATTACTACTGAAAGTCTCAAAAATTTTTTACCAAATAAATGTAATAAAATAATAGTAGACAATGTTTTGATTGCTACAGCAAAAATCACAAAATTATTTTATCCTGAATCAGTAACTGATGATTTTGATATAACTTCAAAAGATATAAAAAATACTTCATTCAAAAAAAAAGTTAAGTTTGGCAAAAATGTATTAATTGGAAAAAATGTCAAAATAGGAAAAAATTGTTCTATTGGACATAATAGTATTATTGAGAAAAATGTTATTATTGGAAATAATTGCTCTATAGGTTCTAATGTGATTATAAGAAATTCAATAATCAATAATAATGTTCATATTTTAGATGGATGTGTAATTGGAAAAAAAGGTTTTGGTTTTTTTCCAGATAAAAAATATAATTATAGATATCCTCAAATTGGCTTGGTTATAATTAATGATAATGCAGAAATTGGATGTGGCTCTACTATTGATCGTGGGTCAATGTCGAATACTATAATTGGAAAAAATACATATTTAGATAATCAAATTCATATTGCACACAATGTTAAAATTGGAGATAATTGCATAATAGCTGGACAAGTAGGATTTGCTGGAAGCTCCACTTTGGGAAATCATGTAATGATAGGTGGACAAGCTGGTGTTTCAGGTCATTTAAAAATTGGCAATAATGTTCAAATAGGTGGTGGAAGTGGTGTAATAAAAGATATACCTAATAATTCAAAAGTTATGGGTTATCCAGCAAAAAGTTTAAAAAATTTTATAAGAGAAAATAAATGATACACAAAACTGCAATAGTTGATAGTAATGCTAAAGTTTCAAGTTCAGCAAAAATAGGTGCATATTCTGTAATTGGACCTAATGTTGAAATTGGTAATAATACAATAATTCACTCACAGGTAAATCTTGTAGGGAATACTATAATTGGAAATGGAAATAAAATTTATCCATTCGCATCTATTGGTAATGATCCTCAGGATTTAAAGTTTAACAATGAAGAAAATAAACTTGTAATTGGTGATAATAACAAAATTAGAGAGTATGTAACTATTCACCCCGGTACTCAAGGAGGCGGTGGCTTGACTAAAATTGGAAATAACTGTTTATTTATGATTTCTTCACATGTAGCTCACGATTGCAAAGTTGGTAACAATGTAATTATAGCTAACAACGTACCATTGGGCGGACATGTGACTATTGAAGATAATGTTGTTATAGGTGGAAATTCTGCAGTTCAACAATTTACTAGAATTGGACAAATGGCAATGATTGGTGGTATGACCGGCGTTCTACATGATGTTATTCCTTATGGACTATCAATCGGTAATAGAAATTACTTGCAAGGACTTAATTTAATTGGACTAAGAAGAGCTAATTTTGAAAATAAAGATATATTAGGTCTTACTGAAGCATATAAAGAAATTTTTGCTACAAAAAACCTTACAGATAATTTAAATAAATTAAATGGTGAATTTAAAGATAATCCATTAGTAAAAAATGTTATTGAATTTATAACAAAGGATAAAAAAAGATCTATTTGCACACCTTTTTCAAAGGAGTAGGATGATTGGATTAATTTTTGGAGAGACTAACTTTCCAATTGAAATTCTAAAAAAAATAAAAAAAAAAAAATTAAATTATCTAATAATTGATTTATCTAAATCAAAAAAATTCAAAAAGGATAAAAAATCATATTCAGTTTCAATCGGACAATTCGGTAAAATTATTAATATTTTAAAAGATAATAACTGTAAAAAAGTACTTTTTGCAGGCAAAGTATCAAAACCAAACTTTTCAAAACTTAAATTGGATTTAAAAGGTATTTATTATATACCTAGAATAATAAAAGCCTCTAATGTTGGTGATGCTGCTATTTTAAAAGAAATTATTTATATATTAAAAAAACAATCAATAAAAACTATAAGTTCAACAGCATTTAATCCAGAATTATCACTTAAAAAGGGAAATTACTCTAAAATTAAACCTAATAGAGAAGATAAAAAAGATATTAATAAAGCTATAGATACACTTAATAAATTAGGAAAATATAACTTTATTCAAGGAACAGTAGTTAGAAACAAAAAAGTCATAGCAATTGAGAGTAGAGGCGGAACAGAAAAAATGCTTAATAAATGCAAAAGTATAAAGTCGAAAAAAAATGGTGTTTTAGTTAAATTCCCAAAGAAAAAACAAGATCTTAGAGTTGACCTTCCAACAGTAGGTTTAAAAACTTTAAAACAGTGCACAAAGGCAGGTCTTAAAGGAATTGTGTTAAAGAATAAACAAAACGTATTTTTAGATAAAAGCAAATGTCTAAATTGGGCTAACAAAAATAAAATGTTTATTACTGTTAAATGAAAAAAATATTTATACTTACAGGAGAACCATCAGGAGATAAATTAGCCTCAACTGTTGTTTCTAAACTAAAACAAAATAATTCTGATATTGAATATTCTTGTGTAGGTGGGATTCATTTAAACTCATTAGGTATTAAATCAATTTATGACCTTAAGGAGGTTACTTATATAGGTTTCACAAGTGTTATACTGAATTTACTTAAAATAAAAAAAAAAATTAATGAAACTGTAGATAGGATAATAGAATTTAAACCTGATATCTTGTTTAGTGTCGATAGTCCTGATTTTACTTTGAGAGTTGCTAAAAAAGTTAAGAAAATCAACCCCAATATAAAAACAATACATTATGTTGCACCACAAGTCTGGGTTTGGAGAGAAGGCAGGGTAAAAAAATTTAAAAATTTTTTAGACCACATTCTTTTATTATTTAATTTTGAAAAGAAATATTTTGATAAAGAAAATATTAATAATACATTTGTTGGGCATCCTTTGCTTGAAAAAAAGGATAAATCTAAAATCGATTTATCAAATTTAATTACAAAAGATAAAAAAATAATATCTCTATTTGCTGGAAGCAGGTACTCAGAAACAATCTTGCTTTTACCAATTTTAATAGATTTTATAAAACTTATGAATAATAAATTTAATGATTATTTATTTGTATTTCATGCAACTGAAGAAAATAAAATCTATATAAATGATTATGTTAAAAAAACTAATCTGAATAACATAGAAGTTATTTCAGATGAAAACATTAAATCACAAGTTTTGTCAAATTCTGTATTTGCAGTTTCAAAATCTGGTACAGTTTCTTTAGAAATTTGCAATGCAAAAGTTCCGTCTATAATTATTTATAAAATGAATTTTTTAAATTTTATAATTGTTAAATTCTTAGTAAAAATTAAATATGCTAATATTATTAATATAATTAACAATAAGGAAGTAATCCCAGAACTTATTCAAAATGAATGCAACTCTGAAGAAATTTTTAAATCAGTTGTGTATTTTTTAAAAAATCCATCACTTATGGATAAGCAAATTAATGATTTTACTAATACTTTAAATGAAATTAGATCAAAAACTTCATCTGCTGATGAAGCATCTTCAGTTTTATCAAGCTATCTTAATTCCTAATCTTTTTAATACTTCGTCTTTACCAAGAGAGATAATTATATCATAAATTCCAGGACCAAATTTTGATCCTGTTAAAAATATTCTTAGTGGTTGTCCAACTCCTTTAAAGTTTGTTTCGTTGTTTTTTATGAGATCGTTAATAATTGTTTCTAAGTTTTCTTTATTTAATTTTTCTATGTTTGAGATATTATTTGAAAATTCAGATACTATTTTTTTTGCCTTATCATCTATTAGTTTAATATCATCTTGATTGATAGTAATTTTATCTTGAATTATGTATTTTGAATTTTTGTATATATCTTCTAAAGTTTTAGCTTTGTTCTTAAGAAATGCTAATGAAGATTTAATTTTATCTTCTTTTTCATTTGGTATTTTTTCTTTATAAATTTCACAGTATTTTGTTAATTGATCAAATAGCTGGTTTTCATTAATATTTTTAATGTAATGTTCGTTCATAGATAATATACGGCTCATATCAAGCTTTGATGGAGATTTTCCTATTCCTTCCAAATTAAAGTGTTTAATACTTTCTTCTTCAGTAAATATTTCTTTATCTTTAAATGACCACCCTAGTCTTAAGAGATAATTTCTTAATGCTTCAGGCATTATTCCAATTTTTGAATAATCGTCTAATGTTGATGCATTATCTCTCTTTGACAGTTTTTTACCTTCTGTTGTATGTATTAAAGGTATATGAGCAAAAAGCGGCAGTTCCCATTTCATGGCTAAATAAATCTGCAATTGTTTAAATGTATTAATTTTGTGGTCATCTCCTCTAATTATATGAGTTATATTCATTTGATGATCATCAACACATGCAGATAAATTATAAGTTGGTGATCCATCATTTCTTAATATGATAAAATCTTCTATAGTGCTATTTTCTATTTCGATATCACCTTGTACTAAATCTTTTAATATAGTAGATCCATCGATTTTACTTTTAAATCTTATTGTAGGCTTAATATCTTTAGGAGCATCAGTTTCATTTTTATCTCTCCACTTTCTATCATAAATATAAGGAATTTTTTTTTGTTTTGCTCTATTTTTTTGTTCTTCTATTTCTTCATTTGTACAATAACATTTATATGCATGACCATTTTTTAATAATTCATTAGCAACTTTAATATGATCACTTATTTTATTTGATTGTATGTATTCATTTCCATCTTTTTCAATTCCTATCCATTTAAGGGATTGTATTATTTGATTTTTATATTCATCTTTTGATCTTTCTTTATCTGTATCTTCAATTCTTAAAAAAAAAGAGCCTTTTTGGTTTTTTGAATAAAGCCAATTAAATAGTGCTGTTCTGACTCCACCAATATGAAGAGGGCCAGTAGGTGAGGGAGCAAATCTTGTTGCTACTTTTGACATTAATGATGTTTAGACTATTTTAATGGAAGTTTCTATATAAAGATACCAGAATACCTTGAACTTTTACTCTATCAGGACCAAAGATTTTGGTTTCATAATTTCTATTTGCACTTTCAAGAGCAACAGTTTTGCCTTTCCTTCTTAATCTTTTCAACATTGCCTCATGATCATCAATTAAAGCAACTACAATTTTTCCATTTTCTGCAGTATCTGTTTTTTTTATTACAACTGTATCACCGTCGTTTATTCCAGCTTCAATCATTGAATCTCCACTTACTTTTAAACCAAAAAATTCACCATTTTTTTCTATATTTTCTGGAAGAGGGATTCTAGTTACTTCATTTTGAATAGCCTCAATAGGTGTTCCAGCAGCAATACTACCAAGAACTGGAATATCTGTATTCTTATTTGATGAATTACTCTCATCCAATCCTCCTTTTATAACACTTGGAGAAAATGAATTGTAAATATCATTTGCTGAGGCGGTTTCTGGAAGTTTAATAACTTCTAAAGCCCTTGCTTTGTGGGCTAATCTTTTAATAAAACCTCTTTCTTCTAAAGCACTTATTAATCTATGTATTCCTGATTTCGACTTAAGATTCAATGACTGCTTCATTTCTTCATAAGAAGGTGAAACACCAGAAGATCTCAACTTCTTGTTGATAAATAAAAGTAGGTTTTTTTGTTTTTTAGTTAGCATAGAACAAATTAAGTACATCCATGTTCTACAAAAGTTCTTTTAAATTAACAACAGCTTAAAAACCAATAAAACATGGACTTTTTGGCTATAGAACTGAAAAAATAGAATTTTTTTCAAGATTTTTTAAAAGTGATTCACCTATTAAAAAAGTTTTAATATTTGTTTTATTTTTAATTTCTAAGAGTTCATCTTTATTTTTAATTCCACTCTCAGAAATTAATGGACCACTATGTTTTTCTAAAACATTATAAATATCATAGGTTGTGTTAATTTCTGTTTTTAAAGTTTTAAGGTTTCTATTATTAATGCCAATTAAAGCTTCTTTAAATCTTAAAGCACGCTTTGCTTCTTCAACATTATGAACTTCAACAATTACCGACATGTTTAATTTTAGTGCTTCGTTATATAAATCATCAGCAATTTTGTCATTAACACCAGCTAATATTATTAAAATTGCATCTGCCCCATAGTATTTAGACAAATGTACTTGGTAAGTGTCTATAAAAAAATCTTTGCATAAAATAGGCAAAGTTATACCTGTGTTTTCTATTGCATTTGAATTTAATTTAATTTTATAAATATGAGAAAGATTTCCTAAGAAAAAATCTTCTTCTGTTAAAATTGATAAACAGGTAGCTTTTTTTGATTGATAAATTTTTGCTATTTCTACAGGATTGTAATCTTTTATTATAACACCAGCTGATGGACTCGCCTTTTTTGACTCGGCTATTAGTGATATTTTTCCATCGGTCATATTTTTTTCTATTGCTTGTTTAAAATTGTAATAAGACATGGCATCTGCAGGATGCTCTAAAATTGAATCTAGAGGACGTTTAATTTTAAGATCAATCAATCTACTTTTTTTCTTATCTATTATTTTTTGCAATATATTTTCAGACATTTTGAATTTTTTCTAAATGTTGAAAAGTTTTGCCAGATAAAATATGTTCTCTCGCATAATTATATGCTTCAATAAATTCAGAAAATTTTTCTTGAACAATTAAACCTGCTGCAGCATTTAAACTTACAGCTTTAGAAAAATCGTTATCTTGTCCTTTAAATATTTCAATCATTTTTTTTGAATTAAATTTTGCGTCATCTCCAATTAAGTTTTCAAATTTTTCTGCATTAATACTTAAAGATTTTGGATCAATACTAATCTCTGAAATTTTACCATCTTTCAATTGCATAACATTTGTTTTTGCATAAGGTGATATTTCGTCTAAACCATCCTCACTATTAACTATCCATGCAAATTTTATATTTAAACTTTTAAGACCTTCAGCAAAAATTTTTAATAACTTTTTATCAAAAACACCAACTACCTGTCTTGTAACTAGTGCTGGATTGCTTAAAGGACCAATCATATTAAATATAGTTCTTTTTCCAATTTTTTTTCTAGTTGGTCCAACAAATTTCATTGCACTATGATAGTTTGGTGCAAACATAAAACCAAAGTTATTTGTATTTATTTGGTCTTCTATATCCTTCGGTTCTAAGTTAATTTTAATATTTAACGCTTCTAATACATCTCCAGATCCACATTTTGATGAAACAGCTTTGTTTCCATGTTTAGCAACCTTAATACCCATACTGGCTAGTAATAAAGCAGAAGCAGTCGAAATGTTTAATGTGTTCATTCCATCTCCTCCTGTTCCACATGTATCCACACAATTCTGAACATTTACTCTTTTTGACTTATCTCTTAAAACATATACACCACCAGCAATTTCATCTGAAACTTCGCCTTTTAGAGATAAAAGAGTAAGAAAATCAAATATTTCGTCATCAGTAGCTTGACCATTCATCAATACGTTGAAGGCTAATTTGCTTTCTTCAAATGACAAATCTTGTTTTTTTTTAAGTTTTTCTAAAAGTTCTTTCATTAGTCTTTAGTCTTTATAATTTATGAAGTTTTTTAAAATTTTTATTCCAATTGTAGTTTTTATACTTTCAGGATGAAATTGTACTCCATGAATATTATATTTTTTATGCATTACTCCCATGATTATACCATCTTTTGTTTGAGCAGTGATTACAAGATTTTTTGATAATGTTTTTTTATCAATTATTAAACTATGATATCTTGTAGCCTCAAAACTCCTGGGCAAATTTTTTAAAATACCAATTTTAAAAGATTGAATTTTACTTGTTTTTCCATGCATTAATTTTTTAGCTTGAATAATTTTAGATCCAAAAACTTGTCCAATTATTTGATGACCTAAACACACACCAAGTATTGGAATTTTCTTATATAGTTTTTTAACAATTCTTAAACAGTTTCCTGATTGATTTGGATTACCTGGCCCTGGTGATATAACAATCCTATTAAATTTTTTTTTAACAATTTCTTTTTCTGTAATCTCATTATTTCTAATCACTTCAACATTTGTCTTTAGTGAAGATAAATAATGGTAAAGATTAAAAGTAAAACTATCGTAATTATCAATTAATAATATTTTCATTTTTATTCTAATGATTTTAATAAAGCTTTAGCTTTGTTTACTGTTTCTCTATATTCATTAGTAGGTTTGCTATCTGCAACAATACCAGCTCCTGCTTGTACATAAAATTTATTATTTTTTGAAACTGCAGTTCTTAGTGCAATACAAGTATCAAAATCTCCATTTGCTGAAAAATAACCAATTCCACCAGCGTATACTTTTCTTTTTGTGCTCTCTAATTCATCTATAATTTCCATAGCTCTTATCTTGGGAGCTCCTGATACAGTTCCAGCAGGAAAACCTGAAAGAAGAGTATCAAATTTCGTAAATTTTTTATTAAATTTACCAATTACATTGGAAACTATGTGCATTACATGAGAATATTTTTCTATTACAAATTTCTCTGTAACTTTTACAGAATTAATCTTTGATACTTTTCCAGTATCATTTCTTCCCAAGTCTAATAACATCAAATGTTCAGAAAGTTCTTTCTTATCTCTTAATAAATCTTTCTCATAAAACTTATCTTCTTTTACATTTTTTCCCCTAGGTCTAGTGCCAGCAATTGGTCTAATGGTAATTTTATTATTTCTTAATCTAACTAAAATTTCTGGGCTTGCCCCAATTATTTGAAAATCTTCAAAGTTGAAGAAATACATAAAAGGTGAAGGATTATTAATTCTAAGTTTTTTGTATATTTCTATTGGATTTTTAGTAATTTTTGCTTCAAAGCGTTGACTTAAAACAACTTGAAAAATATCACCAATTTTGATGTATTTTTTGGCCTTTACAACGTTCTGTAAAAATTTCTTTTGAGAAATATTAGATTTAACTTTGATTTTTTTTTTTGATATTTTCGATATTAAATTATTCTTGTAGTTTGATATAAAAATTAAGTTATTAATTTGATTTTCTATAGAGCTAAATTTTTCTTTATAACTCTTTATTTTTTCGTCTGAAAAACAATTTATAATATAATAAATTTTTTGTTTATGATTATCATGTACAATCAATGTTTGTGGTCTTAAAATTCTGGCATCAGGAAGTCCAAGATCATCTTTGCATGTATTAGGAATATTTTCTACATATCTAATTATATCGTATGAAAAATAACCTGATAATAAGGAGCTAATTGGAGGAAGTCCCCTTGGTATTTTAAATTTAAAATCCTCAATTATATTTTCTATGTTCTTTTTTGGATTACCATTTATTTTGATTTTTTTATTTTTTTTATAAATAAAACAATTATTATTATTAAACTCCCATATTTTATCAGGATTTCTTCCAAATATTGTATATCTGCCTTTAATTACACCTTTTTCTACAGATTCAAAAACGAAACTATTCTTTTCATTTAAAAAATTATTAATTAAATTATTAATTTCATTTAAACCATTAGTTTTATTAGAATAATATATGATTTGATGTAAATTTTTTTTATGATTTTTTATAAAATTTTTGAGATCAACATTTAACATTATTTATCTAAAATAATTTTTCATTCTATCAAGAGCTTTTTCATTTATCTTAATTTTATATTTCTCATTCAGTAAAAAATCATATGAATTATAAAGTCTATCACGTATTTTAATTTTTACTTGTTTAGAGTATGCTTCATTTTCTTGACTATTTTTACTTAAATTATTTTCATTAATATTTTTTATTTTAACTAAATAGACATTATTATTTTTATCCGAAACAAGTGAAAAATTATTAGTGCCAAGTGAAAATAATAGACTGACTGAATCTTGAGTAAATTTTTTTGTATCTTTTAT
>CACFLX010000017.1 GCA_902567235.1 uncultured Pelagibacteraceae bacterium
ATTTGATTTCTAATTTTTTTTGGATTTTCATATCTTGGATTATCATCTGTTAAAAATATCTTATTACAATATTGGTTTGCTATTTTTCCCATAATAGATCTTTTGTCTCTATCCCTATTACCACCACATCCAAAAACAATTGAAATAGAGCTTTGATTAAACTGTTCTTTTATACTTTCTAAAGTACATTTTAATGCATCAGGTGTGTGAGCATAGTCTAATATAACTTTTGAATTATTTTTAATATTTCCAATATTTTCCAATCTTCCTTCTACAGGTTTTATAGAGCTTATAGATTCAACGATCTTATTAAAATTAATTTTACTCTTACTGGCCGCTAGAATTGCAAATAAAATATTTTTAACCTGAATTTTTCCAATCAAATTTGTAGTAAATGAGTATTTTTTATTATTAAACTCAATTTCAACTGTTTGTAGATTTCCAACATACTCATGTTTTTTTATTATTAAATTAGAATTTTTTTTGCCAATTGTTAGGGATTTTAATCTTTTATTTGTACAGATTTTTTTAATTGTTTTTGCATGAGAAATATCATTGTCATAAATTATAGTTCCTCTTTTTTTTGTAAGTTTATTAAATAGTATTAATTTAGAATCAAAATAATCTTTATATGTTTTGTGATAGTCTAAATGATCTCTAGATAAATTTGTAAAAATTGATGTATCAAACCTTAATCCATCTAATCTATGCTGTTTTAGGCCATGACTAGATGCCTCTAAAATTGTATTTTTTATTTTTTTCTTTTTTATTAATGAAAGAGTTTTGTGAATAGTGATAGGATCTAAAGTAGTATTATCAGTTAACTTATTACTATTATTAGTTTTTATTCCAAGTGTTCCAATTGTAGCAACATTTGATTTTTTGTTTTTAAGTATTTGAAAATAAAAGCTTGCAATGGAAGATTTGCCATTTGTTCCGGTAATAGCAATTAAATTATTGGGTATTTCTTTATAAAATTTTGAAGCAATTTCTGATACCAGTTTTCTAACATTATTATTCTTAATGTATAAAATTTTTTCCTTTTTTCCTTGAAAATTTAGGTCAGATACAATTGTTCTGGCTCCATTTTTAATCGCATTACTAATAAATTTATTTCCATTTTCTTTTATTCCTCTGATTGAAAAAAAAATATCATCTTGTTTGCATTTTCTACTATCTAAACTTAAATTTTTAAATTTATGCGAATAATATTTTTTGGGTAATTTTTTAAATAATTTTCCGATGTACATTTGATAAATTTAAAATCTTAATATTTTGTGGCTAAAATAGGTCCAATATTTTCTATAATTTGACCTGTAACCTCAACTGTAGTCCAGCCAGCAGTATTAAATGGAGTACCCTTATATTTAATATTTGAGCCGTCCCTATAATGATAAATATAATCTTTATTTGTTTTTGGCTCATCAAGCATAACCGCTAATACAAATTTTGGATCTGATATAGGAAATATAGATACAAAAGTATTTATTTTTTTTTTTGAATAACTACCAGATATACTTTTTTGAGCGGTACCAGTTTTTCCTCCAATTTCATATCCATCTACATTGGCCAACGAAGCGGTTCCTTCTTTTGTTGTTACAACCTTCCTTAAAATAGGTAAAATTTTTTTAGATACTTCATCATTTAAAATTTTTTTTTTATCATTTAAATTTCTAGTTTTCGCAATTATAGTTGGATTAATTTCATATCCCCCATTGGCAATTATTGCATAAGCTTTGGTTAACTGAAGTAGTGTTGTTGTAATACCATGGCCAAAAGAGGCGGTTGCAAGTGGACATTTTCCCCAATTAAATTTAATTGGTTTTCCAACTTCTTCAATATCAAAGTTAATTTCATCTAAGACACCAATTTTTGATAAGAATAATTTAAATTTTTCTTCTCCTACCTTTTGACCGATTCTGACTGAACCTATGTTTCCAGATCGAACCAAAATTTGTTCAGCTGTCAAATTTGAAGGTATCTTATCGTCATATTCTCTTATTGGAAATCCAGCACAAGTTAAAGATTTTGGTAAATCAACAAATTCTGTTTGTGGTTCAATGATCTTTTCATCAAAAGCTGCAGCTAACGTAAAAGTTTTAAAAACAGAACCAAATTCATAAACTCCTTTTGTTGCCCTATTTATAAAATTTATGTCTGAAATTTTTTCTCTTTTATTTAAATTAAAATCTGGAAGTGATACTAAAGAAATTATGTCTCCAGAATTTATATCCATCAATATTGCAGCACTTCCTAAACTTTGAAAAACTTCTTCATATTTTTTAAGTTCTTGCCTTATAAGAAATTGTAAAACTGTATCTACAGTAAGCTTTAAAGGAAGATTATTTTTTTTTAATTCTACATCAAAGGATTTTTCAATTCCTGATATTCCATTGTTATCATCATCAATTTGTCCAACTACATGACTAAATAAATTTTCATGAGGATAAATTCTAGATATTTTTTGTTCTACTCTTATAGATTTATCACCTAAATATATTAACTCATCCAATTGATCTTGGTTTATTTTTTTTTGGATGTAAAAAAACTTTTTGCCATTTAAATTTTTTTTTATTTTTTTAAATTCAGTCTTTTTTTTATTAGGAAATATTAACTTTAAATTAAGTAGCAATTTATCTTTATCTATTACTAATTTTGGATCTATTCCAACGTTGTTAGTAATAATTGACTTTGAAATTAAATTTCCACTTTTATCAACAATGCTAGATCTAAATTCTGATTCTAATACATTTTTTTTTATTTTTTTTTCTAAAGAACCAAGAAATAATGCTTTGGTAGAAAAAATAATTGATAGAATTACAAAAACGAAAAAAATAAAAGCTATTCTATTAAATGATATATTTAGATTAGATTTTTTTTGATAGGAAAATTGACTATCATATTCTTCAATTAATAAATCTGTCTCATTAATTTTTTTCAAGTTTATCTCCAGATTTATTTATCAGTTCTTTCGTTATCATTTCATTATTAGTAATATTTAATTCCAATATATTTTGAATTTTTTTGGGAATTAAATCATTTTCAAAATATTTTTTTTGATACTCGTTTAATTTTTTTGGAGAACTCAAAAAATTATAATCTAGTAAAACTAGTTCATACTTTTCATTTAATAATCTAATTTCATCTTTTAAATTAAAAATTTTTGCATCAATATTTTTTGTTGAATTTTTTATTATAGAAGTAAGGAAAATTAAAAAAATTATTAATATTGATAAAAAAATTCTTTTCATAAATTTTTGGATAAATTTTCAACTTCTAATAAATAATTAAATTTTTTTATAAAATCAGTAAAATCATTATGATTGTTTAACTTTATACCATATCTAAGTTTTGCAGATCTTGAAGGTGGATTTAAATTTAATTCCTTTTCACCTGGAGTGATTGGTTTTTTTTCGATTAATTTAAATAAATTTTTTTTTTCAGATCGGTATGGCAAATATCTTGAATCATTTTTATTCTCTGAATAGTTTTTCAAAAAAAATTTAACAATTTTATCTTCTATTGAATGAAAACTTACAATTACGATTATTCCTCCAACTGGCAATATTTTAAAACTATTAATCAATCCATAAATTAGTTCACTAATTTCGTTATTTACAAAAATTCTTATCGCTTGAAAAACTTTAGTTGCATTGTGAGTCCTGTGATATTTTTTTTTCTTAACTGAGTTAATAATATTGACTAAGTCTTCAGTTTGAATCTTCTTATTTTTTCTTAATGAAATTATTTTTTTTGAAATAATATTACTTTTATTTTCTTCCCCAAAAAATTTAAATATTTTTACAAGTTCACTTTGACTTAAATTATTTATAACTTCGTCAGCTGAAAAGTTGTTAAATCCCATCTGCATATTAAGCTTACCTTTAGTATTAAAAGATAGACCTTTTTTGGGATCTCTAATTTGAGTAGTGGAATAACCTAAATCGAAAATAATTCCCTTGATATTTTTTACATTTTTGCATGAATTAATTATTTCGCTAAATTTATTAATCTTAAATTCAAATCTATTTTGATATTTTTTTTTAAATTGATTTAATGTCTTCAACGAGTTGAAATCTCGATCTATAGCAAAAATTTTATTTTTTTTATTTTCTAAAATTTTCTTTGAATATCCACCATTTCCGAAAGTACAATCAATAAATGTGCCACCATAACGAGGGGAAAGTATATTAACTATTTCAGTTAATAAAACTGGAAAATGTTTTTCATCTTCCAGTTTTATGGTGGCATTCATTTATTTTTTCGAAGACCATTAATTTTTTTGTCTTCTTAAAAATGCCGGTATCTCTAAATCATCTTCATCCACATCTTTAGTTTCGTTTGTGTCTAATGTTTCTAGAGATGAATTTTCTTCTGTTTCAGTTTCTGAATTAAAAAGTTCAGGTGTTTCTTCTTCCATTTCAAAGTTTTCTAATCCATTAGAAACCTCTGGATTATCATTAGATTGAACATCTTCAATAATAGGTTCATTAGAAACTGTAGTATTGCCAAGTACCTCGTCATTTGTTTGTTCAAATTGTTGAACTTCGTTAACTGTTTCTTCTTGTATTTCATTTTCAAGTTTTAGTGCAGTTGCTCCTTCACTCATTGGAGCAGATGCATTAGATGAAAAATTAAAAGATTGGTGAGTTTCGTTATTTTGAAATTCAGAATAACCTGGATTTCTATTTTGTATTCTGTGAACCATATTTATTACTGATTTTGATTCTGGTTGCTGACCATCAAGAGCAGTTGCAACAATTGAAACTCTCATTTTTCCATCAAGTGCAGGGTCTGTTATTGCTCCAATTATTAGTTCAGCTTCTGTATCAACTTCAGACCTAACTTTATTAACTGCTTCATCAACTTCAAATAATTTTAAGTCTTTACCGCCAGTAATATTAACCAATAAACCTTTTGCGCCTTTAAGAGTATAATCATCAATTAATGGATTGCTGATTGCCATTTCTGCAGCTTTTGAAGCTCTGCCCTCACCTTCGGCTTCACCAGTTCCCATCATTGCTTTGCCCATTGCGCTCATAACAGTTTCAACATCTGCAAAATCTAAATTGATCAAGCCAGGTCTAACCATTAAGTCAGTGATACTTTGAACTCCATGTAATAAAACATTATTTGATAATTCAAAAGATTCTTCAAATGTAGTCTGTTCGCTAGCAATTTTAAATAAGTTTTGATTTGGAATAACAATAATAGTATCCACATGTTTTCTAAGTTCCTCTAGGCCATGTTGAGCTCTTCTCATTCTAGATGGTCCTTCATAAAGAAATGGAAGCGTTACAACTCCTACTGTTAAAATATTTAATTCCTTAGCTGCTCGAGCTATAACATGTGCAGAACCTGTGCCTGTTCCTCCACCCATACCAGCAGCAATAAAAACCATGTTTGAACCTTGCAAACAATTTACAATTTCATTTAAAGACTCGTCTGCCGCTGCTTGTCCTATATCAATTTTTGCACCAGCTCCTAATCCTTTGGTTAAATTTAATCCAATTTGTATTTTAGTATGTGCTTTACTAAGTTTTAAATCTTGAGCATCTGTATTAACAGCAATAAATTCTACCCCTTGCATTCCTGCATCTATCATTTCATTTATTGCATTTCCTCCTGCTCCTCCAACTCCAAGAACTAGTATTCTTGGTTTCAACTCTCTAATATCTGGTTGTTTAAAATTTATAGTCATATATCTCCCTTTTAGTTATTAAATTGTCGCTCCCATTTAAGGCTAGCTCTATGAATGTTTGATTTTCTTTTCGCAGTTACCCTAAATTTTTCAAATGTTTCTGGCTCCCATATTTGGAAAGTTTTTCCTTGGCCAACAAACAACATGCTATTTTTAATTTTCGCATGTTTTAATAATTTTGATGTTAATGAAATTCTTCCCTCACTATCAAATTGTAGATTTATACTTTCAGACAATATTGATGTTGCAAAATAATCTTTTTTCTCTTCAAAAGGATTTAATGAGTCAATTGTATTAGAAATTTTTTCAATTCTATCTTGTGGCCATGCCTCTATGCATTGATTATTAAACGAAGGATAACAAATTACACCATTATAACCTAAATTAGATAAGTAAGATCTAAAAGAAGCCGGCACAGAAACCCTTCCCTTTTTGTCCAGTTTGTTTTCGTAAGTTGATAAAAACATAGCTCATATATAACCCTTATTTGGGTTTATATGGGATATTATGGGTTTTATAGTTAGACGTCAATACCTAATATTTTAGGCCCAAATATTACTTCTGAGAACAAAAATGAAACGTTTTATTGAAATTTTTTTAATTAGATTAGAAGTGCCAGATAAACTATAAGCCGGGTTCTGTCATTTAAACTTATCATTTCTCTAGGCCTTAAATCGCTTTAAGGCTCAAGCAACTAACCCTGATGACTAGCCAAAGACAGCTTTTAGTTATTTCTAACAATGTCATCTCTACTCAGTTTTGCTCTCGGTGGGGTTTTCCATGCGCTGCTTGTTACCAACCAGCCGGTGTGCTCTTACCACACCTTTTCACCCTTGCCTTGATGAGGCGGTTTATTTTCTGTGGCACTATCCCTGGGGTCACCCCCGCCAGCCGTTAACTGGCACCGTGTCTTTGTAGAGCCCGGACTTTCCTCTTTATTATATATTAATAATAAAGCGATAAATCATTTATCTGGCAGTTGCAAAATAGTCTCTAAATATAGTTTTTCAAGAAAAAAGATTATTTATATAGTTTTCTTAATTTTTCTGCGATAATTAAGCATTCTAGGTCCATAATTCCATCTACTAATTCTTGCCTAAATCTCCTTTGAAATGATTTTATTAATTTAGTATGTTTTTTATCAATTAATTTATTATTAAAATATCCAATATTTTTTAATAATTTAATACCTTTTGATCTTTCAGAAACTTTTAACTTTTTCTTTCTTAAGTTCTTTAATTTAGTCGTATCTATATTGTGCCAAATTCCTATTCCTTTTTTTGAAAGAAATTGCCACGGGAAATTTTCTCCTGGATCCTTTTTTCTTTCTGTGGAAATATCTGAATGACCTAAGATATTTTTCTTATTTATTTTATATTTTTTAATTAAGAATTTTACTAATTTAATTAATGGTAAAATTTGATTATTGGAAAATTTTTCATATCCATGGTTGTGACCTTTATTAGATATTTCAATACCAATTGAATTGTTGTTCAAAGATTTATCATTTTTCCAATTTGATTTTCCAGCATGCCAAGCCACATAATTTATTGGTACCATTAAAATAATTTTACCACTTTTTTTTATGAAATAATGACAGCTAACTTTTGACTTAACATTTAAAAGTCTATTTATTGCCTCATTTTCGCTTCGCATTCCAGTGTAATGAAATATTATATATTTTATTTTATTTATGTTTCTACTTGGGGTTGAAAAGTTAGGTGAGTAATTTGTTATCATTATTCTTATTTTCTAAGTGTTTTTATAACATAAAATATGCATATACATTTATTAAAGATACAAATATAAGGATTGAATAATGAAGAAGCTCATAATATTGATTTTTTTAACTTCTTTAATTTCTTTTTCTGCTCATGCGGGTAGCGAAGGACAGGAAGAATTGTCAAAAAATTCAAGCTCTGAAGTAAAAGATTGTTTTGAAGGAATCAATAGAGGTATTTTTGCATTTAATCAAGTTTTGGATAATACTATATTTGAACCACTTGCAAAAGGATATAGGTTATTACCGTCTCCTATAAGATCTGGAACAAGTAATTTCTTAAGCAATCTTTCATTAGTAGTAACTGTTCCAAACAATGTTTTGCAAGGAGACATTGGACTTGCTGGAAAAAATACTGCAAGGTTTGCTGTCAATTCTACTATTGGGATTTTAGGATTATTCGATCCAGCAACTAAATTAGGATTGAATGATTATAGTAAGGAAGATTATGGACAAACATTGGGCCGTTGGGGTGTTGGAGAAGGATGTTATATAGTTTTACCAGTTCTTGGTCCTTCAACAGCCAGGGATACCATTGGTTCACTTGCAAATTATATGGGTGGTGATGCATGGTATAATATTACTGTAGGTCAAGACACCCACTATGTTTCTGATTTTGATTATTATGCTTCTAAAGGGGCTGATGGTATAGATTTCAGAGCAAAAAACCTTGAAGCGATTAATAATTTAGAAAAAAATTCAATTGACTTTTATGCTTCGGTTAAAAGCCTTTATTTGCAAGACAGAAAGAAAAGAATTCTTAATTCTGATGCTATAATTGAAACCCAAGATGATAGCGATTGGGAAGAAATTGAAACTCAATAGCATAAAAATTAATGCATAAAAAAAAATTATTTTTTTTTTTATTAATTTTTTTAAATTTAACTTTTATTAATAAATTATTTGCAATCGACCCCTATTCTTTTGTTCAGGAGACGGCTGACAGAGCTTCAGAAGCACTAAATAAGAGACAATCTAAAGAAGAAAAAATGGAAATATTAAAAATAATTGCTAAAGAAACTGTTGATATAAAAGGGATAGGTTATTACTCTTTGGGGGCCTATAAAAAAACTATATCTGACGAAAAAAAAATTGAGTATTTTGATATTTTTGAAAAGTATTTTTTAAAAAGTTTTTCAAGTAGATTGGCAGAATACACTGATCCAAGAATACGTGTAGATTCTCAAAAAAAACTTAATGATAAATATACCATGGTATCAAGTACTTTATTGGCAACAGATAAAAAACCTGAAATTAAGATTGATTGGCGTGTTGTTACTAAAAATCCGGATAAGCCATTAATTATAGATGTTGTTATTGAAGGAGTGAGTTTGGCAAAAGTACAAAAAGAAGAGTTTAGCTCAATTATTCAAAACAATGATGGTGATATCAATGTATTATTTAATATTTTAAAAGAATTTGTAGATAAAGAATAATGGTGGGCCCGCCAGGACTCGAACCTGGGACCAATACATTATGAGTGTACTGCTCTAACCAACTGAGCTACAGGCCCAAAATTAGATATTTAGATATATCATATTTTGAAATTTATCAATTAAAGATAATCTTTAATTGGTGGGCCGTGTTGGTTACGCTCCAACTACCCCTGCAATGTCAATGCAGTACTCTACTATTGAGCTAACGGCCCAGTGTTTAACTTTCTAAGAAACTTTTTAGTTGTTTGGATCTGCTAGGGTGCTTTAATTTTCTAAGAGCTTTAGCTTCAATTTGTCTAATTCTTTCTCTTGTGACAGAGAATTGTAATCCAACTTCTTCTAACGTATGATCGGTATTCATACCAACCCCAAATCTCATTCTTAAAACTCTTTCTTCTCTTGGTGTTAAAGTAGAAAGTATTTTTGTAGTTGCTTCACTTAAATTAGATTTAATTGCTTGCTCTAGTGGAGCTAGTGCTTTGGTATCTTCTATAAAATCACCCAAACTGCTGTCTTCTTCATCTCCAACAGGTTTTTCTAAAGATACTGGCTCTTTTGAAATTTTTAAAACTTTTCTAACTTTATCTAATGGCATTCTAAGTTTTTTAGCAAGTTCTTCGGGAGTTGCCTCTCTACCAAACTCACTTAAGATTAATCTTTGAGTTCTGACAATTTTATTAATTGTTTCAATCATATGAACTGGAATTCTTATAGTTCTAGCTTGGTCCGCGATTGATCTTGTTATAGCTTGTCTTATCCACCAAGTTGCATAAGTTGAAAACTTATAACCTCTTCTATACTCAAATTTATCAACTGCTTTCATTAAACCAATATTTCCTTCTTGTATTAAGTCTAAAAATT
>CACFLX010000018.1 GCA_902567235.1 uncultured Pelagibacteraceae bacterium
GTATGCATCTTTCATATAAAATTCTCTACATCTCATTATTCCAAATCTAGGTCTTAATTCGTCTCTAAACTTCCATTGAATATGATAAAGTAACTGTGGCAGAGATTTGTAAGATTTTACACTTGTTCTAAATATATCAGTTATCAATTCTTCATTCGTTGGACCGTACAGCATTTCTCTATTTTGTCTGTCCTTAATTCTTAACATTTCCTCTCCATAATCTTCATATCTTCCACTTTCTTTCCATATTTCACTGGATTGTATTGTGGGCATCAATATTTCTTGAGCTCCAATTCTATCTTGTTCTTCTCTAACGACTTGTTCTATTTTCTTCATTACTTTAAAGCCAAGTGGAAGCCATGAATATATGCCTGCTGAAGATTGCTTTATCATTCCTACTCTAAGCATTAACTGGTGAGATTTAATAACAGCTTCTGAAGGATTGTTTTTTAAAATTGGTATAAAAGATTTTGAAAAAAGCATTTCTTATATTCTTATCACATTAATATTAGTTATTGGTTTTTTTCCAGTTTTTTCTTTTGTATATTTTCTGCATGTTTTTTTTAATCCATCAATCAAATTTTCATTTTGTTTAGTATTTTTTAATGAAAATGTTTTTATAAGCTTAATTATTTCTTCTTCCAAACCATCAAAAAATTCTTCTTTGTCAAAAATTGGTAATCCTTTTATGTTTAAGAATGGTTTATTATGCAGTGTGCCTTTGTTTGAAATAATTAACGTTAAATCAACGTAACCATTATTTGCTATATTTTTTCTTTCTTTGATAAATGCTGAATCTTCTTCTATAGAAATATCGCCATCTACACAAAGTCTCCCGCTTGGGGCTTTATCGTAAACTTGTGGTTTTTCTCCTGGGTAAATTTTAACTACATCACCATTTTCTACTTGAACTGGGTGAGGTATTTTCATTTCATTAGCAAAATTAATTTGTTCTTTCATATGTCTATGTTCACCATGAACAGGTATAAGCGATTTGGGTTTAATCCATTTATACATGTCTTTTAAATCATCTCTATTTGGATGTCCTGAAACATGAACAAATTCTGTTTCTTCGGTAACTACATTTATGCCATCCTTTAACAATTTATTATGAACGTTATAATGTTTTCTAACATTGCCTGGAATTATTTTTGAAGAAAATATAACTGTATCATCTTTTTCTACAAACACATCAGGATGAGTAAAATTTGAAATTCTATTTAAGGCCCCCATTGGTTCACCTTGACTACCAGTACAAAGATAAACTATTTTATCTCTAGGAATTTTTTTTGCATCCCTTGGATCTAAAGGATCAATTACATTTTGAAGATAGCCACATTGCTTAGCAGCTTTATATATTCTTTGCATTGATCTACCAACTAAAGATATATGTCTGCCTATTTTTTCAGAACAATAAAAAACTGTTTCCATTCTTGCTACGTTTGAAGCAAATGATGTTACTAGTATTCTTTTTTTTTGTCGTTCCATTACATTTAAAATATTTTTTCTAACATCTGATTCTGAACCAGCTCTACCTGGACTGAATACATTTGTTGAATCACATACCATGGCCAAAACACCTTCACTACCTATTTTTTTTAATTTATCCTCGTTAATTTTTTTTCCAACCAATGGATTAGGATCAACTTTCCAATCTCCAGTATGAAATATTGTTCCAGCTGGTGTAACAATTTTTAAACCATTTGGTTCAATAATAGAATGAGTTAAGGTTACAAAATCTATTTTAAAAGGATCAAGATTAATTGTTCCATTTAATTCAATAATTTTTAAATAAGGAATGATATCAATTTTTTTTTCCTTAAACTTTTCTGTTACAAGTGCAGCAGTAAATGGTGTTGCATAAATTTTACATTTTAAACTTTTCCAAACATAAGTTATTGCACCTATATGATCTTCATGAGCATGCGTTAAGATAATTCCTAATAAATCATCTTTTTTGTCTACAATAAAACCTGGATCGGCATAAATAAGATCAACTCCAGGAATAGTGTCATCAGCAAATGTAACACCTACATCAACAATAATCCATTTTTGAAAACCAGGTTTTCCATATGCGTATAGATTCATGTTCATGCCAATTTCCCCAGATCCGCCTAATGGACAAAATATTAATTCATCTTTCATATCAATTCGGTAATTTTTAAGAGGCCTTTTATAGTTATATCTTTATCTATATACGCTTTCTGCCTAATAGATCTTATAAACAAATGTGAATAACCACCCGTTAAAACTAATTTAAATTTTTTATTAGTATGTTTTGAAATTTTATCAATTATATTTTCTACTAAACCAATATAACCCCAATAAAAACCAGATCTTACAGCAGAAATAGTGTTTTTGCCTAAAATATTTTTAACTTTTTTTAATTTTAGTGATGGTATTAGTGAAGCTTTTGAAGTTAATGTATGAAGAGAAAGTGACACACCAGGTGCAATAATACCACCCAAATATTTATTTTTAATTACAACATCAAAAGTAGTAGCTGTACCAAAGTCTACAATTATGTAGTTATTCTTATTATCATTAACACCAATAGCATTGCAAAGTCTATCTGAACCTATTTGTTTTTTATTAACCGATATTTTGATTAATTTTTTTATACTAAAATCTTTTATTTCAAAAGATTTTAACTTTAGATTTTTTAATAGAAAAGTTTTTATTAATTTAAATTTTTTTGGAACAACACTACTAAAAATAACTTTTTTTATATCATTTTTCTTTTTATAAATAAAAAATAATTTTTTTTTTAGATAATTATTGCTTATTAGGTTAGACTTTAAAATTATTTTTTTTATACTTTTTTTTTGTAACGAGTATACACAAATTTTTGTCTCAGTATTTCCTATATCTCCAATAACGTACATTATGTATTCTTAATCAATTCAATTATTTATGCAAACAGTTTTAAATTTTTAATATAGTTTTTTTCAATATTTTTAATCAGATTTGGTCTTTTAACTTTATAGCCAATTTCTTTGAAAATATTAGTAGTTGGATAATTTTTAATTATTGGATTTTTTATTAAATTAATTCCAATACCTATTATTATAAATTTGTGTTTTTGGTTAAATTTTATCTCTTGAAGGATTCCGCATATTTTTTTTTTATCAACTAATAGATCGTTTGGAGGTTTGATTGTAATTGTCTTTTTAATATATTGAAATAATACTTTTTTTATTATTTTGCAATTTAAATTAGTAATTTTTTTTATATTTATATTTTCTTTTATTTCAAAAAAAATACTCATAAATATGTTTCCCTTTAGGGATAACCATTTTTTTCCTTGTTGACCTCTACCCTTTTTTTGATAATCGGCGATAATAATACCTTTATTAATTCCCATTTTGATTTTTTTAATTGCTAAATCATTTGTACTGTTTACTTTTTTGTAAAAAAATTTTTTGAAACTCATTAAATAATATTAATTTTTTCTATTATTTCAATTAACGGACTTGGATATATGAAATAAAAAAGAATAAATATTGTTGAAAATGCTAATGATATTTTTAATCCAATGCTATGATTTTTTTCATATATTTCTTTTTCTGGGTCAAAATAAATTACCTTTATTATTCTTAAATAATAAAATGCTGCTATAACAGTGGAAAGTAAACCAATTATAGCTAAAGAGTACATTGATTGTTCTACTACAGCGGTAAATATATAAAATTTTGCAAAAAAACCAACCAGTGGAGGTATCCCTGCTAATGAAAATAGTACAATCAAAAGTGAAAATGACAATATTGGATGATTTTTTGATAAACCTGACAAATCTTCAATATTTTCAAAATATTTTTCATCTCTTCTCAACATGAAAAGGCAGCAAAAAAATGCTAAATTCATAAATAAGTAAATTGAAATGTAAGTAATGGAACTTTGTATTCCTAGGTTTGTACCGGTTGATAAACCAGCTAATGCATATCCCATATGACCTATGGAGCTATATGCAATTAATCTTTTAAGATTTTTTTGACCGATAGCAGCAATAGCTCCAAATAGCATTGAAGCTATTGAAAGAAAAACAATTATAATTTGCCACTGATCTATAATATTTAAGAATGGAACATACAAAATTCTTATAAATACTGCTAAAGCTGCAATTTTCGGTAGTATTGCAAAAAAAATAGTTACAGAAGTTGGTGATCCTTCATAAACATCTGGAGCCCACATGTGAAATGGAACGGCAGATATTTTGAAAGCTAAACCAGTAATTATAAAAACTACTCCAAAAGTTACTCCATAACTATTTTGATTCATATTTTCTGAAATTAAATTAAAATTTGTTGAGCCTGAAAACCCATAAATTAAAGAACAGCCATAAAGCAGAAGGCCAGATGATAATGCACTTAAAACAAAATATTTTAAACCGGATTCTGAAGATAATATATTATCTCTATTAAATGATGCCAATACATATAAGGATAGAGATTGCAACTCTAAACCAATATAGAATAAAATTAAATCATTTGAACTTATCATTACCATCATTCCTACTACTGATGATAAAATTAAAATTGGGTATTCAATTTTATTAATTTTAATTATTTGAATGTATTTACTAGAAGAAAGTAATACAAAAATTCCTGATAGAATTAACAAAATTTTCATATACGTGGATAAATAATCAATTTTGTAACTATTATTAAATAATTCTACACTTATGTTTATTGGAAAACTAAAAATTAAAGCTAAACAACCAAATAAAGATAAAATACTTAAATTATAAATTAAGTATGAACTATTTTTTTTAAATACTCCTATTAACAAGAAGAGCATAATAGCTAAACAAAGAAATATTTCAGAATAAATAAAATTTAAATTAATCATTTATTTTTCTACCAAATTTAAATTTATATTAGTGTTGTACATTTCAATTAAATTTTCTATAGAGATTTCTGTTGTACTCAACAATGGTTCTGGGTAAAAACCAAAAAAAATGATTGGTAAAACAAGTAGGGAAAGAATAAAAATTTCCGCTCTATTTAAATCAGGCATTTTTTTAATTTCATCTTTCTTAATTTCACCAAAGACAACTCTTTTATAAAGCCAAAGCATGTAAGCTGCAGATAAAATTACTCCTATGCTTGCTATAGCTGCTACTAAAAAACTTTTTTTAAATGCTCCAATAAGAATCAAAAATTCTCCAATAAATCCACTTGTACCTGGAAGACCTACCGCACCAAGAGTAAATACCATTAAAACAATAGCGTATTTTGGCATTATAGAAACCAGTCCACCATAATTTGATATTAGTCTTGTGTGCATTCTTTCATAAACCACACCAACTGATAAGAAAAGTGCCGCCGAAACTAAACCATGACTAATCATTTGAAATATACTCCCCTCTAATCCTTGTTGTGTGAATGTAAAAATTCCTAAAGTTACAAATCCCATATGTGCTACAGAGGAGTAAGCAATCAATTTTTTCATATCTTCTTGCATTAATGCAACGAGTGAAGTGTAAATAATTGCGATTAAACTTAAAATATAGATCAAAGGAATAAAGTATTCTGATGCTATTGGAAAGAGACCAACTGAAAACCTAATAAAACCATATCCAGCCATTTTTAATAAAATTGCAGCTAATAAGACTGAGCCAGCTGTTGGAGCTTCTACATGAGCATCTGGTAGCCAAGTATGAACAGGCCACATTGGAGTTTTAACAGCAAAGGAACTGAAGAAAGCTAACCATAATAGATATTGATACTTCGCATCAATTCCAAGGTTGTATAAATAAGTTATATCTGTACTTCCTGTAATCCAGTATATTGAAATAATTGCAACAAGCATAAGAACAGATCCAAGAAGTGTATAAAGAAAAAATTTAAAAGCTGAATAAACTCTTCTTTCACCACCCCAAATACCAATTATTAAAAACATTGGAATTAAACCTCCTTCAAAAAAAAGATAAAATATAACTAGGTCTAACGAGCAAAAAACACCAATCATTAAAGATTCCATAACAAGTATAGCAACAAGAAAATCTTTTAATCTGTATTTAACTGTACTATTTACTGAAACAATACATAATGGTGCGATGAAAGCTGTTAGTATAATAAATAAAATCGAAATACCATCTATACCTACTTTGTAGTTTACAAAACCTTTAATCCAAGATTGTTCTTCTAAAAATTGAAACTCAGCAATAGATGGATCGAATAGGTGCCAAAGATACAAAGATAAAATAAAATTAGAAAATGAAACAAAGAGTGCTAAGTATTTGCTAGTTAGATGAGCATTGGATTTTGACTTTGAAAAAAATATAAATATAGCACCTAATAATGGCAATAAGATTAGTGATGATAAAATAGGAAAGCCCATTATTTAAGTATTAAAAAAGTTAATAAAGCAGAAAATCCTAATAACATCACAAATGCATAATGATATATAAATCCATTCTGGAATTTAACGGTCAATAATGAAATATTTTTTATTAAATTAGAAATACCATCGGGGCCGAATTTATCAATAAATCTTAAATCTATTTTTTTCCAAAAATATAAGCCTATCTTTTTTAGAAGTATTAACAAATAAATAGTTATACAATTCATCAAAATACCATTTATTTTTAAGAAAATTATATAAAGGTAAATTTCCATTAACTATTTCATGCGTAATTTTAATATTTTTAACAAAGATGTAATAAGCTGTAGGTATAGACAAAATTACTAATATTGGTGTTAAAAGTATAAACCATGATGGTGGATGATCTTGGCTTAATGGTTCCAAAAAGAAAATTGAATTTTTCCAAAAATTACTTGATGATTCAATTCCAATAAACAAATCTTTAAATAAAAACCCTGAAAATATTGCGCCAATTGCAAGAATTATTAATGGAATAATCATGACCATTGGTGACTCATGCATGCTAGATATATTTAAATTTTTATTATTGTAGTCACCATGAAAAGTTTTAAACATAAGCCTCCAAGAATAAATTGAAGTTAATAGAGCTGTAAATACACCTATTCCAGCAGCAAAATAACCTACCGTATTACCTCTCAGGTAAGCAAACTCTATGATTGCATCTTTTGAATAAAAACCAGATAAAAATGGAAATCCAGTTAGAGCAAGAGTTCCTATTATCATTAACAACCATGTATATGGAAGTTTTTTCCATACTCCTCCCATTAGGTTGATATTTTGTTCGTCTTTAAATGAATGGATTATAGAACCAGATCCTAAAAATAATAAAGCTTTAAAAAAAGCGTGTGTAAATAAATGAAACATGGCGACATTGTAAGCACCAACGCCAGCCGCAAAAAACATGTATCCTAATTGACTACACGTTGAATAAGCTATTATTTTTTTGATATCATCTTGAGCTAAAGCTATCGTTGCTGCAAAGAAGGCTGTGGACATACCAACAATGGTAATAATGTTTAATGCAAGTGGAGAATATTCATATATTGGCGAACATCTCACAACCAAAAATACACCGGCTGTAACCATAGTTGCGGCATGGATCAGCGCAGAAACAGGAGTGGGTCCTTCCATTGCGTCAGGTAACCAGGTATGTAAAAATATTTGCGCAGACTTACCCATTGCACCAATAAATAAAAGAATACAAATTAAATTAATTGCATTAAAATTTAACCCTAAGAAGTTAAGATTTACGTCTAAAGACTTTGGTACTAATTCAAATACTTCTACATAATTAACTGTTCCAAATAAATAAAATATTAAAAATATTCCAAGTGCAAATCCAAAATCTCCTACACGATTAACAACAAATGCCTTTATAGCAGCTGCATTAGCACTTTCTTTTTTAAACCAAAATCCTATTAAAAAATAAGAACATAGTCCTACACCTTCCCAACCAAAAAAAAGTTGTAAAAAATTATCTGAAGTAACAAGCATTAACATAGAAAATGTAAATAATGATAAATAAGACATGAAGCGTTGTTTATGTGGATCATGTGACATATATCCAATAGAGTATATGTGAACAACTGAGGAAACTAATGTTACAACGACTAACATAACAGATGAAAGAGCATCTACTTTAATTGACCAATTAACATTAAATGATCCTGAGTTTATCCAAGTAAATATATCTAAGTTGTTTATGTAACCTTCGTTAAACACCTTATAAAAAATTAAAAAAGAAAAAATTGAGGAAATTGAAACAAACAAACTAGTTAAAATTTCTGAATTTCTTGAACCTAAAAATTTTCCAAAAAATCCTGAAATAATAGCACCTACTAATGGCAGAAAAATAATTAGATATTCAAATTCCATTTTAACCTTTTAATTTATCTATTTCTTGAACTCTAATTGTTCCAGAATTTCTATAGTAAATTACTATTATAGCTAAACCTATTGCCGCTTCTGCAGCTGCAACAGTTAGAATAAATAAAGTAAATATCTGACCAACTAAGTCATTCATATATATTGAAAAAGAAACCAAATTTATATTCACAGCAAGAAGTATTAATTCAATACTCATTAAGATTACTATAATATTTTTTCTGTTTAAAAATATTCCAACTACACCAATCGTAAATATAGTTGCTGCGAGAATCAAATAATGACCTAAGGATATATCAAACATCTATTTTTACCCCTTCATTATTTTTTGGTTCTACTAATTCAACACCTTCAGTTCGTTCTCTTGATATTTGTCTAAAATAGCTTTGTCGTTTAATTCCTTCTCTTTGTCTAAAAGTTAAGACAATAGCTCCAATCATAGCTACCAAAAGAACCATTCCACTTAACTGAAAGAGATGAATATAATCAGTGTACAAAACCTTGCCTATTTCATGGGTGTTTGTGGTAGTTAGGTCGATGCCAATAGAAGAAAATGTTTTCAACAATTCAGGTTTATATTTCCAACCACCAATTACAATAATTAATTCAAAAAATATAACTCCACTTATTAAAAGGCCAATTGGGATATGATTTGAATTTTTTTCTCCTCCAAGCCATTCATTTTTCTGCTTAGAAACATTAAGCATCATTACTACAAATAAGAATAGGACTGCTACTGCACCTACATAAACTATTAACATTATCATTCCGATAAATTCAGCACCTATCATTATAAATAGACAGGAAATAGTTATAAAATCTAATATTAAAAAAAAGACTGAATGAACTGTATTTCTAGAAAC
>CACFLX010000019.1 GCA_902567235.1 uncultured Pelagibacteraceae bacterium
TTAAAAAACTTATTTAAAGATTTTGGGTCAATTGTAGTTTTACTATTAAAATTTCCGTAACTCGATAAAGCAATTTTGCTGTTTTTATTCATATTTTTTTCAATAAGTGTTACATAATTTTTTATAATATCTTCAGACATTTCTACAAAAGAATTTGAATTTTGAAATACATCAAAAGATGTCTTGATATCTAAAATTTTCCACGGAGGTATACAAATTATTTCTAATTTATCATTATCTTCAAAAAAAATTTCTTTATCATGATTAGTTAAGTAATCCTTTACTGAATCACCATAAAAAAATCTTAAATACTCTGTTCCTATATAAAGGTTTACTGGAAGATCCAAATAAATGATTTTTTTTATATTTTTATAATTTTTCAAAATAAAATGAATATTTGCACCAAAACCTCCCCCAATCTCAAAAAGTGAAGTTATACCATTAAAATTAATATGCTTTTTAAAGTTTAGATGAGTGTCCGCAATTGTAAGATAATAATTAGAAATTTTTTTTTCATCAATTACAGAATAGTCTTCACAACCAAAATTTATCGTATCCTCAAAGATAAAATTTTTTGAAAGTTCTTTGACATGATTATTATTTTCTAAATATTTAGATTTGTACAAATTTAATTCTTTCCTAAAAAATGATGTAAGACTTATCTGTCTTATAAAAATATTTTTAAATGGATAAATTTTTTCAAATAAAAATTTAAATACCCCTCTGATTCCACCATAATAATCATTTAATATATTGATATTTTGATTATCACTAAAACTTTCACCAATTCTGTTGTCTGAACCTCTAAATTTATTAATACCTTTCTTTAATATCTCTTTATAAGTCTGAATATTTTTTTTTTTCCAATATATTCCAGGTTGATATATATGAGAAAATTTTGAATTATCTTCCATTAATTTATTTAATAATATAATATTTTCTTTCATTTAAAGATTCCAATTAACATAAATTTTTAATTAATTCTTGAATAGATTTATTTAATTTTTTTTTAGGTATCCATTTTAAATCTTTTTTAACTTTTGATATTTTTGCTTTTGAAAATCTAAGATCTCCAGCTCTTTTTGGAATGAACTTTTTTTTACCTCCAAATATTTTTGCAATTTTATTAATGGTTTCTGACTTTCCAGTACCAATATTATAAACTTTATTTTTATTTTTACTAAAACTGGCTTTTTTAAATGCTTCAACTACATCTAAAACATGAACGAAATCTCTAGATTGATTACCATCACCAACGATGGTTAGAGGTTTGTTATTTTTTTTTTGTCTTAAGAATATAGAAATTACAGAGGCATAATTTCCAGTCATTTTAGCTCTTTGCCCATAAACATTAAATAATCTTAAAGAAACAAAGTTTGTTTTATTTATTTTTGAAAATAATTTTATTAATTCTTCAGCAGAATTTTTGGAATAAGCATAAGGACTTTCTGTTTCTACTTTTTGACTTTCGTTTATTGAATTTTTTCCAGCATTACCATAGCAAGAACTTGATGCCGCAAAAATTATTTTCTTTACATTGTAAAGTTTCATGCATTCAAGAATGTTTAAAGTTCCTAAAAGGTTATTTTTTAAATATTTAAGAGGATTATTTATTGAATTAGCAACATCAACTAATCCTGCTAAATGAAAAACTACTGAAACATTTTTAAAATAATTTTTAATTTTATTTATATTTTTTATGTCTTGTTTAATAAATTTAATTTTTTTATCTTTTAATATACCTGAAATATTTTTTTTGGAACCTGAGGTGAGATTATCAATTATATAAATTTTTTTTATTCTTTTATCATTTTTAAGATTTTCGCTTAAATGACTACCAATAAACCCTGCGCCGCCTGTGATTAATACATTCATTGATTTAAACTTATATAAAATTACTAGAATATTATAGATAATCTATAATTAAAATATTATTTTGTATATTTAAATTTTAATATTTGCATTTTTTGTGTATAGCTAATTGTTAAATTAATATTTATAAAAGAAATGTCTTCAAAAAAAGTTGAAAATTATATAATTGAAACTTCCAAGATAGTTAATTCTCTTAAAATTCACTCCAATGATATTTTAGAAATTTCAAAATTAATTCATAATGCACATAAAAAAAATAATACAGTATTTGTATGTGGTAATGGTGGATCAGATTCAGAAGCTGAACATTTCGCAACTGAGCTGCTGTGTACTTACCAAAATAAAAAAAGGAAACCAATTTCAGCAATTTCCTTAAATTCTAGCGCTTCTTCTATAAGTGCTTGGTCAAATGACTTTGAGTATAGCTCATTTTTAAGAAGATCAATTCAAGCACATTGTAAAAAAAATGATATTTTGCTTATCTTAACGACTAGCGGCGGATCTAAAAAATCTAATCAATCAGTTAATATTGTAAATGCAGCTAAAGAAGCTCGTAAAAAGAAAATGAAAGTCGTTGTTCTAACTGGAAAAGATGGTGGTGAAGTTCTTAAATATTCCAATGTTAGTATCCACATTAAAAGCAAAAAAACATCTCACATACAAGAATCTCAACTTATTATATTGCATTTAATTTGTGAATTTTTAGAAGATTTATAAATTATCTACACCCATCAAAAAATTTTTTTCAGTGCATAAATCAAGCCAATTGAGCTATTAGTACTGGTCAGCTACACGCATTACTGCGCTTCCACACCCAGCCTATCAACGTGGTGGTCTACCACGGCTCTATAGGAAGAACTAGTTTTGAGGTGAGTTTCCCGCTTAGATGCTTTCAGCAGTTATCTCGTCCGTACTTAGCTACCCGGCACTGCAGCTGGCGCTACAACCGGTCCACCAGTGGTACGTCCATCCCGGTCCTCTCGTACTAGGGACAGCTCCTCTCAATTCTTCTACACGCATAGCAGATAGGGACCGAACTGTCTCACGACGTTCTGAACCCAGCTCACGTACCACTTTAATTGGCGAACAGCCAAACCCTTGGGACCTGCTCCAGCCCCAGGATGTGATGAGCCGACATCGAGGTGCCAAACACTGCCGTCGATATGAGCTCTTGGGCAGTATCAGCCTGTTATCCCCGGCGTACCTTTTATCCGTTGAGCGATGGCCCTTCCACTCAGAACCACCGGATCACTATGACCGTCTTTCGACTCTGCTCGACTTGTCAGTCTCACAGTCAGGCAAGCTTATGCCATTGCACTCTACGAACGATTTCTGACCGTTCTGAGCTTACCTTCGCACGCCTCCGTTACTATTTGGGAGGCGACCGCCCCAGTCAAACTACCCACCATACAATGTCTTGATACCGGATAACGGTAATCAGTTAGATGCCAAGAAAAACAAAAGAGGTATTTCACTGGTGACTCCACAAAAGCTGACGCCTTTGCTTCAAAGTCTCCCTCCTATGCTAAATATGTTTTTCCTAACACCAATGTAAAGTTGCAGTAAAGGTGCACGGGGTCTTTCCGTCTAACTACGCGAACTCCGCATCTTCACGGAGAATTCAATTTCACTGAGTTGATGTTGGAGACAGCGGAGAAATCGTTACGCCATTCATGCAGGTCGGAACTTACCCGACAAGGAATTTCGCTACCTTAGGACCGTTATAGTTACGGCCGCCGTTTACTGGGGCTTCAGAAATGAGCTTGCACCCATCGCATTAACCTTCCAGCACCGGGCAGGCGTCAGACCCTATACATCCACTTACGTGTTAGCAGAGCCCTGTGTTTTTGATAAACAGTCGCTTCTCCCTGGCTTGTGCCACCTTTTAATGGTTGCCCAAAAAAAGGTCTTCTTTATTCCGAAGTTACAGAAGCATTTTGCCGAGTTCCTTCAACATCATTCTCTCAAGCGCCTAAATATACTCTATTAATCCACCTGTGTCGGTTTAGGGTACGGTCTAATGATGGAGCTATTTCCTGGGACTTTTTCGCGGCAAGTTCAATCCATTAAGAACTCACAACTTACAAAATCCGTCACTTCCATCTGGTTAAGGAATATTAACCTTATTTCCATCGACTACGGCTTTCGCCCTCGCCTTAGGTGCCGACTAACTCTGCGCGGATTAGCCTTGCGCAGAAACCCTTGGATTTTCGGCGACGAAGTTTTTCACTTCGTTTATCGTTACTCATGTCAGCATTCGCACTTCTGATACCTCCAGGATCCCTCACGGGTATCCCTTCACAGGCTTACAGAACGTTCCGCTACCGCTTATAAAACTCGAAAGTTTTATAAACCCACAGATTCGGTATGTGATTTTAGCCCCGTTACATCTTCGGCGCAGAAACTCTATTAGACCGGTGAGCTGTTACGCTATCTTTAAAGGATGGCTGCTTCTAAGCCAACCTCCCGGCTGTTAAGGAATTTCCACATCCTTTCACACTTAATCACAATTTTGGGACCTTATCTGGTGGTCTGGGCTCTTTCCCTCTCGACCATGGACCTTAGCACCCACAGTCTGTCTGATGAAGAACTATGTTTAGCATTCGGAGTTTTATTAGGTTTGGTAAGAATCTCTTCCCCCTAGCCCATTTAGTGCTCTACCTCTAAACATATATTTATTCATCGCACTACCTAAATAGTTTTCGCGGAAAACCAGCTATCTACGAATTTGGTTGGCCTTTCACCCCTTACCACAAGTCATCCAAAGACTTTTCAACGTCAACTGGTTCGGTCCTCCGGCAAGTGTTACCTTGCGTTCAACCTGCTCATGGTAAGCTCATTCGTTTTCGGGTCTAATTCATAAAACTAATCGCCCTATTAAGACTTGCTTTCGCTGCGCCTACACCTAGATGGCTTAAGCTTGCTTTATAAATTAAGTCACTGACCCATTATACAAAAGGTACGCCGTCACTCTAAAAAGAGCTTCGACTGATTGTAGGCATGCGGTTTCAGGTTCTATTTCACTCCCCTAATAGGGGTTCTTTTCACCTTTCCCTCACGGTACTAGTTCGCTATCGGTCACTGAAGAGTATTTAGGCTTAGAGGGTGGTCCCCCTATATTCGAGCAGGATTTCACGTGTCCCGCTTTACTCAAGAAATTTATTAAACATTACTTATACGGGACTATCACCCTCTATGGTTAGCTTTTCCAAACTATTCAAATTTTTTTAACAAATCTACTGGCCTAGTCCGTTTTCGCTCGCCACTACTAACGGAATCTCAATTGATTTCTTTTCCTCTGGTTACTTAGATGTTTCAGTTCTCCAGGTTTTCTCTTTAAACCTATGAATTCAGTTTAAAGTACCACATAAAGTGGTGGGTTTCCCCATTCGGAAATTTACGGATCAAAACTTGCATACAGTTCCCCGCAACTTATCGCAGTATACCACGTCCTTCATCGGCTTTCAGTGCCAAGGCATCCGCCACACGCCCTTAAACGCTTGATTTATGCACAGAAAAAAATTCTGTGTTGAATCAAATTTTTTCTAAATATTCATCTATTCGAATATTTGTTGATTGTTCATCTATTCGAACAATCGTATATAGATATTGATAATATAAAAATTAAATTCACAAATTAAATAACTAAGTGTTTCTTGGTGGAGGATAGCGGGATCGAACCGCTGACCTCCTGAATGCAAATCAGGCGCTCTCCCAGCTGAGCTAATCCCCCATATATTGGTGGGCCGAGAAAGACTCGAACTTTCGACCCCACCCTTATCAAGGGTGTGCTCTAACCAACTGAGCTACCGGCCCTAATGCAGAAAAGAGAAACACTATTTCAAGAAGAGAAATGAGGACGGTCAACATTAACCTGTTAAATATTTAGATTAAGAAAAAATCCTTAATCATCCTTAGAAAGGAGGTAATCCAGCCGCAGGTTCCCCTACGGCTACCTTGTTACGACTTCACCCCAGTCGCTGACTATACCGTGGTCAAAGGTTTTAAGCTTTGCCTTAAGGTAGAACCAACTCCCATGGTGTGACGGGCGGTGTGTACAAGACCCGGGAACGCATTCACCGCGGCGCGCTGATCCGCGATTACTAGTAATTCCAGCTTCATGTACTCGAGTTGCAGAGTACAATCCGAACTGAGGCATTTTTTTAGGATTTGCTTGACGTCGCCGTCTTGCTTCCTATTGTAAATGCCATTGTAGCACGTGTGTAGCCCAACACGTAAGGGCCATGAGGACTTGACGTCATCCCCACCTTCCTCCAGCTTATCACTGGCAGTTCTTTCAGAGTGCCCAACTAAATGGTGGCAACTAAAAGTAAGGGTTGCGCTCGTTGCGGGACTTAACCCAACATCTCACGACACGAGCTGACGACAGCCATGCAGCACCTGTGTTTCGTCCGGCCGAACCGAAAACTCTAATCTCTTAGAGTCGCGACGAACATGTCAAGTGTTGGTAAGGTTCTGCGCGTATCTTCGAATTAAACCACATGCTCCACTACTTGTGCGGGTCCCCGTCAATTCATTTGAGTTTTAACCTTGCGGTCGTACTCCCCAGGCGGTGTGTTTATTGCTTTCGCTGCGATACTGAAAATAAATTTCCAACATCTAACACACATCGTTTACGGCATGGACTACGAGGGTATCTAATCCTCTTCGCTACCCATGCTTTCGTTCCTCAGTGTCAGTAATGATCCAGAAAGCTGCCTTCGCAATTGGTATTCTTTCTAATATCTACGAATTTCACCTCTACACTAGAAATTCTGCTTTCCTCTATCAAACTCTAGCTAAAAAGTTTTGATGGCCGTTCCAGAGTTAAGCTCTGGGCTTTCACCACCAACTTTTTTAACCACCTACGAACTCTTTAAGCCCAGTAATTCCGAACTACGCTAGGTCCCTTCGTATTACCGCGGCTGCTGGCACGAAGTTAGCCGGACCTTCTTATTCGGGTACAGTCATTTTCTTCCCCGACGAAAGAGCTTTACAACCCAAAGGCCTTCTTCACTCACGCGGCATCGCTGCATCAGAGTTTCCTCCATTGTGCAAGATTCCCTACTGCTGCCTCCCGTAGGAGTTTGGGCCGTGTCTCAGTCCCAATGTGGCTGATCATCCTCTCAAATCAGCTATTGATCACAGTCTTGGTAGGCCATTACCCCACCAACAAACTAATCAAGTGCAGGCTCATCCATTGGCGCATAAAGCTTTCTCCGTAAAGACTTATGAGGTATTAGCACAAGTTTCCTCGTGTTATTCCTCACCAAAGGGAAGATACCCACATGTTACTCACCCGTCTGCCACTAAGTATTGCTACTTCGTTCGACTTGCATGTATTAGGCGTGCCGCCAGCGTACGTTCTGAGCCATGATCAAACTCTCAAGTTTAAAAACGGCGCACACTAGCTTCTATATAAATTCTAAGAATAAAATTTATATAATGTTGAAGTGTGTACGACAAATTTTGGTAACCTTAACCGTCCACACTTCTCTTCTTAAATTTTTACAAATAAAATAGCTAATTAGGTTTTTAGGCCTAATAATAAACAACTTTTCTATGTTGAGTGTGACCGCTTATAGTGTAAATTAAATGGAAATCAAGTAATTAGATTTGAAAAAAAAGGTCAAAAAACATACAAAAATCAGTGTTTTTTTGATATTTCTGGCATATGACAAATGATA
>CACFLX010000020.1 GCA_902567235.1 uncultured Pelagibacteraceae bacterium
TGCCAATCCGCCAGGGACATAAATACCTACAGCATCAAGAGGTGTCCACTTCCACCCAAGCTCAATTCCAATATCATCCGTCCAACTTACATCTTCAGGTTTTTGCCTCTCATGAAATACCTTTATTCTCTTAGCAGCCAAGTCTAAGGCTTTTCTTTCATCAGATGTTGTTGTGGAGGAAAGTTCATCAATTTCATTTTTTGAAAAACTTAGCTCTTCTTTTTTCAATTTAATTTTATCAAACCTATGAGTTAACTCTATAACAGCCTCATCTTTTCGTCTTTTAACATCTTCTAAAATATCAGAAACTACGCTGTTAACATCCGAACTATCGTTGCGCTCAGAACTTAAAATCTCATCAAAATGCTGATCGAACATAGGATCATCAAAATTGAGGAAAACCGGCATTACTTTTTCTCCTAACGAATGTTCTAATTAATGGGTAATCTAAAATTTCTCAACCGTCGTCATTCATTGGATGATTCGGTATCTTTCCGGATTTGGCTTTGTGAGGTCGGGTTACGTCTTTCATAGATAGCTCAATAGCTTCCACTTCACATCTAATAGCACCAATCTCAGAAAGTAGTAATGTTAAAAAAATACTATTTTTTGAATGGTTTAAATCCAACTTTAATAAATTCAAAGGTACATTTTTATCTGAACGGTCTATACCTTTGGACGATACATTTAAAACATTATCGACTATCAGAAGGCTCCTTACCCTTTCTGGGATAGTTTTTTTCATGCTATATGCTGATTTATTTTCCCAACGGAACCTATTTATTAATACAGCTACTTGGCGTTTCTTTTTCGACCAAGCCAAATCCTTAAGGCAAAAGATACCATCCTGAAGGATTGAGGAAATTACTTCTAAATCCTCTAGGTTTACAGCTCCTAGATATAGCGCGCTATCTGCCCCATCTGAGAAACTCGCATCTTGAGCCATGTTACTTTACCCGCTCTACGTTGGCCCCAACATTTTTTAATTTTTCAACAAGCTTTTCATAACCTCTGTCCAAATGATATACCCTGCTGACTTTAGTTTGCCCCTGTGCGGCTAAACCGGCGAGTATAAGCGAAACGGATGCTCTTAAGTCTGTTGCCATAACTTGAGCACCTTTTAACTTTGAAACTCCTTTCACTACTGCAGTACCGCCTTGAACATCAATTTGAGCACCCATCCGCATGAGCTCTGGAGCATGCATGAACCTGTTCTCAAATATCGCTTCTTCGAGCTTAGATACTCCATTTGATGTGCACATCAGTGCCATCATTTGAGCTTGTAAATCAGTTGGAAATCCTGGGTATACGGCAGTTTTTACGTCGACTGAATTGATAGTATCCAATTTCCGTTTAACCTTGAGACCATTTGTAGTCTTAGATATTTCAACACCCGCCTCAGTAAGCTTGCCACAAAATGCTTCTAAAAATTCCATTTTCCCGCCTATAAGCTCAACTTCACCTCCAGCTATTACTGGTGCCAGCATATATGTGCCTAGTTCAATACGGTCCATTATAACCGAGTGTGTTGTTCCATTTAATTTATCTACGCCTCTTATCGTTATTGTATCAGTTCCTTCGCCCGAAATATTCGCTCCCATTGACTTAAGACACGTTACTAAATCTACAATTTCGGGTTCCATTGCTGCATTTTTTAGTTGGGACCTACCTTTTGCAAGACAAGCTGCCATCACAAAATTTTCTGTAGCACCCACTGATGCAAACTTTAATTTATATTCACTACCGACTAACCTTCCTTTATTGGGAGTTTGTGCGTGCAGATACCCATCCTTTAATTCAATCTCTGCACCAAGGGCTCGTAGGGCTGAAATATGTAAATCCATTGGTCTTGCACCGATTGCACAACCTCCCGGTAATGAAACAATGGCTTCACCAGCTCTAGCAAGCAGAGGCCCTAGGACTAAATTTGACGCCCGCATTTTTCGAACAATTTCATAATCAGCACGAGTAGTTTTGAGTGCATGACTAGACAAAGCTAGAACTAATCCTCCATTCAGGCTTTCCACCTCTACACCAAGCGATTGAAGTAATAGAGACATGGTTCCAATATCAGATAACCTTGGTGCGTTTGTTAACGTAAGTGGCTCATCGCTTAAAAGGGTAGCAGGCATCAAAGTTAAACAAGCATTTTTTGCACCGGCGATAGCTATCTTGCCATATAGTGGGCCGCTTTCTTCAACTATAATCGAGTCCATCTAATTCAGTCCTCTAATTTGAACTGGATATCTTTATTATTAGCTGAGGTCAGTGTCCTTCCCAGAGCTTGCGCTTTTCGCTTCGCCATATTTGCCTTCAAAGCAGTCTTTAATCTCTCATCCCTAGCCTTAGCTATTTTTTTCTTTGAATTAATATTTTTATCCATGGTTAGTAGTTACAGTATGATGTCATAATGGTCTAGATTAGACTTGCTTAACTTTCTATTTGGGTCTAAATCGCCATTGTGAGGAGCAGCTGCTGTAGCTCAGTGGTAGAGCGCACCCTTGGTAAGGGTGAGGTCGGGAGTTCAATCCTCCCCAGCAGCACCATTATTTTGCAAAATGGACCAAGCTTTTGCTAAAAAAAGGAGCGGTATGAAGAAGATAGACGATATTGGCATATGGTCTGCAAATGAAACCATTTATAGTGCCGGAACTAGACCAGAATATAATTACCTTGTGATTGATGGCAACGTCCAAATAACAGCTCCAAACGGCCACTATTTAGGTCATGTGGGTAAGGGTGAGTTATTCGGCGAGGCGTCATTTATACTTGGAACAAAGCGGTCGACCACGGTAACTGCAGGTTTACAGGGACTTAGAGCGAAATTAATTCCACCTGAACATCTACTTCAAAAGCTAAAAAAAGACGTCTTTTTAAATGCACTAGTTAGGAAATTAGAGAAACGTTTAGAAGCGTCCAATAAAGAAACAGTGCATAGGTCGATAAAGATAAAGCAAGCTGTTGACCAACTACAACACTTATCATCAGAGATTAATAAGTTTGGTGAGAATATTAAAAAAGATCATCCTGATGCGGAAATTTTAACATCAAAGCTTTCAGATGTACAAAAAAGCTTGGAACAAATAAAAAATGATTTAAATATTTTCTGAATACTGCAGTTACAAAATTTTTTTTGACAAAACGTTTTGATTTTTCACCTATTTAATGCATACTTTATATGCTGATTGGGCAGCGTATGAATTATAATGAGGCTAGTATGGCATTTTATAATCCAGCTGCGAAAAAAGCTGTCCTTTATTATGCGCAAGTTATGGCGGGGTCTTGGGGCTATAAACCTATTGTTTATGCTAAACGAATGGGTTGGTTAGATACGGACGAGAAAGTCACTGTTGAGGGTCAAAAGCTTGCGAAGTGGATTTTTGAAAGCGAACCTGAATTTTAACAAGTTTATTAAAATTTTCCCTCACAACGTCTGATTGATTTTTTTGCTCAATTGCCTGTAAAAATTTTTGCACCATCTGAAGTTAAACATGAATAGTGGAATAAACACATGAAAATCCATTTGATGGTTGGGGTAATAAGCCTACTACAGCTAGAACAAGCATTACATCTGTTTGATCTAACAAGTCTCTATGACTAACGCTTTTAATTAGTTTCAATCAATGATGTTTGATCCCGAGAAACTGAATGAGTATAAATTCAGAATTTTATTATCTTTATTGATAATTCTACTCGTTATATTTGCTATTTTCTACCGTGGTATAAATGGAATTGCCAGCATAGAGGTAATTTCTGTGGGCTTGTTATTCTCTACTGTCAGTTTATTGCATGCTAGCTGGGCAATTTTTAAAATTAAACAACTTGATAAAAAGAAAAACTAACACAAAACGTGATTATCTGTAGTTTGTGCGATTAGTCACTCTTACTTTTTTCGACTAAACTCCGCCCAAAATCTGGAGCCTCTGTGTCTTGTCCTGCATCAAGGATACCTCGACGGATTGTCCGAGTCCTGGTAAAATAGTCAAATAACGTTTTCCCATCGTCACTTCGTATAGCGCGTTGTAAAGAAAAAAGCTCTTCGGTAAATCGCCCTAATATTTCTAGAGTCGCCTCCTTATTAGCGAGGAAAACATCTCTCCACATAGTTGGGTCACTAGATGCAATCCGCGTAAAATCTCTAAATCCAGCAGCTGAGTAGTTTATGACTTCTTTTTCTGTAACTCTGCTTAGATCATCAGCGACACCAACCATTGTGTAAGCAATCAGATGAGGAGCATGGCTTGTTACAGCTAATACCAAATCGTGATGATCAGCATCCATCTGATCTACTAGTGCGCCCATTCCAGTCCACAGACGCGTAAGATTCTCAACGGCATTTGGAGTGCTAGAGGTCGTTGGAACCAATATACACCATCGATTTTCAAACAAACTTGAGAAACCACTTTCAGGACCTGAATGCTCTGTACCAGCAAGTGGATGAGCTGGTACAAAAAACACATCCTGCGGTATAAGAGGCTCAACAGCATCTAATACTGATCTTTTTACTGAACCGACATCAGACAAGGTTGCGCCCTTTTTTAAATAAGGTGCGATCTGTTCGACTATCTCTCCCATGACACCAACTGGGGTACAAAGAACCACTAAGTCTGCATCGCTTACTGTGTCCTTAAGGTTATTAAAAACATGATCACAAAGGCCAATAGACTTGGCAGTATCCCTGGTTTTTTTAGATTTAGCAAATCCTACAACTTCCTGTGCGAGGTTCCCCTTTCGAATTGACCAAAACATAGAAGAGGCAATCAAGCCAAGTCCAATGAGGGCAATACGATTATAGACTTCGGTCATCCTACACTCTCCAAAAAACTCCGGATTGATTCATATACCCGCTTACATGCGACTTCG
This sequence comes from uncultured Pelagibacteraceae bacterium, assembly GCA_902567235.1. GTDB lineage: Bacteria > Pseudomonadota > Alphaproteobacteria > Pelagibacterales > Pelagibacteraceae > Pelagibacter. The sequence continues at coordinate 4,864 of CACFLX010000020.1, forward strand.
TCCCCGATGGTAATTCTTAAACAATTTGGTAGGTTGTAGTTTGCTACTTGTCTAACCAGAACGCCTTCATTACTCAGAAATTTATAGCATGCACTAGCCTCTTCTGATCCTTTAAAGCGTGCCAGAATAAAATTTGCATAAGATTTATCAGATTCAATACCGAGGTTAGACAAAGAGTTGGATAGCCATTCACGCAATCTAGTGTTTTCGTTTCTAGACTTATCGACGTAATCTACATCTGTCAGCGCAGAATTTGCCGCTGCAAGTGCAAGCGTTGATAAATTAAAAGGACCACGGATACGATTAAGAATATCAATCACATGCTTCGAACCATATCCCCAGCCAATTCTCAAGCCACCAAGTCCGTACATTTTAGAAAATGTTCGTGTCATAAAAACATTTTCTCTTTCGTGGATTAAACTCGCACCACCATCAAAATTTGGAACGTATTCCGCGTAAGCACCGTCTAGCACTAATATACAAGTTTCTGGAATATTATCCGCTAGACGTTGAACTTTATGAGCATCGATCATCGTACTTGTAGGATTATTTGGATTAGCTATAAAAATTAATCGCGTCCTATTATTACAAGCCTCTAAAATTGCATCAACATCCGTGTAGCGATTGTTTTCTCGGACTTTTACGGGTTTAGCTCCTGCTGCTAATGCAGATATTTTATACATCGCAAAGCCATGCTCGGTATGAATAACCTCATCCCCTGGTCCAGCAAAAGCGTAGCACAAAAATGAAATTATTTCATCACTTCCCACCCCACAAATAATATTTTTGTCGTTCAGTCCGAAACGTGTAGCAATTGCCTGACGTAAGTCTAAATGATTAGTTGAAGGATATAAATGTACTTCAGCCGCATGCCTTGTAATTGCATCGATGGATTTCGTACTTGGCCCGTAGGGATTCTCATTTGAACTAAGCTTTATAACAGTCCGTTCTTCAGCTTTTGGTGCTGAACCCGCTTCGTATAAAGCGATATCTAAGATTCCTTGTTTTGGTTCAACTTTTAACATAGAATTTCTCCATACATATAATTACATAGAACCGCCTATTTTGACCACTGCAAACAAAAAATGCCGCAACGGACAACCGCTACGGCATAATTCCGTTAATATGATTGAATTAGTTCTGTGCGTAATATTCAATAACTAGATTAGGCTCCATAATTACTGGATATGGCACATCGGACAATCCCGGAGTCCTTACAAACCTAACTGTCATTTTAGAGTGGTCTACCTCCAAATACTCAGGAACATCTCTCTCAGGTAGTTGGGTTGCTTCTAATACTACCGCAATTTGCTTAGATTTTTCTCTGACTTCAACAATATCACCCTCTTTAACCCTGTAAGATGGGATATTCACGCGTCTACCGTTAACTAAAATATGACCATGATTTACAAACTGACGAGCGGCGAAAACTGTTGCAACAAATTTAGCCCTATAAACCACTGCATCGAGCCTTCGTTCGAGCAGACCTACTAAATTTTCGCCAGTGTCACCTTTTACCTTCTCGGCATCTCCAAAAATTCTTCGAAATTGTTTTTCGGTGAGGTCTCCGTAATAGCCTTTTAGTTTTTGCTTTGCTCTTAATTGCAAACCAAAATCTGATAACTTTGCTTTACGG
>CACFLX010000021.1 GCA_902567235.1 uncultured Pelagibacteraceae bacterium
ACAAAATAGCTTTAATCATTTTTTAATCTCCAATTAAATGATGGGATAAAATTCTTGTTTGGTTTTCAAGTCTATGCTCAAACAAATAAAGACCTTGCCAAGTTCCAAGAATTAATTTTTTATTTTTTAAACTTAAAGTTAATTGATTATTAGTAAGTGCAGATTTAATATGGGCTGGCATATCATCTTTTCCTTCAGTGGTGTGTTTGTATAACTTTTGATCCATTGGTACTAGTTTATGAAAAAAATTTTTAAGGTCATATAATACATCTGGATCTGCATTTTCTTGAATAACTAATGAAGCGCTAGTGTGTAATATATTAATATTTAAAATACCATTTTTAATTTTTTGTTTATCAATCCAATCTAAAGTATTTTCAGTAAAATTATAAAAGCCTTGCCCTTCAGTATTAATTTTTATTTCTTCAAATACTTGTTGCATTTATTTTTTATAAGTTTCTGATACTAACTGAGCAATAATAGATAGAGCTATCTCTGGAGCTGATCTTCCACCTAGTTTAATACCAATTGGACCATGTATTGAATTAATTTGGTCACTATTAAATCCGGCTTCTTTTAATCTTTGACATCTGTTTTCATGAGTTTTTTTACTACCTAGCGCACCTATGTAATAAAATTTTTTATTAATAGCGTGTTGTAATGCTGGATCGTCTATTTTGGGATCGTGAGTTAATGCAATTAGTGCAGAGTTTTCATTTGTTTCTATTTCTTTAAAAGCTTCATCTGGCCATTTATTGATAATTTTCATATCAGGAAATCTTTGTTCCGATGCAAAATAGCCACGAGGATCTATAATGGAAATTTCAAAGTTCAAGCTTTTTGCAAAATCTACCAGATATTGAGCTATATGAACTGCACCTACAATAATAACTTTTATAGGTCTAATATATGTTTCAATAAAAATTTCAGTATTTTCTATTACTCCATTTTTTTTTAATTTAAAAAAATTGTCAATTTGCTCTTTATGAATTTCAAATTCTTTGCTTAATGATTTTCCAGGTTCATATATTTCACTCAAACCATTTTCAAGATTGGTTACAATTGCAAATTCTATCTTTGAAGCCTTTTTTTTGATTATTTCCTTAAGTTGAGAGTGTTTCATTTAAATAATAAAAAAATGGTAGATTAAAAGTCCAATGATTAAGCCTTTAATAAACGTTATCCAAAGCACTGCATAATCGGAAAGGTTAAGATTTTTTTTCCACCAGTTTATATATTTTTTATGCATCTCAATCATAAATTTAATTTATCTGCTCCAAATAAACTGCTATTTCGCCACCACATGCAAGTCCAACTTCCCAAGCACTTTCATTAGAAACTTTAAATTCAATTTTTTTACATGGTTTATTGTCTTTAATTAAACCAATGCATTCTCTGACTACTGCGGACTCTACACATCCACCAGAAACAGAGCCTGAAAAATCTCCAGTTTCATTAACAATCATTCTGCTTCCGACTTGCCTAGGTGATGAACCCCATGTTTGAATTACTGTAGCAAGAACAACTTTTTGGTTAGCATTTAACCAATCATTTGCTTCTTCTAAGATTTTTTCATCAAATGAATTTTTCATTAGATGTAAAGGTATTACTGAAAGAAATATTTAGCAAGCATCAACAGCTTTTTTAGCAAAAGCTTTCACCATATTTGCTCTATAATCTGAAGAAGCATGAATATCTGAGTTCATTCCTGATGAAGATATTTTAACACCATCTATGGCTGATGAAGAAAAATTCTTAGTTAAAGCCCCTGCTAAATCTTTATCATTATATACACACGACTTAGCTCCAGTTACTCCAACGTTTATTCCTGTTTTATGTTTAGCAACATAAACACCTATTATAGCATATCGTGAAGCTGGATTTGGTAATTTTTGATAACTTGATTTTTCAGGTATTGAAAATTCAATTGCCTCTATAACTTCGGTGCTCTTAAGACAAGTTTCAAACATCCCTCTAAAAAATTTTTCTGCATCAATTGAACGGTTATTTGTATGTATAGTTGCATTTAAAGCAATACATGCTGAAGGATAATCTGCAGCAGGATCATTATTTGCTATTGAACCACCAATTGTACCTCTGTTTCTTACTTGTGGGTCACCGATACCTTCTGCAAGAGCTGCTAATGAAGGAATTGCTTTTTTAACATCTTTTGAACTTGCTACTTCAGAATGTTTTGTTGTTGCTCCTATTGTAACTGTTTTTCCAGACACTTTGATACCTGTTAGTTTTTTTATTCTTTTAATATCTATAATATCTTTATAAGAAGCTAAGCCTAATTTCATTGAAGGTATAGTTGTCATTCCTCCAGCTAAAAAAGCTGAATTAGAAGATGCTAACTTTGATGCTTCTTTTACATCTTTTGCAGAATGGTAATTAAATGTTTTCATAATTTCCTTTAAGCCGCTTTAGCATTAGATTTTTTCATTTCTTTACATGCTTTCCAAACTTTTTCTGCTGTTGCAGGTAAAGAAATTTCTTTTCCACCCAAAGCATTAATAACTGCGTTCATTACTGTTGGTGTTGCAGCTATAGTTCCTGCTTCTCCACATCCTTTGACACCTAATGGATTGGTAGTAGCCTTTGTACAAGTAAATCCTAAATTAAAGTCTGGAAGATCATCAGCTCTTGGCATTGTATAATCCATGTAAGAAGCTGTAATCAACTGACCAGAATCGTCATATTGAGCATTCTCATATAAAGCTTGCCCAATTCCTTGAGCTAATCCACCATGAACTTGGCCTTCAACAATTAGTGGGTTCACTATAGTTCCAAAATCATCAACTGCTGTGTATTTATCAAGTTTTACATGACCTGTTTCAGGGTCTATTTCAACTTCACAAATGTGTGATCCTGCTGGAAAAGAGAAATTAGCTGGATCAAAAAAAGATGATTCTATCAATCCTGGTTCATCTCCTTCTGGTAAAGGCGATTTAACTTCGTCTCTTACTCCGGGTAGATAACTTGCAAAAGCAACTTCTCCAATTGTTTTCTTTTTATTTGATTTTGCAACAACAAATTCTCCATTTTTAAAGTCAACTTCATCAGGACTTGCTTCAAGCATTTTGGCAGCAATTCTTTTTCCTTTATTAACTATTTTTTTGCAAGCATTAACTATTGCTATTCCTCCAACAGTTAAAGATCTTGAACCGTATGTTCCCATACCAAATGTACCTTTATCTGTGTCTCCATGAACAACATCAATATTTTCAATTGGAACACCTAATTCATCAGCTGCAATTTGTGCAAATGTAGTTTGGTGACTTTGTCCATGACTATGAGAACCAGTATAAACTGTAACTTGACCTGTTGGATTAAATCTTACCTCAGCAGACTCCCATAAACCTACTCCGCAACCTAACATCATCACAACAGGCGATGGTGCAATGCCACATGCTTCAAAATAAGAAGTAACTCCTATACCTCTAAGTTTACCTTTTGATTCAGATTCTTTTTTTCTAGCAGCAAAACCATCATAATCTGCCATTTCTTTTGCTTTGTTTAATCCAGCAACATAATCACCTGAATCTATCTGGTGAACTAATGTTTGTTTGAATGGAAATTCTGTAGGGAAGTTTTTCATTCTTATTTCAATTGGATCCATGCCTAATTCCATTGCAGCCTTATCTACAATTCTTTCAATAGTATAAGTGGCTTCTGGTCTTCCAGCTCCTCTATATGCATCTACTGGTGCAGTATTTGTATAAACTGCTTTTACATTAGAATATGCAGCTGGCATTATGTATACACCCGTTGCACAAGGTCCAAATAAATATGTTGGCGTTACAGTCCCAAATACTCTTGCATAAGCACCAAGGTTTGCAATTGTTTCATTTTTAAATCCTAAAAACTTACCATCATTAGTAACCGCTAATTCTGCATGAGTAATATGATCTCTTCCATGAGTATCTGTTAAAAAAGACTCTGTTCTTTCAGCTACCCATTTAATAGGTCTTTCTATTTTTTTTGAAGCCCAGCTACAAACTATTTCTTCATTATAAAGATTAATTTTTGATCCAAATCCTCCACCTACATCTGGTGCAACAACTCTTAATTTATTTTCAGGAGCAACACCTCCAAATGCAGACATGATTAATCTCGATAAATGTGGATTTTGACTTGTAGTATAGCAAGTTATTTCCTCTGAAGCTGTGTTGTAGTCTATTACACAAGCTCTTGGCTCCATTGCATTTGGAATAAGTCTATTATTTACAATATCTAATTTTATAATTTTATCTGCTTTATCAAATGCATCTTTAACTTTTTGTCTATCACCAAGCAACCAGTCATAACAAAGATTTTTATCTATACCATCGTGTATAGCTTCACTTTTCATTGCTTCTCCCAAATTAGAAACTGCTTTTAAAACTTTATAATCAACTTTTACTAATTCAGCTGCTGCTCTAGCCTCATCCAAAGTTTCAGCAAAAACTACTGCCACTGGGTCTCCGACAAAATTTACACTATCTTTAGCTAACGGTGGGTTTGCAGGACATTTCATTTCTGAACCATCTTCACTTCTGATGGCCCATCCAGCGATTAAACCTCCAATTTTATCTTGTGCTATATGTTCTCCTGTTAGAATATCTACTACTCCTGAAGATTTAAGAGCTTTCGATGTATCAACTTTTTTTATTTTTGCTCTTGCGTGTGGAGATCTAATAAATATTGCATATGTCTGATTAGCAATATTTATATCAGAAGTATATCTACCCTTACCTGTCAAAAATCTTTTGTCTTCTTTTCTTTCAACTCTTGAACCTACTAAACTTGCCATTTTAACTCCTACATTTTTGATGCAGCTTCTTTAACAGCTGCAACAATATTATGGTATCCTGTACATCTACAGATATTACCTTCCAACCAATCTCTTATTTCTTGATCACTTGGGTTTTTTTTATTTTTTAAAAGATCAACTGCACTCATAACCATGCCAGGTGTACAAAATCCACACTGCAATCCATGCATTTTTTTTAAATGCTTCTTGCATTGGATGTAATTTTCCATTTGAAGCCAAACCTTCAATTGTTATAACTTTTGAA
>CACFLX010000022.1 GCA_902567235.1 uncultured Pelagibacteraceae bacterium
ATTAATAAGAGATCAAAAAATCAGAGAAAGAGTCGAAGCTCTAGGAGTAAAAGTACAGGAAGGGGACGACAGAGAAACTCTTCTTCTAAAGGAAAAAAATTATAATTTAGAAAGGCAAAAAATTGAAAATGCTTTAGAAAGTTTTTATAGAAGTGCAAATAGTTTAGTTTTTCAGCTTAATAAAAGACATATTACAAGACACATGTCTATTTTTAGATGTATTGATAGAAGGTTTGAAAACGGAGAAGTATATATTAAATGGGATGAAGTCCCAGATGATGAATGGTTAATATTAATTTATATTAAAGATAACTCTCCAGATAAAGGAATTGTTATTGAAGACAAATCAAACCCAGAAAAAAATGTTTCAAATGAGTATAGACCAAGTGAAATATTTAAGGCTTCTGATATGATGGTGGACTCTCTAACTCAATTACTCGAAAGAGAAAGATCAAAAAAAGATAATTAAACCCTTAACTTTTAGTCATTAACATAAACAGAAACACCTCTGTTATTTATATCTACATCAAATTTTTTATGCAAAGGAGGAAATGCTCTTTGAGAACAATCTAGTCTGTCACAAGTTCTACAAGAAACTCCAACTGGGATTTCTGATTTTTTATCATGAATATCTAAATTTTCTGTATAGACAAAATCTTTAGCATATTTTGCTTCACAACCGAGTCCAATGGACAACATACTTTTCTTTTGTCCGTATCTTCCGATACCTTTTTCTACAGTTCTTGCAATACAAACATATTTTTCACCATTAGTCATTTTACTTACAGCAGCTTGAATTACACCTGGTCTAGAGAATGCAGAATAAACATTCCATCTAGGGCAAGCACCTCCATATCTTGGGATTTCAATTCCAGATAAAGAAAATCTTTTTGAAATATTTCCTGCGACATCTACCCTCAAAAAATGAAAAGGGACTCCTGGTAAATTAGGATCATTTAAACAAGTTACTCTATGAGTCACTTGTTCAAATGATGTAGCAAATGTATTTTGCAATAATTCTAAATCATATTTTAATTTTTTACACTCAGAATGAAAAAGTTTATAAGGCATTAAAATTGCTGCCCCACAATAATTTAATAAAGCTACTTTGGTTAATTTTTTAGATTCTTCAGAAGGGAAGTTAAAAGTTCCAAGAAGTCTATTAATTTCATCGATAGCTCCTTCCTGAACAATTTGTGAAGCAGCATGTAGTTTTTTTGTTTCTAAAGAGAGATAATCTGACAATATAAGTTCTTTATTTTTTTTGTTAAAAACTTTTGAAAATGGTTTTCCATCTTCAGGAATTACATCTTTAACTGTAATGCCATACTCTGAATTTAAAAATTTACAAAGAGCTATATATCTGGTTCTATTGTTTTGTTTTACTCTATCAAATATTTTATTTGCGAAATCTTCTAACTTTGGAAAATAGTTTTTATTTTCTTGTAAAAAATCAGATATTACTTCTCCAGGAAATGAACTTTTTCTGCTATCGACAATCTTTCCTGATAATTTTTCTATTTTATTAACTAGTTCGTGATCTTTTTTTTTTAAAATATCTCCAAGCCTAATCAATGCTCTCCCAATTTTTGGATTAGTATTTGCTAAATCTTTTACTTCAGGACCTAAAATGTCTAAATCATCGAATAATTTATCGTCAAGCAATTCTGATATATTGTTTGCTAAGTTTAAGTCGGATTTAACAGCTAGGTCTGAAACTTCAATTTTTAGTTCTTGGCAAATTTTTAAAAGTAAATCAGCATCAATTTTTCTTTTTCCACCCTCAATCAAAGTTAAATAGCTAGGTGAAATATTTAGTTTTTCAGCTAACTTATTTGCTTGAATTCCTAATTGACGCCTAAATCCCTTTATTTTTGGACCAATTTTTAGATCTAATTGACTCATTTTTACTATTTGTAAATATTGTAAATTTTAATTTACAAAAAATTTCCTTTATTTACAAAGAAAATAGCATTTTTTATTGAATTTGTAAATATTGTAAATTATTAAGTTTACATGGATAAAAAATTAACAAATAACAACGAAAAAAGCTTACAGATTACTAATCATCAAGATTGTTCTGAATACAAAAGTAAACCGATCTATCTAAGAGACGACCATTGCGACTGGGGATCAAGTGGTATGAATGAATTCACAGAGCAATTTAGCGACAATAGTTAATTTTAATCTTCTAGCTAAAAAAATCAAAAAAAAGGCAAAATAAAAATGTCAGCCGAAAATATATCATACGATCTAAAAAGATTTGCAGGAATTAAACGTGATTACAAACCTGAGGAAATAGAGAGACTTAGGGGTTCAATCAAAATTGAGTATTCTTTATGTAAACAACAATCAATGAAGCTATGGAACTTATTAAACTCTGAACCTTATGTAAACACTTTAGGCTCACTATCTGGAAACCATGCCGTCCAACATGCAAAAGCTGGTTTAAAAGCAATTTATTTAAGTGGATGGCAAGTTGCTGCAGACGCTAATAGCGCTGGTGAAATGTATCCAGATCAATCATTATATCCATATGACAGTGCTCCAAAATTGGTTGATTCTATGAATAATGCTTTAATAAGAGCAGATCAAATACAACATATGGAAATTCAAGACGGTGATATGAAAAAAGAAAATAAAGTCGATTATATGCTGCCAATTATTGCTGATGGTGAAGCTGGGTTTGGTGGACCTCTAAACGTTTTTGAACTTGCAAAAAAATTTATTAAAGCTGGAGCAGCAGGAGTTCATTTTGAAGATCAATTAGCAAGTGAAAAAAAATGTGGCCATATGGGTGGTAAAGTTTTAGTTCCAACAGGCACAATGATAAAAAATTTAAAAGCTGCAAGGCTTGCAGCCGATATTGCTGATGTTCCATTAATTATTTTAGCTAGAACAGATGCTAATGCAGCAAAACTTATTACAAATGATCATGATGAAAATGATAAACCTTTTTTAACAGGTGAAAGATCTCCTGAAGGTTTTTATTATGTAAAATCTGGAATTGAACAAGCAATTTCAAGAGGCCTAGCTTATGCTCCATATTCTGATTTAATTTGGTGCGAAACTGCAACACCAAATTTGGATGAAGCTAAAAAATTTGCTGATGCAATTCACGAAAAATTTCCTGGAAAACTTCTTGCTTATAATTGCTCGCCCTCGTTTAATTGGAAAAAACATTTATCAGACGCGGAGATTGCTTCATTCCAAGTAGAAATAAGTAAAATGGGTTATAAATTTCAATTTATTACTCTTGCTGGGTTTCATACACAAAATATTGCAATTTTTGAACTTGCAGAAAAATACAAACAAGAAGGCATGACTGCATACTCAAGAATTCAACAACAGGAATTTGCTCGTGAAAAAGATGGTTACACAAGTGTTAAACATCAAAGAGAAGTTGGTACCTCTTATTTTGATGCAGTATCAAATACTATTAGTTCAGGTAAAAGCTCAACAACTGCCATGGATGGCTCAACAGAGTCTGAGCAATTTTAATTAGATTTTAGTTTCTGAATTTGATCCCAAGCAGAGTTTATAGCTCTCATTTTACTTTTGCTTTCATCAATTACTTCTTGAGGCACTCCTTTGCTTATTAATAAATCAGGGTGGTTTTCTTTGCTTAATTTAAGATATTTTTTCCTTATTGATTGAAGATCATCATCAGGATTGCTTTCTAAAACAATATAAGGATTGAGCTTATCGGATCCTTTCCTGCTCTCTCTAACACTATTAAATTGAACTTGGGTTAGACCAAATATTTTAGATATATTCTCTATCATTAATAATTCTGATGAACTCACATTTCCATCTGCTTCTGCAATATAAAATAAAATATTTATTACCTCTTCCAATACACTTATGTTGCCTTTATAAATTTGGGCAATTTGTTGGGCGTATGGCTCATATCCAGTGCTTTCTTCTTTAGCTTTATTGAAAATTTTTCCAACTTGATCTATTTCATTTTCAGGTATTTTAAGTTTGTCTTTAACGGCGACCAATTCTTCACGACTAACATTTCCATCAGCATTACTAAGTTTTGCAGACAAAACAATTAAAGAGAGAGCAAATATTTGTTGAGGTTGAGCAAAAGTTCCAAAATTTCCTCTAGATCTTGCTCTAGAAATTTTTCCACCTACTAAGGAGCCCAAAAGCATTCCAAAAGGTCCACCCAATGAAAAGCCTATCATTCCTCCAATTAAACTTCCCCAGATAGACATATGATTAATTTTTAATATAATTTAAATTTAAAATGTACACAACAATTATAGTCCTATTAATTTTATATTTAATATACCGATGGTCAGTTGCCTGGATAAACTATTATAATCGGCTTGATAAAAGATTTGGAATGTCTGTATGGAGGTATAGTTATGATTATCATGTTGCTGGCAAGAGAGATGTTTCATTTTTAGATGATAAAGAATTTGTTTTGCTTAGAAGAAAAAGAAATAGAGCAGTCACATTTATGTATTTTATTTTCTTTCTTTCTTTTATAGTTTTTATGTCTTTTATGAATCAATTGCTTTTAAGAATATTAAATTGAAAAAAATTTAATTTATTCATAATTTTTTAATCTATATTCCCAACTACCAAGTCTATTATACTTTACTTTAAAAATTATACCTTCATTTGGGTTTAACCAAATATCAAAATCTAATTTTTTATCATCTGGCAAATTCTCAGTTGATTTAAGTTTGTATTGAAAAAGTTTAATCTTTTTACCCTTATAATCAATTTCGTCTTTATTTGTGAAATTGACTTCCTGTTTTTTTATACTTCCTGACAAAG
>CACFLX010000023.1 GCA_902567235.1 uncultured Pelagibacteraceae bacterium
AGTCACAGCAGCTATTGCGCCAAGGTAAAGTTGACCTTCAGCACCTATATTCCAAAGTTTTGCCCGAAAAGCGATTGCCGCAGCAAGACCAGTAAAGATAAGAGGTGTAGCTCGGGTCAACATCTCTGAAACAGCAAAAACAGAGCCAAAAACACCCTTTGCCATTTCAACATAAGCAATTAGGGGATTAGCGCCGGCTGAAATTATAGGTATCGCCGCAAATAATAAAGAAACTATAGCCGCGATTATCGGTATGAATATCGTGCTACTGTTTGATACTTTTGCCCGTGGTTCGATGCGGATCATACAGACTCTCCCGCCATCATTAGGCCTATAGCCTCTCGGCTACTTGAATTGACATCATGTAAGTTACCATCTCTCATAACCACTATTCGATCGGCTAATCCTAAGATCTCATCTAAATCTTCAGAAATTAGAATAACTCCACCACCCCTATCTCTGGCTTCAATTAGATGCCTCTGAACATCGGACGCCGCACCCATATCAAGTCCCCGAGTTGGTTGATTAGCCAGAATTATCTCTGGTTGTTGTTCAAAAACTCTAGCCAAAATGAGCTTCTGAATGTTCCCTCCAGATAATAAACGAGACGCTTGATCTATACCTGGCCCTCGCACATCATATTTTTCTGATAATGTTTGTGCATTATCATTAATTACGGAGGAACGTAGAAAACCAAAGTTTTGAATTAGAGGATCATCCAAGCGCTCAATAACCATATTTTCAGAAACACTTAAGCCACCGACTATTCCCTGCCGATGCCTATCCTCTGGGATCCTTCCAAACCCCAATTTTATCATATTCAAAGGGTTTATATTTTGAATGGCCACGCCTTTTAAAAGTATTGAGCCTTTATCAGGCAGTACCAAACCAGAGATAAGATCAGCGAGTACATTTTGACCATTTCCTGAAATCCCAGCAATTCCTAAGATTTCATGCGATTTCAATGTTAAACTTATATTTTGAAGAGAGTCTCTTTTTGACCGGCCGGCTACAGAAATGTCATTTAACAATAAAATTGGTCCACCAGGAGTTATTCTTTTTGGAGATACTTTTTGGGTTTCACTTCCAACCATTAAGCGTGCAATTTTCTTTTCGCTTGCATTTGAAGTCTCCATACTTCCAACATTTTTACCGTGGCGCAACACAACAAGCCTATCTGAAAAAGATAAAACTTCACGCATTTTATGGGTTATGAAAATGACCGACAAACCATGGTTAGTCATTCGTCTTAAATTGGAAAATAGAGCATCTGCCTCTTGTGGTGTAAGAACTGCTGTTGGTTCATCAAGTACCAGGATATGAGCGTCACGGTATAATGCTTTGAGGATTTCAACTCGCTGTCTTTCCCCAACGGAAAGCCTTCCCACAGGAATATCAAGCGGTGCCTCTAGACCACTGTTAGACATTATATTGTTAATTTTTTTTTCAGCTTTTCTCTGATTGCGCCTCAACGAAAATAGCGACTCAGCGCCCAAAGTAATATTTTCAAAAGCTGTAATATTTTCAGCAAGAGTAAAATGCTGATGAACCATTCCAATTCCTGCAGCCAAAGCAGCACTAGGATTACCCAGCTCTAATGGGACCAAATCACCATTAACGCTCTTAATCTCGATATTTCCAGAATCAGGTAAATAATGACCAAACAACATGTTCATAAGCGTTGTTTTGCCTGCACCATTTTCGCCAAGAAGCGCCAGAACTTCTCCGTTTTGAAGGTGAATCGTTACATCATCATTCGCTAGAATTGAGCCAAAGCGTTTTGCAAGCCCGTTGAGCTTTAATACTGTCGCTGCTTCCATTTTTGATGAGCGCTGCCCACTTTTGCAGCCAGCGCTAGTACTTTCTAATTGTCAGAAGTAGGACGGGCGTCGTTAACATTGACCCTGAACAGACCATCCAAGAGTTCTGCTTCTCTCGCCTTTACAGCGGCTGCCGTTTCTGCAGACATGAGACTTTCATCCATAATTAGTGATCCACCGCCATAAGCCATGAAACTATACTGTCCATAGTCCGCAGCCTCGAATGATCCATCTGCCACGCGAGACACGGCCTTATCTATTGTGGCTTCCATATGCCATATAGCAGATGCCATTATTGTCCCCGGATAATCACCTGAAGTATCAATAACATTTCCGATAGCTTTAACTCCACGCTCTACAGCTGCATCAGAAACACCAAATCTCTCAGCATACATAACGTCTGCCCCAGCATCCATCATAGCAAAAGCACTTTCCTTCGCTTTTGGAGGATCGTACCAACTATCAATAAAGTTTACTAAGAATTTAACATCAGGATTTACTTCTCGGGCACCATCCATAAAAGCATGCATTAGACGATTTACTTCCGGTATAGCGTACCCGCCAACCATACCAATTAAATTGGATTTTGTTGCAGCGCCTGCAACCATACCAGACAAATATGAGGGTTCATGAATCCAGTTGTCGAAAACAGAAAAGTTTGGGGCAACAGGTGTGAAAGATGAGCCCATCAAGAAAGCAGTGTCAGGATAATCTTTGGCAACTTTTCTCGCAGCACGCTCTAGACCAAACACTTCTCCAACAATTAATTGCATACCTTGTTCTGCATATTCCCGCATTACTCTCTCATAGTCAGTATTTGCTATGTTCTCTGAATAAACATACTCGATGTCACCGCGCGAGGCGGCGGTATTTAGGGCTTTGTGTATTCTGCTTATCCATTGCTGCTCCACTGGAAGCGTATATATTGCGGCAACCTTGACCTTGTCAGCGTATGAAGCGCCAGCCACCAGTACACTTGAGCAAGCAAATGTGACAGCCAATAAAAATCTACGTGTAATTGAAATCATTTTTTCTCTCCTTGATTAATATAGGTGAGCACTTTTTTATCAATCAGTCAATTTATTGTTGCTGCCGATCAAAAGTGCTTTAATCCTTGCATATCTTCTGTGCAGTGTGCTTTCTATTTATAATTGATAACAATGATAAAGAGCTTATGCTTTTATAAAGAGGTGTTTTCATTGGGAAAAGAACATACAGAGATACCTAATGATTGGGATAGGTCAGGCCTTCCAGCCTGGAGCTTCTTTAATGACGAAATGTTTGAGGCTGAAAAGGACTTACTTTTTAGACGCCATTGGCAGCTTATCTGCCATAGTAACGACATACCGAACGCGGGAGATTTCAAAACTTGGAATTTAATTGGCGAGCGTGCACTAGTAATAAGAGGCAAAGATGGAAAAATCAGAGCATTCCATAATCTGTGTAAACATCGTGGTTCTAGAGTAATAGCCGATGACGCAGGCACGTGTAAGTCAACAATAACTTGTCCATTCCATGGCTGGACTTATAATCTTGACGGTACGCTACGAGGCGCTTCACGACCGTCATCTCTTCCCAAACTGGACCCAGTTGAATATGGCCTACCCCCTTTGGAAATGGACATGTGGAATGGCTTTGTTTTTGTGAGATTTCAGCCTGGCCCTCAACCTGCACTTTCAGATATTTTGAAAAAATTTGACAACGAAGTTTCACAGTATGAACTCTTTGATCTCGAACCTACTGGAGATGGCTTCTGGACAGAAGAAATTGATGCCAATTGGAAGTGTGTACGCGATGTTGATAATGAAGGTTACCATGTACCTATGGCTCATCCGGGTCTATATGATCTATTTGGTCAGAATTATTACGATGAACCAATAGCAGGAGGACTATCCAGATCCGTTGGATCTTTTAACTCCGGGGATGGACGCCTTTGGAGCGTTAGAAACTATAAAAAATTATTGCACGCCAAAGATAGTCTGGACGACACTCATCAGAAATGTTGGTTATACATTGGCGTTTTCCCAAATCTTGTGTTTGGGTTGTACCCAGATTCAGTCATCTTCTACCAAGAGTATCCAGTGGAAAATGGAAAAACCATACAACGCGGTGGTAATTACAAATATGCAGAAGAAAATCGGGAGATGAAAGTTTCAAGATATTTAAGCATGAGAATTGATCGGTTAACTAGCAAAGAAGACGAACAGTTGATCAAATGGTCATGGGAAGCAGCATTCTCAAGCGCTTACGAAGGCGTTTTATTATCTGATTTAGAATACGGGGTGAAAGCATACCACGATACTTTAAGAGAATATTTTCCAGTTCTTTCGGGCCCGGAACCAGAGCGCGGTAAATTACTTCAGGTAAATGAAAGGTTGCTTGCTAAAAGACAATAAAGATCAATTAAACAATCATTACTACCACTTTATGAGCTAAAGGACGTAGTCGTAAAATCTAACACATCTTATTAGCTTTAGATAGTAAATGTAAAACTGCAGATTTTTAACAACGATAAAGAATCTAAACTGCAAACCCATTAATATCTTAAAGTTCAACAGTTGGATGGAGGGCAAGCAGATCTCCGTGCCAAATTGATAAATGGTGGCTTTACTATAGAAACTTTTTTCATAAGTTTATGATATTGTAACTCTTTCAAAGAATATATTTCGACCCATAAATTTTCCATTTTGGACTTTGATGAACCTAATTTCAACTGAGCGAGAGCTATAGATTTTTTAGCCATTGGCGACCAAATAGCTGAAGTCACAGTACCAACCTCATCTTTTTTGTTATAATAAATTACTGATCCCTCGGCTGGCTCTTTTCCATCTATTTCTAAAGCATAAATTTTGAAAGCCTCACTGTCTTCCAACTTACTATTTAGAATAGCCTTCTTTCCATTGAAAAACCCTTTGTTCAAGTCTACTAACCATCCGAGACCAAGATCGT
>CACFLX010000024.1 GCA_902567235.1 uncultured Pelagibacteraceae bacterium
TGGTGAAGATGATAAAAAATTCCTTTCAGATCAAGAAGCTACAGCTTCATCAGAAACTCAAGTAAATCAATAAAAATAAGCCATTATTTTAATCATTTTAATTTGACAAAATGCATTTCTATAGTATTTTGTCGATAATTTTTGGTTGGAATGTAGTACTTGTGTACTAAACGCTGCCATTGGAAAATCTCAGTTAATTTCATCAAAAATTAAATTTATTTAAATTATGCCAACAATAAACCAATTGTTAAAAAAAAAACGTGTAAAGCAAAAAGCTAGGGACAAGGTTCCTGCATTAGAAAGATCACCCCAAAAAAGAGGTGTTTGCGTTAAAGTTTATACAACTACACCCAAAAAACCTAATTCAGCTTTAAGAAAGGTTGCAAGAGTAAGATTATCTAACGGTCACGAAGTAACTTCCTATATACCTGGTGAAGGACATAATTTACAAGAACACTCAGTTGTTTTAATTAGAGGTGGAAGAGTAAAAGATTTACCTGGAGTAAGATATCATATCTTAAGAGGCAATTTAGATACTCAAGGAGTAACTGCTCGAAAACAACAAAGATCAAAATATGGTGCAAAAAAAGGTAAATAAAAAATGTCTAGAAAAAGAAAAGCACCTAAAAAGATTCAAATAGTTGATCCAAAATATAAATCAACGATAATTCCAAAACTTATAAATTCAATCATGTACGATGGTAAAAAAACTGTAGCAGAAAAAATTATTTATGACGCAATTGATAAAATAAAATCTAAATCTAAAGATGAACCTATCACAATATTTAATGAAGCAATTAATAATATCAAACCTACAGTAGAAGTACGATCTAGGAGAGTGGGTGGTGCTACTTATCAAGTACCTGTTGAAGTAAAAGCAAAAAGATCACAAGCCTTAGCTCTTAGATGGCTTATTGATGCATCAAGAAAAAGAAAAGATAAAAATATGTCTGATAAGATATTTAATGAAATTTATGATGCTTATCAAAATAGAGGTTCAGCAATAAAAAAAAAAGAGGATACTCACAAAATGGCAGAGTCTAACAAAGCTTTTGCTCATTTTAGATGGTAAAATATTTATGCCTAGAACACACACATTAGATAAATACCGAAACATTGGAATAATGGCTCACATAGATGCTGGAAAAACTACTACAACAGAAAGAGTTTTATATTACACAGGAAAGAGTCATAAAATCGGGGAAGTTCACGATGGTGCGGCAACCATGGACTGGATGGAACAAGAACAAGAAAGAGGAATAACAATTACTTCAGCTGCAACAACTTGTTTTTGGAGAGACCATAGAATTAATATCATTGATACTCCAGGACATGTTGATTTTACTATTGAGGTTGAAAGATCTTTAAAAGTTTTAGATGGTGCAGTAGCTGTTTTTGATGGAGTTGCCGGTGTAGAACCTCAATCAGAAACTGTATGGAGACAGGCTGATAAATATAAAGTGCCAAGAATATGTTTTGTAAACAAATTAGACAGAACAGGAGCTGATTTTTTTAGATGTGTTGATATGATCAAAGAAAGATTGGGTGCAAAACCATTAGTACTTCAAGTGCCTATTGGGATAGAAGCTTCACTTCAAGGAGTTGTTGATTTAGTAAAAATGAAAGCAATAGTTTGGAAAAATGAAGATCTAGGAGCTGCCTGGGAAGAAAAAGATATACCAGATGATTTAAAAGAAATTAGTGAAAAATATAGACAAGAACTTGTTGAAACCGCAGTAGAACAAGATGAAAAATTAATGGAAAGCTATTTAAATGGGGATGCTATTAAAAATGAAGATTTAATCAAATGTATAAGAAAAGGCTGTTTAAATTTTGATTTTGTTCCAGTTTTAACTGGTTCTGCATTTAAAAATAAAGGAGTCCAGCCACTTTTGGATGCCGTTGTTGATTATTTACCTAGTCCAGAAGATATTGGCTCGATTACCGGAACTAAGCCAGGCTCTGAGGAAGAGATGAAGGTAGAATTTAAAGATAATGCACCATTTTCTGCGTTAGCTTTTAAGGTTGCAAACGATCCTTTTGTAGGAACTTTAACCTTCATTAGAATTTATTCAGGCACGATAAAATCTGGAACTGGTATTTACAATACTTCAAAAGAAAAAGAAGAAAGAGTTGGTAGAATGTTGCTTATGCATGCTAACTCAAGAGAAGATATTAAAGAGGCAAATACTGGTGATATAGTAGCATTAGCAGGATTAAAAAATACAATTACTGGACATACTTTAGCAAATGAAGATTCTCCAATACTACTAGAGCCAATGGAATTTCCTGATCCTGTAATAGAAATTGCAGTGGAACCCAAAACCAAAGCTGACCAAGAAAAAATGGGCGAAGCTTTGGGAAGATTAGCTAAAGAAGATCCATCCTTTAGAGTTACGTCTGACGAGGAATCTGGACAAACAATCATAAAAGGAATGGGTGAACTTCATTTAGATATAATTGTAGATAGAATGAAAAGAGAATTTAAAGTTGAGGCAAATGTTGGAGCTCCTCAAGTAGCTTATAGAGAGACAATCTTAAATAGCGCAGAATTTGATTACACACATAAAAAACAAAGTGGAGGTGCAGGACAATTTGCAAGAGTAAAACTTTCAGTAGAACCATTAGAACCTGGTAAAGGACGTGAAGTTGAAAGTAAAATTAAAGGTGGTGCTATACCAAAAGAATTTATTCCAGGTGTTGAAAAAGGAATAGAAACAATTTCAGATAATGGAATTTTAGCTGGTTTTCCTTTGATAGATTATAAGGTTACAATATTAGATGGATTACACCACGACGTAGATTCAAGTGTGTTAGCTTTTGAACTTGCATCTAGACAGTGCTTTAAAGAAGCATGCACCAAAGGGACTCTTAAACTTTTAGAACCCGTTATGAGAGTAGAAGTTGTTACCCCAGAAGATTACATGGGAGATGTTATAGGAGATTTAAATAGTAGAAGGGGACAAATAAATACCCAAGAACAGAGAGGAAATGCTACAGTGATTACTGCTATGGTTCCTTTAGCAAATATGTTTGGATATATAAATAGTCTTAGATCAATGTCACAAGGTAGAGCGCAATACTCAATGTTCTTTGATCATTACGACAAAGTTCCCCAAAATGTACAAGAAGAAGTAACGAAAAAAACTGGATAAAAAATGGACAAACAAAATATTAGAATAAAATTAAGAGCATACGATAATAAAATTTTAGATTTATCTACAGAAGAAATTGTAAACACCGTAAAACGAACAGGTGCTAATGTTAAAGGACCTATTCCATTACCAACAAAAATTGAAAAATACACTGTATTGAGATCACCTCATATTGATAAAAAAAGTAGAGAGCAATTTGAAACAAGAACACATAAAAGATTAATAGATATTATTGAACCAACCCCACAAACAGTTGAAGCTTTGATGAAACTAGACCTGGCTTCAGGTGTAGATGTGGAAATCAAAATATAAATTTATGACAGAAATTACATTAATTGGAAAAAAAATTGGAATGACCAGGGAATTCTATAAAACTGGACAATCTGTACCTGTAACTGTCATTAAAATGGAAAAAGGAAGAATTATTGAGTTAATAACAGAAGATAAGAGAGGATATAAAGCAGTACAAGTAGGATTTGGAAAAATTAAAAATTCTAAACTTTCAAAATCAATGAAAGGTTATTTTGCAAAAAAAAACACAGAGCCAAAAAGAACATTAAAAGAATTTAGAGTTAAAAAATTAGAAGATTACAAAGAGGGAAATGAACTTGGTTTGGAAGTTTTTAAAGATGTTAAATTTGTAGATGTAAAATCAACCACAATAGGAAAAGGTTTTGCTGGAGCAATGAAAAGACATAATTTTAGTGGATTAAGAGCGTCACATGGTGTTTCTGTTTCACATAGAGCTCATGGATCAACTGGTCAAAACCAAGACCCTGGAAAAGTATTCAAAAATAAAAAGATGGCTGGACATATGGGTAATAAATCAAGAACTATTCAAAATATAGAGATTATAAAATCTGATAATGAAAATAATCTGTTGTATTTAAAAGGATCTATTCCTGGTTCTAAAAATACTGAAATGATTATAAAAAAAGCTGCTAAAAATGTTAAAAAATCAACAATGATTGAAAAGATAGCTGAAATAGAAAGATTAAAAAAAATACCTGATAAAAAGAAAAAATAATATGAAAATTGAAAAAATAACAATAGATGGAAAAAAATCTTCTCTAGAAGTTGCTGATAAAATATTATCTGCAAAAATAAATAAAAAGCTCGTTAGCAACGTACTTTATAAAGTTAATGCAAATTTTAAAGGAAGAAAAGCCAAAACAAAACAGAAAAATGAAATTGTAGGTTCTACATCTAAAATATATGCTCAAAAAGGGACAGGTAATGCTAGGCACGCAAGTAGAAAAGCTCCTATTTTTGTAGGTGGTGGTGTTGCTCATGGCCCGAAAGGCGAATCTAATTATAAAATTAGAAAATTAAACAAAAGTGAAAAAAAATTAAGTGTTGCTTCCTTAATTACAGAAAAAAATAAGTTAAATGATTTGATTGTTTTCAATGATTTTGACAAGGAAATAAAAAAAACCAAAGAAATGAACAATATTTTAAATAAATTTAACGCAAAAA
>CACFLX010000025.1 GCA_902567235.1 uncultured Pelagibacteraceae bacterium
ACTTTTTTTGGAACCCCAGCACTTTCTCTGCCAAAAAGAAGGGTATCGTCAATTTTAAAATTAAATTCCGAATATGACTGAATAGCTTTAGTAGTAATTAAAATAACTCTCTCATTTTTTTTATTATTAAAAAAATCTTCAGAGCTTTTATAAAATTTTATTTTATCTTCTTCCATATAATCCATTACAACTCTTTTAAATCTTTTGTCTGTGAATAAAAAACCACATGGTTCTATAATTTCTAATTGAGCGCCAAGGCATGAGCAAGTTCTTATAATTGAAGCAGTATTTTGAGGTATATCTGGCTCATATAGAGCTATTTTTGGGCTTAAATTAGGTTTATCGTGTGTCATTGTATCCTTAGAAAAATACTTTTTAATTCATATTTAATCATATAATTAGACATAAGTAGAAGATAAATTAATGGAAGAAGACAAAAAAACTAACCGAAGAGACTTTATATTTTCAGCTTCATATGCTCTAGGAGCAGTTGGAGTAGGTGCCGCTGTGTGGCCATTAATAGACCAAATGAATCCAGATGCTTCCGTCAAAGCTCTTGCCAGCACAGAAGTAGATGTAAGCGGAGTGGAAAAAGGTCAGTCCATAACTGTTCTTTGGAGAGGTAAACCAGTTTTTATACGAAGAAGAACGGAAGAAGAAATTGCAAAAGCCAAAGATGTAAAATTAGAAGATCTACCGCATCCTGAAACGGATGAAGAGAGAGCAAAAAATCCTGAATGGTTAGTTATGCTAGGTGTTTGTACTCACTTGGGTTGTGTTCCTTTAGGCGATAAAGGAGAATATGGTGGTTGGTTTTGTCCTTGCCATGGTTCACATTATGATACTTCAGGAAGAATAAGAAAAGGGCCTGCACCAACGAATATGGAAGTTCCAAAATACGAATTTGTAAATGCTAACACAATTAAGATTGGATAATAAATATTAATGAGCGATCACGAATACACGCCGAAATCAAAATTAGGAAAATGGTTTAATGATCGTTTGCCATTATTGACACTTTCAAATCACCTTCAAGAATACCCAACACCAAAAAATTTAAATTATTGGTGGACATTTGGTGGAATTTTAACTTTCTGTTTGATTACTCAAATTATTACAGGATTAATTCTTGCGATGCATTATATAGCTAGTGCAGATTTAGCTTTTGGCAGCGTTGAACATATTATGAGAGATGTAAATTATGGTTGGTTGATACGTTATGTTCATGCAAATGGTGCTTCTATGTTTTTTCTAGCAGTTTATATTCATATTTTTAGATCATTGTATTACGGGTCTTATAAGTCGCCAAGAGAGGTTATTTGGATTATTGGAATGATTATATATTTTCTAATGATGGCTACTGCTTTTATGGGTTATGTGCTTCCATGGGGACAGATGAGTTTTTGGGGAGCAACGGTTATTACAAATTTATTTAGTGCAATTCCTTTGGTTGGAGAAAGTATTACCAACTGGTTATGGGGAGGATATGCAGTAGACAATCCTACTCTTATAAGATTTTACAGTTTACATTATTTATTTCCTTTTTTGATTTTTGGATTAGTAATTCTTCATATTTGGGCATTACATGTTCCTGGTAATAATAATCCAATTGGAATTGATATAAAAAAACCATCAAAAGATACCGTTCCATTCCATCCTTATATTGTGGTTAAGGATTTATTTGCTCTTTTAATATTTTTAATTGTATTTGCTTTTTTTGTTTTTTATTCACCAAATATTCTAGGTCATGCAGATAACTATATTGAAGCAAACCCATTAGTTACACCAGCTCATATAGTGCCAGAGTGGTATCTTTTACCTTTTTATGCAATTTTAAGATCTATCCCAGATAAATTGTTTGGAGTTATTGCAATGTTTGCAGCAATTTTTGTATTAGTAATTTTACCTTGGCTTGATACATCCAAAGTAAGATCAGCAATATTTAGACCTTTATATAAACAATTTTACTGGTTCTTGGTGGCAGATGTTTTGATTCTGGGCTATGTCGGAGCTATGCCTGCCGAAGGTCTTTATTTATTAGTAGCAAGAGTAGCTACAGCTTATTACTTTTTGCATTTTTTAGTTATTCTTCCTGTTTTAGGAGCAAAAGAAAAAACTTTAGATGTTCCTTTGAGTTTAACAGAACCTGTTTTTGGTGGATCACCAAATGAAGCTATGCTGAAAAAAAAGAAAGAAATTTGATGAAAAATTTTTTCAAATCTATTCTTTTTTGCACAGTATTTTTATTTTATGGATTTAGTTCAATAGCAGCAGAACAATCTAGCAAATTATTGGACCCAGGTTGGAGTTTCAAAGGCTTCTTTGGTAAATTTGATAGAGCACAATTACAAAGAGGTTATCAAGTTTATACAGAGGTATGTGCTGCTTGTCATTCAATGAAATATTTAAGTTATAGAAACTTATCTCAACCAGGTGGGCCTGAATTTTCAGAACAGCAAGCAAAAATAATAGCTTCCCAATTTGAAGTTACTGATGGTCCAAATAGCGAAGGAGAAATGTTTACAAGACCTGCAAGACTATCTGATAAATTTGTTGGACCATATCCTAACGAACAAGCAGCTACGGCTGCAAATGGCGGAGCATACCCGCCTGACATGTCAGTTTTAGTTAAAGCTAGAAAAGGAGGAGCTGATTACATCTATTCTGTATTGATGGGTTATGAAGATCCACCTTCAGGAGTTATTTTGGATGATGGCGTATATTACAATAAATATATGCCGGGTAATAAAATTAAAATGTCAAAACCTCTAATGGAAGGGGCTGTAGAATACATTGATGGAACAGTTTCTAGTGAAGAACAAATGTCAAAGGATGTTGTTGCTTATTTGGCTTGGGCTGCAGAACCTCATTTGGAAGCACGTCATAAAATTGGATTTAGAGCAATAATTTATTTATTGATACTAACTGTATTGGTTTACTTTAGTATGAAAAAACTTTGGTCACGTATTGAATCTAAAGTTTAAAACGTCGCCATCTTTTACAATATAATCTTTACCTTCTAGTCTCATTTTTCCATTATTCTTTGAGTTTAACCATCCATTATTTTTTATAAATTCTTCATAAGAAACTGTTTCTGCTCTTATAAATCCTTTTTCAAAATCTGTATGAATAATTCCAGCAGCCTTTGGGGCTGTACAATTTATAGGAATAGTCCATGCCCTAGACTCTTCTAGTCCAGACGTAAAAAAAGTTTCTAGCTCAAGGAGTTGATAGCCTTTTTTAATTAAAATATTTAAACCAGTTTCTTTTAAATTAATCATTTTCATATAGTTGGTTTTTTCTTCATTTTCTAATTGATTAATTTGATTTTCAATTTCAGCCGAGATCAATATTGTATTTTTTTCTCCAAATTTATTATTAAATGAATCGGTATATTTATTACCAATTGCAATACTTTTTTCATCTACATTACAAACATATAGCTTGGGTTTGGTTGATAACAATCCAATTTGTTGAAGTTCTTTCTTTGAGTAATTTTTATGAAGGATTTCATCCATATTTTTATCATTACTAATACAATCTAATGCAGTTTCTAATATATTTATTTCATTTTCTGATGAATTTTTTTTATTTTTTTTATCCAATCTTTTTTGTATTGATTCTAAATCAGCAAGTTTCATTTCTGTTTCAATAATTTCTAAATCTCTAATAGGGTCAATATTTGGATTAACATTTTGAATATTTTCAGAGTCAAAACATCTAATCATATGGATTATTGCATCCACTTCTCTAATATGAGATAAGAATTTATTTCCTAGACCTTCTCCTTTAGATGCACCTTTTACTAAGCCTGCGATATCTACAAATGAAATAGTTGTATTAATTCTTTTTTTTGAATTTGAGACCGAAACTAACTTGTCCAATCTAATATCTGGCACAGGAACTATTCCAATATTTGGATCAATTGTACAAAAGGGAAAATTTTCTGCTTGAGCTTTACTTGAATTCGTAAGTGCATTAAACAAAGTTGATTTTCCTACATTAGGCAATCCAACTATACCACACTTAAACCCCATTTATTTGTTGTTTACTGTGCTAGAAAATAAATCTAATTTTTTATCAATTAATATAGGCATTGAGTCTATAATATTATTAATAACTTTATCTAATTCTAGTTTTTCTTCGTCTGTAAAATTTGTTAATACAAAGTCTGATACTTCAATTTTTTTTTCAGGTTTCCCAATGCCCACTCTTACTCTAGAATATTCTTTGCCTATAAATTTGTCTATAGATTCAATTCCATTATGACCTGCGCTAGATCCACCAAATTTTGCTTTTATTTTGCTAAAATCTATATCTAGATCATCATGAAAAACAATAACATCTTCAGCATCTATTTTAAAATATTCGATTAACTCTCTAATACAAATTCCAGAATTATTCATAAATGTTAAAGGTTTTATAGCATAAACTTTTTTGTTAGAAATATTACCGGTTGTTAATAAGCCTTTAAATTTTGGTTTTTG
>CACFLX010000026.1 GCA_902567235.1 uncultured Pelagibacteraceae bacterium
TCTCAACTTTACTATTAATAAGATTTTTTACTGGATGATTTGCTCCCCTGTGTCCCAATTTCATTTTTTTTGTTTTTGCTTTAAGTGCTAAAGCTAAAAGTTGATGTCCAAGACATATTCCAAATATTGGAATATTTGTTTTAATTAATTTTTGAATAATATTAATCGCATATTTTCCTGTTGCAGCAGGATCTCCAGGCCCATTTGATAAAAAAATACCATCAGGTTTCAATTTAATAATATCTTCAGCTCCAAGGCTACAAGGAACTACAATCACTTCACAATTAAAATTAGAAAAATATCTTAAAATATTTTTTTTAATTCCATAATCAATTGCAATAATTTTATATTTCTTCTTTTTATTTTTTTCAAAACCTTTCTCTTTTTTCCATGTTTTGAAACCTTTCCATATATATTGTTTTTTCGTTGTAACAGTTTTTGCTAAATCCAAGCCATTTAATCCAGGCCATTTAATAGAGCTATTCGTTAATTTTTTTAGATTAAAAGTGCACTTATTATTATTAGAAATTGTACCTTTAGGTGCTCCTTTGTCTCTTATGAAATTGGTTAAACTTCTAGTATCCAATCCTGTAATTCCTATAATTTTATTTTTTTTCAGCCAGGTATCTAATTTTTTTAAAGATCTGTAATTTGATGGATTAGTTATTTCAGTATTAAAAATAACTCCTTTTGTCCAAATCTTATCAGACTCGTGATCTTCTTTGTTAGTACCGACATTTCCAATGTGTGGAAAAGTAAAATTAATAATTTGTCCGGCATAAGATGGATCAGATATAATTTCTTGATAACCTGTTAAAGAAGTATTGAAGCAAACTTCTCCTGTTGCTGTTCCTTGGTATCCGATACCAATACCTTTAAATATTGTTTTATTTTCAAGAACTAAAACGCCTGATGATAAATTTGAAAAATTTGTTGAGTTTACTTTTTGCTTTTTGTTCAATTACAACTCATGAGTTAAAGGTTAATACAATAAAACGTATTTTTTCGCAACAGATCTAATATATTTTTTTTAAAATACAATTTGTTCTTTTGAACAATTTTTTCTATACAGTGGATAAAACTAATGGACCTCAAAAATAAAATTAATTTAGATTATAATGAAGCTTTAAAAGCTAAAGATAAATCGAAAATATCAACTTATAGGTTAATTTTATCAGCCATAAAGGATCTCGATATCTCTAATAGATCTGGCCCGAACAAGAAAGAAACAGACAATGAAGACATTAAGAAACTTCTAAAAAAAATGATCAAACAAAGAGCCGAATCAATTGATGTTTATAAAAAAAATAACAGAGAAGATTTGTTAAAAATTGAAGAAAATGAATATCAAATATTATCAGACTATTTGCCCAAACAATTAAGTGAGGAAGAAACAAAGAAGATATGTTCTGAAGTAGCGCAAAAACTTGGAGCTAATTCAATAAAAGATATGGGAAAAGTAATGGGAGAGTTAAAAAAAAATTATTCAGATACTTTAGATTTTTCTAAAGCAGGATCATTATTAAAGGAGATATTAGGAAAATAATATTAGTTTATGAAATATCCAAAAGAATATTTAGATGAGATTAAAACTAGGTTAAAAGTATCATCTGTTGTTTCGAAATCAGTTAATTTAAAAAAAAGAGGAAAAGAATTTGTGGGCCTTTCTCCTTTTAAAACTGAAAAAACTCCGTCCTTTACTGTTAATGATGAGAAAGGTTTTTATCACTGCTTCAGTACAGCGGAGCATGGAAATATTTTTGATTTTATTATGAAAACTCAAAATTTAAAATTTGGAGAAGCTGTAAAGTATTTGGCAAATTTAGCGGGGATGCAACCATATATGTTTTCTAAAAAAGATGAGGAAAGAGAAAAACAGTGGAATGAGTATTCTGAGATATTTAAAATTTATGTAGAATTTTATCACAATGAACTTTTAAAGAATCACGACTTTAATTTTGCAAGAGAATATTTAAAAAAAAGAAAATTATCCAAAGATGATGTATTAAATTTTAAAATTGGTTTTGTTCCTTTCAACGCAAATTTTTATGAAAAAATTAAATCTAAATTTAGTGAAAAAAATATAATAGATACAGGTTTATTTTATTTTGATGATAAAAAACAAATATATGTAGAAAGATTTAGAGATAGAATTATTTTTCCAATTAATAGTATTACTGGACAGCCAATAGCTCTAGGTGGGAGGACAATTAAAGAAAATAATTATTTAGCAAAATATATTAATTCACCCGAAACTCCTTTTTTTAAAAAGGGTTCAAATTTATATAACTTGGATTATGCAAGAAAATTTTCAAATAAAATTGAGTATATCTATTTGGTAGAAGGATATATGGATGTTATTGGCTTGAGTAGCCAAGGTGTTGAAAATGTAGTTGCAAATCTTGGAACTTCACTAACTGATAAACAAATATTAATTTTAAATCAATTTTATGATGATTTGATCATTTGCTTTGATGGTGACGAAAGTGGTTATAAAGCTGCATTAAGAGCTGCAGAAAATATAATTAAAGAGTTAAAACCAGAAAAACAAATTTCTTTTTTATTTCTACCAGATAAAGAAGATCCAGATAGTTTTGTAAATAAAAATGGTAAAGATTATTTTGTAGAATTTACAAAAAAAAATAAAGTTTCAATTCATGATTTTATTTTCTATCATTATAAAAATCAGTCTAAAAATGACCCTTCTTCGTTAGCAATTTTTGAGAAAAATATTAGAATGATAGCTAATTCAATTAAAGATGAATTTATAAAAAAATATGTTTTAGAAGATTTTTTAGAAAAACTAAGTTTATTAACACCTAATACAAGTAAAAAGTTTAGTAAAATTAATTATAAAAAAGCTCAATCTTTAAAATCTACACGACAACATTTTAATGAAAAAAAGAATTTAAGTGCAATAGAAATTAAAGAATTTTCATTTTTATATTTAGTAATTAAAAATCCTATTTTGGTGAAAAATAATTTAAATTTAATTGAAAATGTTAAGTTATTTACTGATGAAAATAAAATTATTTACAAAAGTATTATTGAAGAATTATCAAAAGATAAAGAAGTATCCATAAATGATTTTTCTATTGACCCTCAGATAATGGATAAAATAGAAAAATTTGCATCAATAAAGCATATTTTAAATAAAATTGAAAATGATGAATACAGGATTATTGAGCTACTAGAAGAAGTTGTTAGGGATATCAAAAATAATGAGCTTGAGATAAGAATTGAAGAGCTAGAATCAAAATTTTCTAAAGATTTGAATGAACATACATTTAACGAAATTAGAGAATTGAAAAAATTACAAAAGACCAATTAAATCATACATTTTAGATATGGATTTTTTCAAATTTACCATTATATAAGAGTCCCAAACTTTTATACTGTGGAAAGAATTATTACAAAATCATTTGCTAGACTTATGGGCCGTGGAGTTCATAGGGGATTTATTACTCATGAAGAGTTAAATAAATCTTTAGGTAAAAGAAATTTGTCTGATGGAAATATTTCACAAGCCTTAATTCACATTTTAGATAGCAAAATAACCTTAGTAGAAAAAAAATCAGATTATAAAATATTGAAGAAAAAAGATTCTTCAGGAAAAGAAGAAGGCAAAACAATTGAAAAAAGTGATGATCCAATCCGAATGTATCTTAGAGAAATGGGAGGAGTTGAACTTTTATCAAGAGAAGGAGAAATTGCAATTGCAAAAAGAATCGAAGCAGGTAAAGATGTGATGCTTAATGCTCTATCCCAAAGCCCTATTACAGCCCAGCAATTTTTTGAATGGAATACAAAACTTCAAAATGATGAAATATTAGTTCGGGAAATAATAGATATTGATACAAATTATACTGAAGATGAAGATGCTGGATCAAGCAACAAACAAAAAAAATCTGACGGCGATTCAAAAGAAGAAAATTCAGAAGAAAATACAGAAGCGACAGATGATGAATTTAATCCAACGCTCGCTGCAATGGAAACTGAAATTAAACCAAAGATTTTAAAAACTGTAAACACTTTAACAAAAGAATATAATAAATTAATTAAATATCAGGATGAAAAATTAAAATGTATTTTAAAATCAGAATCTTTTTCTAATTCAAAAGAAAAAAATAGTCAAAAGATTATTGAAAGTATTTTAAAAAATATTAAATCTTTACAACTATCACCTTCTGTCCTAGAGGAATTGGTACAAAAACATTACATTGAAAATAAAAAAATTATTTCATTAGAAGGTAATTTATTGAGGTTTGCTATAAACAGTAAAATAACAAGAGATGAGTTTATAAAATATTATGTTGGAAATGAGATTAATCCAAATCTAAAATCTTTTCTAGGCACGAATGAGACATGGAAAAAATTTTTACAAAAACA
>CACFLX010000027.1 GCA_902567235.1 uncultured Pelagibacteraceae bacterium
GCGAATTTTATATTGAAGATAATTCTAAAAATTTATTAAAATTTAAAGTTGATAAAAGTGAAAATAAAACAAATTTTAATGTTGGTTTAAATTTAGACAATATAGGTTTAGAAATTAATGATATTGGCCTCATTAAAAAAAAGAAAGATAGTGCTAATTTGCAAATTAAGGGGTCTAAAAATGGTGAAATAATATTATTTAATAATATAATTTATACAGCAGATAAAAGTGAAATAAAAATAGATCATTTAAAAATAAATAACAATAAAATTTTAAATATAGACAAAATACGGGCTTATTATTTAACTGAGAATAATTTTAAAAATGATATCGTTTTTACTAAAAAAGATAATAATTATGAATTAGTAGGAAAAAGTTTCGATTCAATACAAATTATAGAAAATATTTCTACTTCTGAAACAGATAAAAATTTTTTTAAAATATTTAAGAATTTAAATACAAAAATTAAACTTAATATTGATGAAGTTAAGCTTGATGATGTAAATATAGTTAATAATTTAAATGGCAATTTAGAGATTAGAGATAGTAAGATTTTTGATTTAAATTTAAATTCTGATTTTACTAATAATGATAAATTATTTATTTCAATTAAAACTCAAAAAGATGGTGCTGTAGTTACAACATTTCATTCTGATAGAGCAAAACCTTTTGTTAAAAAATATAAATTTATTAAAGGTTTTGAGGATGGAAATTTAGACTTTAGCTCCATAAAAATAAATAATGTTTCAAAATCTAAATTAATAATTGATAATTTTAAAGTTAAAGAGATACCTGTTTTGGCTAAAATATTAACTTTAGCATCCCTTCAAGGTATAGCAGATCTTTTGACTGGTGAAGGTGTAAGGTTTACCGATTTTGAAATGATTTATTCAAGCAAAGGGAGTTTAATGACTATTGATGAGATGTATGCAATTGGACCAGCAATATCAATTATGATTGAGGGATATGTTGAAAGTAAAAAATTAATAAGTTTAAGAGGAACTTTAGTGCCTGCAACCACAATAAATAGAACAATTTCATCAATCCCATTACTTGGAGATATTTTAGTAGGAAAAAAGGTTGGAGAAGGTGTATTTGGAGTAAGTTTTAAAGTTAAAGGACCGCCTAAAAATTTAAAAACAAAAGTAAATCCTATTAAAACTTTAACACCCAGATTTATAACCAGAACTTTAGAAAAAATAAAAGAAAACTAAACTAATTTAATCTTTATATGTTTTTTTTTACCAATTGATAATTTAAGAAAATTGTTCTTACCGAAGGATTTTTTTTGTATTGAAAATTTTTCATCATTAATTATTTCATTATTTATTCTAATACCTTTGCCTTTAATAAGTCTTCGAATCTCACTTTTTGAACTTTCAGTTTTAGATAAAATAATTAAATCAACTATATTTATATTAGTATTTTCATTTTCTAATTTGATATCTATTGAAGGAAGATTTTCTCCTAATGATTTTTCTTCAAAAGTTTTTTTTGCAGTTTTCTCAGCAGATAAAGCTTCATTTTTACCATGCAACATAGTTGTAGCTTCGTTTGCTAATTTGATTTTAAGCTTATTAATATACTCATCTTTCATTTGATTTATTTCATCAATATTTAAATCTGTGAACATTTTTAAAAATTTAATTACATCTCTATCATCAGTATTTCTCCAGAATTGCCAATAATCATAAGGTGTCAATAATTTCTTATCTAACCAAACTGCTCCAGTTTCTGTTTTTCCCATTTTAGCTCCTGATGCCAATGTAATGAGAGGAGTGGTTAATCCATAAGTTTGTTTGTTTGAATGTCTTTTTATTAGTTCAGTTCCATTTACAATATTTCCCCACTGATCTGAACCACCAATTTGCAAAGTACAATTTTCTTTTTTGTTTAATTCCAAAAAATCATAAGCTTGTAAAATCATATAGTTAAACTCCATATAGCTTAACGATTGTTCTCTATCCAATCTAGTTTTAACACTTTCAAAAGTAAGCATTTTATTTATCGTAAAGTGTTTTCCAATATCTCTTAAGAAAGAAATATAATTTAATCCTTTAAGCCAAGAATAGTTATTTACAAATATAGGTTTAGTTTTTGTGTCATTATTATCTAAATAGCTTTTTAATATTTTTTCAATATTTTTAATATTATTCTCTATTTCTACTTCAGTTAAAATTTTTCTTGTTTTGTCTTTGCCTGATGGATCACCTATTCTAGTTGTTCCACCTCCGATAAGCACAATTGGTCTATGGCCATGCTTCTGCATCAATCTTAAACACATTATCTGAAGTAAGCTTCCAACATGAAGACTTTCAGCAGTACAATCAAAACCGATATAACCTTTGATTTTTTCTTTATCTAATAATTTAGATAGATCATCTTCATTTGTACATTGGTAAAAATACCCTCTATCTTTAAATTCTTTTAAAAATTTATTCATAGGTCTATAGTTCTACAATATACATTATTTAATAAAAAAAAATAAGAATGGGAAAGATTTATACAGCCTTAGGACTTATGAGTGGAACCTCAATGGATGGAGTAGATGCTTCAATAATTAGCTCAGATGGAGATAGAGAATATTCAATAAAAATGGACAAATATTTTGAATATAATGATGAACTTCGTCAGAAATTAATAAATATAAGGAATAAAGTCATGATAATAGATGATTTAAAAACATATTCTGATGAGATTAAATCATTAGAAAGAGAGATCACATTATTTCATGTAGAAGCCGTTAATAAAGTTATTGAGAGCTCAAAAATAGAAGTTGATTTATTGGGTTTCCATGGACAAACAATATTTCATAATGCTAAAAAAAAGACAACCAAACAGTTAGGCGATGGAAATATACTCTCGAAATTAACTAAAAAAATAGTTGTTTATAATTTTAGACAAAATGATTTAGAAAACGAAGGTCAAGGAGCTCCACTAACACCAATTTATCATAATTTATTAGCCAAAACTTTTAAAGAAGAGGGAAAAATAAAACTACCGATTATAATTTTAAATATTGGTGGAATTGCAAACATTACATTTATTAGTGAAAATAATAAAATGATTAGCACAGATATAGGACCAGGTAATTGTTTAATTGACAAATGGATAATGGCTAATTCTGATAAAAAATTTGATAAAAATGGAGATATTGCTAGATCAGGAAAGATAGATAAATTTATTTTAGAACAAACAATAGAAAATTTTTATTATAAGGAAACTAATAAAAAAAAATCTCTAGATATTAATGATTTTGACATTTCTTTTGCAAAAGGTCTTTCCTTAGAAAATGGTGCAGCAACAATTACAGAATTAACAGCATATATTATTTCAA
>CACFLX010000028.1 GCA_902567235.1 uncultured Pelagibacteraceae bacterium
TTTAAATCTATATCTGCTTTTTTAATGTTGATATCTTTTAATTTTATTTTTTCTTTTTTATGTAAATTTTTTAAAAAAATATTAATTTTTAAATATTTTGCTTTTAAAACTGTTTCTTTAGAATCGTTATCAAAATATATATCACATTCTTCAATTAGAAAGTGTGGCGAAGGAAGCATTAAGTATGTAACCCCGGAAATATTCTTAAGGCTAATTTTAAAATCTTTTAATACTTTCTTTTGGATTTCTTTATCAAAATTTTCATAATTATAGAAAGAAGGTAAAGAAAAATATAATAATAATAGAAAAGTTAATACTATTGATAGAATAATTGCAGCAAATGGATTGTTCTTTCTAAAATTTGCAATGTAATTTCTAAAATTTAAGATGTAATTTGGGACCTTAAATTTTTGTAGTTTAGGTATGTAATTTTTCATAGTTGCTGAAAATAGGATTTACACTAAAAATAGTAAAATGTTAAATTTAGAATATTTAAAAAATCTTAATGAAAAACAAAAAGAAGCCGTTTTATCTCTTGATGGTCCACTTTTAATAGTAGCTGGCGCAGGATCGGGTAAAACTAAAGTTCTAATTTCAAGAATTGCTCATATAATTGAAAAGAAAAAAGCATACCCTACTCAAATTCTTGCTGTTACTTTCACAAATAAAGCTGCGAAAGAAATGCAGTACAGAATTAGCAAAATTCTAAAAAAAACAGCAATCGGTCTCCCATGGCTTGGCACTTTTCATTCAGTATGTGCAAAATTATTAAGAAAGCATGCTAGAGCTGTTGATTTAAATTCAAATTTTACAATAGTTGATCAGGATGATCAAATTAAACTAATTAAAAATATATCAAAAGCAGAAAATGTAGATACCAAAAAAATTTCACCCAAGTACATTCTTTCAGTGATTGATCAATGGAAAAATAAAGGATGGTATCCTGAAGATGTAATATTAAAAAAAAAAGAAATATTAGAAAAAAGTTTTTTAAGTGTGTATAAAATTTATCAATCTAAACTGCTTGATCTAAATGCCTGTGACTTTAGTGATTTAATATTACACTCAGTAAAAATTTTTGAGAAAAATCCGGATATTGCTGAAATGTATTCTAAAAATTTTAAGTATATTTTGGTTGATGAGTATCAAGATACAAATTTAATCCAAAGCAAATGGTTGAACTATTTAGCAAAATATAATCAAAATATTTGTTGTGTAGGTGATGATGATCAATCAATTTATAGTTGGAGAGGAGCTGAAATAAAAAATTTTTTAGAATTTGATAAAATATATAGTAATACAAAAATAGTAAGGCTTGAAAGAAATTACAGATCAACTCAGAATATATTATCAGTAGCATCAAAAATTATATCAAACAATGAAGCTAGGGTTGGTAAAAATCTTTATACAGAAGGTGAAGAAGGAGATTTAGTATCCTTAAATTCTTTTAGAAGTGGAAAAGATGAAGCTATAGGAATAAGCGATAAAATTGAAAAATTAAAAAAAAAATATTCACTTAATGATATATCGATTTTAGTAAGGGCAATATTTCAAACTCGAGAGTTTGAAGAACGTTTTTTAAAAATTGGAATACCATATAGAATTATTGGAGGTATAAAATTTTATGAACGTGCTGAAATAAAAGATTGTATTGCATATCTTAGAGTAGTGAATCAAAATAAAGACGATCTTTCTTTTGAAAGAATTATAAATGTTCCAAAAAGATCAATTGGTGAAACTACAGTGAAGCAAATAAATGAATACGCAAAAAAAAATAGTTTATCTTTAGAAAAGTCTGCAATTTCTTTAATTCAAAAAAATAAAATAAAGCCAAAAACAAAATTAGGATTGAACTCTATATTAAATTTATTAGAAAAATGGAGAAATGATTTATTTAATAAAAAAATAGGACATATTAAATTAATACAAACTATTTTAGATGAGTCTGGTTATAGTCAAATGTTAAAAGATAAAAAAGATTTAGAAAATGAAAATAGATTAGAAAATATAAAAGAATTAATTAATGCAATGAAAGAATATGATAATTTAGAAAGCTTTTTAGAACATGTCGCTTTAGCAACTTCTCTTGATCAAAACTGGGAAGATAAAAAAGTTAATTTAATGACAATGCATGCATCAAAAGGACTTGAATTTGACATAGTTTTTTTACCAGGATGGGAGGAAGGTTTATTTCCTCACCAAAAATCAATTGAAGAAAAAGGACAAAAAGGATTGGAAGAAGAAAGAAGATTGGCTTATGTTGGGATAACAAGAGCAAAAAAAGAAGCAATTATATCATTTTCAATGAATAGATTTTATCAAGGAGATTGGATAGATAGTTTAGCTTCTAGATTTATTGATGAATTGCCACATGAAAATATTAAAAAAAATAATTATTTTGAAGAAGATGGAACAGATGATTTTGATTTCAATCAAGATATAGATTTTGAAGACGAAATAAAAAGTCCAGGATGGATAAGATATCAAAAGAAATTAAAAAGGTAGTTTTAAAGTGATTAAATTATTAAAGAAATTAATGAATAATAAAAATATTGATGGTTACATCATACCTAAAAAATGATCAATTTTTTTCAGAATATTCTTTTCCTAATAGATTAAAATTAATATCTAACTTCTCTGGCTCAGCGGGATTAGCAATAGTCTTAAAAAATAAAAACCTTCTATTTGTTGATGGAAGGTACACTTTACAAGCAAACATTGAATGTGGAAAAGATTTTAAAATTTTTGAAATTCCCAAAATTAAACCATTTGATGTATTAAACAAAAATAAAAAAAAACTAACATTAGGATTTGACCCTAAATTATTTACTGAATTTAGTTTAAAATTAAATTTTAAAGATAGTTCTAATTTAGTACCAATTAATAATAATTTAATAGATGAAATATTTAATTTAAAAAATAACTATAAAATAAGAGAATTCTATTGTTTAAACAAATTTGTAGCGGGTGAGAA
>CACFLX010000029.1 GCA_902567235.1 uncultured Pelagibacteraceae bacterium
AATTTTTCTTCTACCAATATTAAAGTAAAGTATTTTTGTTTCACTTCTAGCTAGATCAAAAAAAGCTTGCGAGATTCTATCTACAATAAATAATCTATACTTGTTTACTATTTTAAAAAGTTGATCTCTTAAAATTCTATCTTTATTAATTTTAAAATATTTAAATGCGTAAGAGTCTGAATTATAAATTTTTGCTTCTTTAGGATGTTTTTTTATTAAAATATTTTTTTCTGATTTTAAAACTATTTTTTGAAATTTATAATATTTCCTATCATCCATTTCTCTATAAGGGCCATGCCTATGATCACCATTAAAACTATCTGGAACATAAACAATTTTTTTACTTATATTATCATTAGAAGATAATTTATAAATTTTAGGATTATTTAAGTGTATGAAATGTTTAGGAGCAAGAAAATCTGATTTTAATTTCTTTTTATTTTTATTTAAAGATCCATAATCAACATAATAATTACAAAATACATGCTCCGAGTATTCTTGATTAGGCTCATCAATTATTAGAGTATTATAATTAGCGTGATTAAAACTTATTACTTTTCTATTATTTAAAAGGTAATTGGCAGAAGTAATTCTATTTTCCAAAAGTCCATTAGACCCAACGAAAAGTATTTTGCTGTTATCAATATTAATTTTATCATAGCTAAAATAATTTTTTATATAATTAATAAAATTTTTGGAATATCCTGTATTTTTAATTTTATATCTTTTGGCAAATTTATCTAAATACTTTTCCAAAAGTTCAAACTGTTCATCAAGAAAATTTAAATAAATAGGTTTAAAGCTAACTGTTTTTCTTAAAATAAATTTTTTATTTAGCTCAATTCCTAGCTCCTTATAAATATCAGAAAAAACATTACATGTTGAAATATTTATAAATGGTAAAGAAGAATATATTTTTTTTTTTATATAATCTGCATTTAATGTAAAAAGTTTTTTATCTATTTTATTTTTGAAGTTTGTATTAGTATTTAAATAAGAAGAATTTACACAAGGAAAATAACTAAACTTAGAATAAGGCTTTACATTTTTATTAATAATAGAAGAAGATAAGTATTGTTGTAGTTGAACAAAAGTTAAAGATAAGAGATTAATCTTTCCAAATTTTTCGTATTTTCGTTTATTTAAATTATCTAATTTATAAAGTTCACTTAAAGTTTTTCTATCTATCTTTACTTGTTCTCTAAAATCTTTTGATTTCATGCCTAAGATGGATACAAGTCTCTTTCTACAATTTTATAGTTTTGATAAAATTTATTTACAAATTTTAATTGATATTTGTAATCTATCTCAAATATATTTGATTTTATCTCGTAAAATAAAATTTTTTTACCTAATTCATTTCTATATTTTTTAATCGTTGATGGTTTGATAATATCTACATAGCCATTCTGCCAATAAAATTTATCAAGTTTTTGCCTTGGATAATTGGTTTTGTTAATTTTTTTAAATCCGAAAAAGGGTAAAATAAATTTCCCTCTTTTTTTCCACATTTTGTAAGGTGTTTCCTTCGCTACAGATACAGACCTTAAAGAGTCTGATTTATTTTTAATTACTAATTTAATTGCTTTATTAATTATTTTTGTCTCTCTAAAAGGAGTAGTTGGTCTTAATAAGACTAATAAATCTGGAATATAATTTTCTTTTTTTAACCAATTAATACAATGCTTAAGGTACTCAATGTCTCTAGATAAAAATCCAGATATTTTTTTTGGTCTTAAAAAAGGTACCTCAGCCCCATAACGCTTAGCGACTTCTTTTATTTTTTTTGAGTCTGTTGAGACTATTATTCTATTAATTAAATTTGATTTTTTTGCAGAGTTAATTGAATAATATATTAAAGGTTTATTTTTAATCTGTATCAAGTTTTTGTTTTTTATTGATCTTGACCCTGCTCTTGCAGGAATAATTGCAACTATTTTCATTTTTTAAATATTTTTAAGATGGCTTCTTAATTTTTTAACAATATCATTTTCTTCATTGAGTATTTTTTTTTCCCCTGTTCCCAATGCCTTTTGGGCTTTCATCACTGATTTTACGAGTAAAGAAAATCCATTTGGTTCCATCGATGCTGCTTGGTCAGAGCCATACATTGTTCTATCCAATGTTATATGTCTTTCTAGGGATGTAATACCCATTCCAACTGCTGCTAATGAAATAGCTATCCCATTTTCATGCCCACTATAACCAACATCACAATTAAAATTTTCTCTTAATGTTTTAATACAATTCAAATCAATTAGTTCAGGTTTGCATGGATAAACTGAAACACAATACATTAATTCAAACTTACAGTTATTTTTATTAAAAATATTGACTGCATTTTCTATAATTTTCATATCACTCATACCAGTCGAAATAAAAGTATATTTTTGCCTTTTTGAAACCTCTTCCAAAAATTTATTTGAGGTAATCATAGCTGAAGCAATTTTATTGTATTCGCAATCAAACTGATCTAAAAATTTAAGACTATTAATATCCCAAGCTGAAGCAAACCATTTTATATTTTTACTTTTACAATAATTATTAATTTCTTCGTATTCTTTTTGTCCAAATTCTAGACCTTTTTTTTGATCTTCTTGCGTTTCTCCCCAAGGACTTTTTCTAGAACCAGATAACATTTCTTTATCATAAACTTTGTAAATATCTCTTTTTTGAAACTTAACAGCTTCAATTTTTAACTCCGCACAAATATCAATCAACTTTTTTGCAATTTTTATATCACCATTATGATTAATACCTATTTCACCTAAAATTTTCATATAATTTTATTTATGATGTTATTTATAAAATGATTTATTTTTAACTTATCCTTTAAATTAAAAGGATTCAATACTTTATCTAACTGAAT
>CACFLX010000030.1 GCA_902567235.1 uncultured Pelagibacteraceae bacterium
TTACAACTTCTTCATTCTCCTGAAGTAGTTGATATTGCGAAAGATTTTTTTGATAGTAAAGTAATCTTTTCTGGCAGACCAGCAATACATGTTCACGATGACAGTAATGATAAACTGTTAGAGCCTCATCAAGAAACAAATCAGATATCTAGAGACAATATTTTGCTTTGGTCGCCCTTATACGATTCCAATGATCAGCAAGGAGGTATGGTTATATACAAAGACTCTCATAAACATGGTTATTTTGAACATAAATTGGAACATCCAAAGCTTGGTAAAAAAAGTTGGACAAATGAGTATACACATGTTGACCCAAAAATAGTAAAAAGATTTAAAAAAATAAAATTGAAAGTTAAAGCTGGCTCAGCTGTACTAATGCACTCAGCAGTTTTGCATACTGGTTATCCAACTAAAAAAAAAGGATTTGTAAGAATTGTTATAACAGAAAGATTTAATCCTTTAAAAAATATCCCATTTTTGAAAAATCCAGATGCACCCTTAAAAATACCATTTACTGGAATAGATTATAATAAAATTGTTGATTAAAAATTAATTTTATATTTTTCTAAAATTTCAATTCCTTTTTTATACGAACTAAAATCTACGATATCGTCTGTTTCCATGCTTATTTTAAAACCTTCCTCTAGTCCAGATACAAGCGTCATGTGTCCGATGGAATCCCATTCTGGAATTTCGTTATATTTAATATCCTCATTAAATGAAGCTGCGTCTATTGAGAGAGACTCTATGAATATATCTTGATATTTTTTTTTATTTTCCATGGTTATGAAAGATTTTTAAGAACATTCTCTACAATTTTTTCGGGAGTTAGTCCATGTTTATTTAAAAGATGATTATAAGTTCCTCCTTTACCATACACATCTTTAATGCCTAAAAATAATTGTTTTGGACTTTTTTCTAAGGTAGATTTAAACTCAGATATAGCACTTCCTAAACCACCAATAATATTATGTTCCTCGATTGAAACTATTAATTTATGATTACATACTTCTAAAATTGCTTTAGTATCAAGTGGTTTTATTGTGTGCATATTAATAACAGTACAAGAAATATTTTTTTCACTTAATAATTCTGAAGCTTTTAGAGAATTATTAACGCTTGATCCTGATGAAAATATAGCAACATCGCTACCTTCTCTTAATTTTATAGATTTTCCAATTTCAAAATTATAATCTTTGTCGTAAACAATTGGATTGTTAGAAGTGCCTGTTAAACGTATATAGCAAGGACCATTTAATTTTACTGCTGCGTCCAAAGCTTTTATTGTCTCTAAGCTGTCTGCGGGAGAAATTATTGTGATACCTGGTATAGATCTCAAAACACCAATATCTTCAATGCAACTATGAGTAAATCCAAGTGTACCTAGCGCTAGTCCACTTGCTAAACCCACCATACAAACTTTATGTGACATATATCCTAAATTTACTTTTATTTGTTCACAACAACGCATAGTTTGAAAAGGTGCAAAAGTTGTTGTGATTACATCAAATTTTTCACTTGAAAGTCCAGTAGCTACTCCAATAAGATTTTGTTCAGCTATACCAAGGTCGATATATTGTTCGGGAAGAGTTTTTCTAAATCTATCTAATCCTGCGGATGTTGATACATCGCAAGTTAAAACAATTAAATTTTTATTGTTTTTTGCAATCTCTAGTGCTGCAATTCCTAATGTAGCTCTTTGACCAATAGTTGACCACATTTTTATATTTCTATCATTAATTATCATTTATATTTTGTCTCTAATTCATTGAGTGCTTTTTCATAAAAATTTTTTGTCAAAACTGCATGATGCCAATCATTATTATTTTCTGAAAAGGAAATGCCTTTACCTTTAACTGTGTTGGCTATCAATAATTTTGGTTTTGGACTTTTTTTTTCAAAAAAATTAAATAATTCTATTATATCATGACCATTTGCCTCTGAAACTTCCCATCCAAAACTCTTCCATTTTTCTGACAAACTTTCAGTATTCATAATTTCTTTATTAGTTCCTGTTTGTTGAAAATTATTTTTGTCTATAATTACACATAGATTATCTAATTTAAAATTTGGTGCAGACATTGCAGCTTCCCATACAGAGCCTTCATTATTTTCTCCATCACCAACAATTACATAAATTTTAAAATCTTTTTTCTTTTTTTTTGCGGCTATAGAAAGTCCTATTGCTATAGACAAACCCATTCCCAAAGAACCAGTGGAAAAATCAATGCCAAGTTTTTTATTTAATACTGGGTGACCTAATAAATTAGAATCATCTTTCTCGAAAGTATTTAACTCATTTTTATCTATAAAACCAATTTCAGCAAGCGCAGCATAATATGCCAGGCAAGCATGTCCTTTACTTAAAATAAATCTATCTCTATCTTCCCAACTTATATTTTTTTTATCTATTTTCATTTGGTATGAAAATAAAAAAGATACAATTTCTACAATTGATAATGCTCCACCTAAATGTGAACTACTAGATCCAGCTTCAAAAGCCATTTTAAGAATATTTTTTCTTAAATTAAATGCAAAATTTTTAACTAATTCAACTTTATCTTTTTCCATTTTAGACTACATGCCTCCATCAACTCTGATAGTTTGACCAGTAATATAACTTGATAGGTCAGAAGATAAAAAAAGAGCTGTATCAGCTATTTCATTAGGATCTGCAAATCTTTTTAAAGATAAATTTTCAATAACAGCTTTAATTTTTTCCTCAGAGGTATTTTCTGTCATCATATGAGTATTAGTTAAGCCAGGAGCGATTGAATTTACTCTTATATTAAAAATTCCTAATTCTTTTGATAATACTTTTGATT
>CACFLX010000031.1 GCA_902567235.1 uncultured Pelagibacteraceae bacterium
CTAGTTGTATCAGAAATTTTACCAGCATAGTTTTTTGGGTCTACTGTTCCAGTTTTAATGCAATGCGCTACGCTTAAATAGGTATATTTCATTTCATTAGACCATTTTTTTGCTGCACTACGAGAAGCAGGGTGTTCTAAAGAAGTGCCAACAATTGATCCGCCTGACGGTGAGGCTATTACTGCATTTCTGATTAGTCTAAATAATAATTCAGTCCCACTCTCTCCCATAAAAAATTCACCAGATTGAGTATTGAATAATGCGCTAAGGTCTCTTTTTGCATTTTTAATAACATCATTTAAAGTTTTACTTGCTGCGTTGTCACGACCTTGGTTGTCTGGTATTGATGCAAACTTTGTTGTCGTTTCTAATGCTGATTTTAAAGTGAGAGCTCCGCCTGCGTTTTCAAAAAAAATTCTGTCACCAGATATTGGGCATGTATTTACATTACAAAATTTTTGTCGAATTTCTGAAACGAGAGATTGGTTAATGTACTGCATGGATTTTTCAAATTCTTATTTTGGTTACGCTTTAATTAATTCTACCAGGTATTAGAGCCAATCTCACGTATGTCTTATATACCTAAAAAAACTGGAAGCTACCCAACCAGCGAAAATAGCTATAGCAAGAGACATTAAACCATAGATAAGCGGGTTTTGACGTGACAAGTTGAATAAAAACCTCTCAAGCCCAACTTTTTTTACGTCAATTGTTGTGTCAAATTGGCTCACAATTTCCCCATCACGGGTAAGAAATATTTTTGTAAAATAGTCACCCTCTGTAAGGTTTGCAGGCATATCAATCGCAGTTCTAAATAATGTATTTTGATCAACTAATATTTCATTTTCAAGTAACTGATATAGTTTTTGGTCTTTTCTTATTCTGATCACGGCTTCAGTAAAACTTTGAGAGTTTTCGATATGCATTGGAGCCCCAACTGATCTTATGGCGCGCTCAATAGAGATCTTATTTCGTAAATCTTCCACATCCAATAATATTTCAGATAAAGGTGCGTTGGTAGCAACCGCGTAGAAACTAGGAGCAGCATCAACCTCAACGGTTTGGTTGTTTACCCATATCCCAAACCGTTTTTCTTTTTTTCTTACCGCAATTGGTTTGGATGGCCCGGCTATGGTAATGATCACACCCATTTTGCCATCCGGTTCAGGAGCGTCTCGTTGTATAGCACCAAATAAAAGAATTTGAGAACCGTCAAAATTAGCTGTTATTGCAACTTCATCTTGACTAAGGCCTAATACTATTTGTTCACTTGCGACAAAAGTTTTAGATAGTATTAGAAAAATTATTACTAACGACAGGATCCGCATAGCTAAATTCCTAGTTTCCCAAGAGAGAAAAGTTCGGCCGGTTCAATTAATAAGTCCATAGCTAATTTCAAGCAAACCAGTAGCACAAGAACCGAGAGCAAAATTCTAAGTTGTTCGGCTTGCATCTTTGCTCCGATTTGGGTTCCAATTTGGGCGCCTATTACACCTCCTATTAGCAGTAAAACAGCTAATGCAATGTCAACTGTGTAATTTGTTGTAGCATGCAGGAGTGTTGTAAAACCCGTTACAAAAATGATTTGAAATAACGATGTTCCCACTACAACTTTTGTGGGCATTCCCAGAATATAGATCATTGCAGGAACCATTATGAAGCCACCACCAACACCCATTATTGCTGACAATATTCCAACGAATATCCCAACGGCAAAAGGCGGAATTACAGAAATATACAATCCAGATGTTTTGAAACGCATTTTAAGCGGTAAAGTATGAACAAGTCCTTTGTGGCGATTAGTTCTATTAATTACATCGGTCTTAGATCTTGCCCTTCTAATTGCATTAAGGCTTTCTACAAACATAAGAGTGCCTATAACACCAAGAAATACAACGTAGCAAAGTTTTACAAGTAGATCGACTTGCCCCAAAGCTTTTAAATAATTGAAAACATATAGACCAAGTACGGCTCCTATAAGTCCGCCCCCCAATAAAACAGTACCCATTTTTAAGTCGACAGTTTTTCTTCGAAGGTGTGCGAGTGCACCAGAAAATGATGATGCAACTATTTGGTTTGCTTCTGTTGCAACTGCGACAGCTGGTGGGATACCTATAAAGAAAAGAAGTGGAGTCATTAAAAACCCCCCACCTACACCAAACATTCCAGAAAGCACACCAACAAATCCGCCAAGACCTAGAAGTAAAAAGGCATTAACCGAAACCTCGGCTATAGGTAAGTAGATTTGCATTATTTCACTTAGCTTAATGAACACACATAAATCAATAGCGAGGACCGCTAAGTTTAAACTGGGTATAAAGGTGTTGTTATATTGGCTCTAACGCTCTTTTATATATGGTTGCCCACCTGCTTTTGGAGGAATTGCTCTACCTACAAAACCGGCTAAAACGACCACAGTTAGAACGTAGGGAAGCGATTGTATGAAAACAACTGGAATTTTTACTTGGCTGCTTATACCGCTAGTCCAAACTGAAGAAATTACCATTAATGAAATTATTGCAATCCCAAGTGCCAAGCCTCCTAGAACCACTTTGTCTAAATAATCTTTTTTCCAAACGTAACTAAGCAAAACAAGTGAGATAAATATTAAGAAGCTACTGAGGGCCCAAGCTGGCATCAATATATTTTGAAACCGATTGTCTACTGCAAAGAAAAACCCAAACAGCAAACAAGCCCCTAAAGCGTACCAAGGACGCCATTTGGCAAAAATCAAGGCGGCTAAGGCTATAAAGCCGCG
>CACFLX010000032.1 GCA_902567235.1 uncultured Pelagibacteraceae bacterium
ACGGGATTTTTTCATAATTTAGTAAGTTAATTTAACTTAATAC
Organism: uncultured Pelagibacteraceae bacterium; assembly: GCA_902567235.1. Classification (GTDB taxonomy): domain Bacteria; phylum Pseudomonadota; class Alphaproteobacteria; order Pelagibacterales; family Pelagibacteraceae; genus Pelagibacter. The sequence goes on from CACFLX010000032.1 coordinate 44, forward strand.
TACATATCCCTGCTTTGTTTTTCTTTTGTCAAAACTTTTAAATGATTGATTTAGATCTTTTGAAGAAACTACTTTATGTCTCTTAATTCTTTTTTTAATTATTACTGCACCACTAAAAAAACAAATTAGTTCAATATTTTTATAGTTTTTCATTTTTTTTAAAAATTTGCTTTTTAACATTTCCGAATTTGGTGCATGTGATAACTCTGTAAAAAAATGAACTAAGTTACCTTTTCCTAAGTCTGGATTTCCTTCGTAACCTTTTCTATAAGAACTCCTCATGTCTTCTACAACATATACACCTCCATCCGATAAATACTTAAATAGAACCTCAAAACTTCTTTTTTGATGTTTTGGGAAGTGACTTCCATCATCAATTATTAAATCAAAACTTTTATATTTTTTTCCTAATTTATTTAATTGATATGTACTGTTCTGGTCAAGAATAACTGTTTCCAAATTTGCCCTATCCAAAAAGCTTTTATCAATTATATCGGCTCCAATAATTTTTCCTCTTTTATAAAAAAACATCAAAGCTTGTAAAGATTTTCCACCAGAATATTTTGCTGAATGGCCGCCGATACCAATTTCAAGAATTGTTGGCCTTTTTTGTTCAATCAGTTCTGGTAAAATATTATACATTTTAAAATATTTAATACCTTTATCGGAACCAGCAATATTTAGATAATCCGATAATTTTTTTTTAAATGAAAATAAATTATAAAAGTGAAAATATATATTTCTTAATCTAAAAACAATTTCAAAATTTAATCTTCTATTTTTTTCAAAAACTTTAAAAAATTTTAATAATTTTACAACAATAATTTTTAATATTTTCATTAGCTGATGAGCAGTATGAAACTTTTAAAGAGTTTAATTTTTAATAACTTGGGAATATATTTTTTTTTTACCATGTACTTCTGCCTCCATCGATTACCATATTAATTCCCGTTGTGTATGAGGACTTATCAGATAAAAGATAAACTAATGCTGAACTAATTTCACTTATATTTGCCATTCTACTTAAAGGAACTAGTTTAGATATTTTTTTCTGAAAAGACTTATCCTGTTTTTGTAATATTCCTCCGGGAGAGATAGAATTGAACCTTATATTTTGTGATCCATAGTATGTTGCCAAATATTTCGTTAATCCAACAACACCATGCTTAACAATAGAATAAGATATAGGTTTTGAATTAAAATCTTTTTTTTTATTTGAATAAATTCTATGGTCAGGAGAAATTATTGATAAATCAGAAGCCATATTCACAACAGAGCCTTTTTTTGACATTTTAAGTAGTCCAATTGAATGTTTAATTGAAAGCATCATGCCGGTTAATCCAATTTTTAAATCCTTTTCAAATTCTTTTAAATTAGTGCTTTCAAAATTTTTAAATTTATTTTTTTTGTTAGTTATTTTTGGATCGTTAGCAACTAGATTTACAACACCATCTAATTTTTTAAAATTTTTCTTTAAATAATTTTTTAAGGAAACAATTTGTTTTTCGCTTGAAATATCTACTTTTTTAAAACTAACAATATTTGGCTTATAATTATTTAATTTTTTTTTTAATTTATTTAATTTTAATTGATCATTATCTGTTAATATACAATTTGCTCCATTATCTATAAGAGTTTTTGAAAATTCTGATCCAATTAGCCCAGCTGCACCAAATACTAAAATTATTTTATTTTTCAATTCCATTTTTTTTTAATAAAATACATAATTTAAGGGTTTTAAGACCCTCTTTAATATCTGAAACAACTTTTTCTTTTTTATAAATTGAGTTTATAAAGTTTTTAGCTTGATCAATAAACATAGAGTTTCTTTTAAATTTTTTAAAATTTATTTTTTTTTTTATTCTTTTTTTATTGTTAACATAAAAAATATACTTATCAATGTAATCCCATAAAATATAACCATTTTGAAAATTTAAATATATATAATGTCTTGGAGGATTATCTGTAAAATTAATTTCTAATTTAATAATTGAGTTTTTATAATATCGGAGTTTAGCATCAAGTGTATCTTCAACATTTATTTTTAAATTACTTAGTTTTTTTATAGAAGTTTTAACAATCTTCGGTTCACCTAGTAGATATCTAACTAGATCTACCTCGTGGCTTAAACACAAAACCGCACCTCCTCCTTGACTCTTTTTTGCCATATGTGTTTTCGAATAGTCTTCATATTTATGCATTAATGGTAAATATTCTCCAAAATGGAATATGCCTGTAATTAATTTACCAAGTTTTTTTTCTTTTATAAATTTTTTAATTAATTTAATACCTGGATGAAATCTCAACTGGTATCCAACTGAAATTTTTATTTTTTTTTTATTTGCTATATTATTTAGTAAATTAATATTTTTTAAATTGTGTGACAAAGGTTTTTCAATAAATAAATTAGCACCAAGATTTGCAAATTTAAGTGCATAATATATATGTCGGTAAATCGGATTGGTAATATAAACAATGTCAAATTTGTGCTTTTTAAAATCTGTTGAGTCAATTTGATTTATTTTATAGAAATTTTTTAAAGACTTTATATTTTTCGTTTTCAAATTATCTTTTATTAATAAATTTCTGTTAGTTGATCTATAACAATAAAATTCTGCATTTTTCCTTCCCAAAAGTCTTATCAAAATTCTTAAATGTCTTTGACCGG
>CACFLX010000033.1 GCA_902567235.1 uncultured Pelagibacteraceae bacterium
AAAAGAAAAAATTTAAATATTTTTTCCAATTCTTTTGTTGAAAAAATTATTTTCGAAGGAAAAAAAGCAATAGGTATCGAAGTAAAAATAAAAAATAAAGTTGAAAAAGTTTATGCTGAAAAAGAAGTAATATTAAGCGGTGGTTCAATTAATTCACCTCAATTGCTAATGCTTTCAGGAATAGGTGATGTAGATCATTTAAAAGAGAAAGGAATTAATGTTGTTAACGATGTCAAAGGTGTGGGCAAAAACCTTCAAGACCATTTGGAAACATATATTATGCAAGAATGTAAAACACCTGACACTCTTTATACTTATACAAAGCTAATTCCAAAAGTTTTAGCTGGTATTCAGTGGTTTTTATCTAAATCAGGTCCTTGTTCTAAATCTTTTTTAGAAGCTGGAGGCTTTGCAAAGTCTTCTCCTGAAAGAGAAATAGCAAACATACAATTTCATTTTTTTCCATCCTTTGTTATTGATCATGGTTTAGTTAATCCGAACTCACATGGATATCAATTACACGCAAGTCCAAATCATCCTAAAAGCAGGGGATTAATAACTTTAAATTCTTCAAACCCTTATGATTATCCAAAAATATTATTTAATTATTTAGAAGATGAAGATGATTTAAAACAAACTAGAGAATGTATTCATGTTGCAAGAAAAATCTTATCTCAGCCTTCTTTAGCAAAACATTCTGGAAAAGAAGTTGGGCCAGGTTCTGATAAGCAAAGTGATGATGAATTGGATGAATATATTAGATCTAAGGCCGAAACTGCTTATCACCCATGCGGTACTTGCAAAATGGGTATTGACGAAATGGCAGTAGTTGATGAAAATTTAAAAGTTAAAGGAATACAGAATCTAAGAGTTGTAGATGCTTCTGTTATGCCAGAAATTCCAAGTGCAAACCTAAATGCCCCTACTCTAATGATAGCCGAAAAAGCTTCTGAATTAATCTTAAATAATATTTAAATTTTATTTTTTACACTCTCCAATTGATCCTAGTCCACATTTTTTGCCATCAGCCCAAGTAGCATTATTTAGATTAGATCCTTCGAAATTTGCATTTGTAATATTTGCGGCTGTAAAGTTAGCTTCAAATAAATTGCTATCTTTAAAATTAGCTTCAATTAATGAAGCACCTTGAAAATTTGCTCTTGTTAAATTAGCACTGGTAAAATTAGTTTTTTCAAAATTTGCACCTTGTAAGTTAGACTCATATAAATTTGCTCTAATAAAAGATGACTCTGAAAATGTTCCAAATGCTAAAATTGAATTCATCATAATACTTTTATCAAAATTTACTTGAATAAATCCTGCAAAAGATAAGTTTGAGTTTGGCAAATAACTACCTTGCAAGTCTTGTCCATCAGAAAATCTACAATTAGTATAATCCACACCATCAGCCAATGAGTCGTCACACCCAGCATTTACATTTCCTGAAGCTAGCAAACTTAATATTAAGAAAAATAATATTCTTCTCATTTTTTTTATTTAAGTTGATGATTATAAGTCATATAAGTTAATTATATATGAAAAATACTATTGTTAATAGTTGGAATGAATGGGACCCCTTAAAACATGTAATTGTTGGGAGGGCAGATAATTGTTGTATTCCAGCACCCGAACCTGCAGTAGATGTGAAAATTCCTCCTGACTCAGTTATGAAAGGTAAGCATGGCAGAAGAACTCAGGACTCTATAGATAAAGCAAACGAACTTTTAGATAAATTTGTAAAAACTTTAGAAAGTCGTGGGATAAGAGTTGATAGACCAACTCCTTTAAAATTTGATGAAAAAATTGGTACGCCTGACTGGAAAGCTGAACATATGTTTGGATGTATGCCATCGAGAGATGTGATTATTACTGTTGGAAAAGAAATGTTAGAAGCAACTATGAGTTTTCGATGCAGATGGTTTGAATATTTAGCTTATAGACCATTGATACAAAAATACTTCATGAAAGATCCAAATATGAAACATGAATCTGCTCCTAAACCTAGGTTGACAGATAAAGATTACCATAAAAATTATTTGTCAGATGAAGTAAGTATTGAACAACGATTGGAATGGGCTGAAAAAAAATATTTTGTGACAACTGAAGAGGAGCCTCTTTTTGATGCTGCAGATATTTTAAGGTTTGGCAAAGATTTAATTGTTCAACATGGTTTTACTACAAATTTAAAAGGTATAGATTGGTTAAAAAGACATTTTCCTGACCATCGTGTTCATACTGTAAATTTTCCAGGAGATCCTTACCCTATACATATAGATGCAACTTTTACCCCTATCAGACCTGGTCTAATATTAAACAACCCTGTGAGAAAACTTCCTAAAGAGCAAAGAAAACTTTTTGAGAATAATGGTTGGGAAATTATTGAAGCAGCACAACCAGCTCATAATTCTCCACCTCCTCTTACTTATTATTCAATATGGTTATCAATGAATATTTTAGTTTTAGATCCAAAAACT
>CACFLX010000034.1 GCA_902567235.1 uncultured Pelagibacteraceae bacterium
TTAGGTTTCCAACCTGGATAATTATATAATTTTCTTATCGGTTTCATTGCTTCATTTGATCTATATTTCTTTGCTCCTATTTTAACTTTTAATTTTTTATCCAAAATTAAATTCATTTTATTTATTAAAGACTTAAGCTTAATCGGTTTTTTAGAACTTACAGTGTAATATTTAAAACCTTTAAGTTTATTATTTAAAATATCTCTACAAATAATATTTATTAATAAGCAAATATCATGAATATTTACAAAATCTAAGTATTGCTTTCCTGGAGTAATTTTTAGAGATTGATTATTTTTATATTTATTTAAAAGTAAGTTTAATACTTTCTTTCTTTTATCGTTTAAACCATACGTATCAAATATTTTTAAAGATACAATTGAAATATTTTTCTTCAAAGAAAAATATCTAAAAAATATATCATTGGCATTTTTTGTTGCTGCGTAAAAATTAAGTGGTTTATAATTTCTTTCAGAATCAAATTCCCATTTAGTTCCAAATGAAATGTAACCTTTAAAATTTTTGTTATTAGTTGCTTGATTTAAAAACATTATATTTGAATATAGATTTGAATTTAATAAACTTTGAATTGACTTTTTGTCGTCGTTTAAAACTTGGCTAGCTGCACAATTAATTATTAAATTAGGCTTATTACTTTTAATCTCTTTGCAAATCTTTTCTGTCCATTTTTTTTTAAATTTACTGTAGGAAGAAAAATAAAATAATTTATATTTTTTTTTGTTCTTAAAATAATTTTTTAAATTACTGCCGATAAATCCATTAGATCCTATTATTCCTATTTTCATTTTATTATTTTCTAACCTTTTGCAAGCTTGGTAAATTTTTATCTTTTCTAGATATTAAAAATTTTATTTTAGGAAGTTTTATATTTAATGATTTAAAGTTAATTCCAAACTCTTTTTTAGGATTGTAGGGTTTTGAACAAAAATTTACTATTATTGTTTCTTTCTCTAAAGATAGAAGTCCATGAACAAAGCCAGTTGGGATTATTATTGCTGTAGAATTTTTTGAATTAATATTTTTTTTAAAAATCATTCCATAAGTTTTTGATTTTGCCCTCATGTCAACTGCTATATCGATAGCTTTTCCTTTTAAACAATATATTATTTTTTCTTGAGAGTATGCTCCTAGCTGACCATGTAATCCTCTTACAGCACCTTTTTTAGAAAAGCTAATATAACTTTCAAAACAATTAAATTTTGAATATTTTTTATTTTTATTAAAAACTTTTATTACACTTCCTCTTAAGTCGCTAAATTTTTTAATTTTTATGATTTTTAGTCCTTTGAATTTTGTTGAATATATTTTCATATATTTATATTTGTTTAATAATGTTTAATAAAAAAATCTAATTAAAAATGAACAAAAATAAATCTAATTTAAAAATTTATTGTATTTCTCACAAATATATCAAGGAATTGGATAAATTAAATTTGAATATCATAGGTAGTGGAGCGCATAAAAGAAAATTCCCAAAAAATTGGTTAAATGATTCTATGGGGCAAAAAAATATATCAAAGAAAAATTTTAACTATGGTACACTAACTTCAATATATTGGATTTGGAAAAATCATATTAAATACTTAAAACAAGATGACTATATTGGTATTTGTCATTACAGAAGATTTTGGCTTAAAAAAAACCATGATAAAAAAATTGGGTTAAATAATTTAAAAAAAAATCTTTTATCAAGTATTCCATATAAGTATAATAAATTTGACGCTTTCGTCTGTTCTCCGCAAAGCTTAAAAGGTTATAAATTAAGTAAGTTAATAAAAAAAGGTAAAAGAAGTATTTTAAAGGATCCAAGAATTATTTTTGATAAGAAAAAACATACAATTAATCTCCATTTTAATATTTTTCATTTATATGATGGTCTTGAAAATTCTATAAAATTTTTAAATAGTAATGATAAGAAAGATTTTTTAAAATATGTCAGGTCGGAAACTAAATTTTTTCCTTTAAGTATTTTTATTTTAAAGAAAAAATTTTTTTCTAAACTTTGCTTATCTACATTTTCTTGGTTAAAAAAATGTGAAAAAATATTTGATAAAAATAAATTAAAAGGCTATGGTCAAATCAGAATATTTGATTTTTTAGCTGAAAGATATTTTTCTTTTTGGATTTCAAAATATTGTAAACATAAAATATGGCCCTATTCTTTAGTAGATACGCAAAAAAAATAATATAATGAAAGCAGTAATATTAGCTGGAGGTTATGGAACTAGGTTGGCAGAAGAAACAAAGATTAAACCTAAACCTCTAGTTAAAATTGGAAATAAACCTATAATTTGGCATTTAATAAAAATTTATTCTTTCTACGGAATAAATGAATT
>CACFLX010000035.1 GCA_902567235.1 uncultured Pelagibacteraceae bacterium
TCCAGCTGTCGATAAAATCACCGGCCCAGGTAATTCTTACGTAGCAGCGGCTAAGCGACAAGTCTTTGGGCATGTCGGAATAGATATGATAGCGGGTCCCTCTGAAGTTTTAATAATCGCTGATGATGATAATAATCCAGAGTGGATTGCTTGGGATTTACTTAGTCAAGCTGAACATGATGAAAATGCGCAATCTATCCTGATTACTACAAATCAAAGTCTAGGTGAGTTAGTTGCAAAAGAGGTTGAAAAAATCCTTGCAAGTTTAGCACGCAGGAACATTGCCGGGCCAAGCTGGGAAAATTTTGGTGTGATAATCAGCGTCCCCTCCCTAAATGTAGCCGCGGAGCTTTCGAATAAACTTGCTCCGGAGCATCTAGAGCTCTGCGTTTCTAACCCAAAGGCACTATTAAAAAAGATCTCAAATGCTGGTTCTGTTTTTATGGGCGCTTGGACGCCTGAAGCTGTCGGAGATTATATAGGGGGTTCTAATCATGTTCTCCCAACAGCTCGTTCTGCTAGGTTTAGCAGCGGGTTATCAGTAATGGATTTTATAAAAAGGACAACTACTACTTTTGTCTCTCCCGATGCACTCAAATCTATAGGCCCTTCAATCGAAACTCTAGCCGGCTCTGAGGGTTTGGAAGCTCACGGTTTGTCAGTTACCTCTAGATTAAAAAAATTAACTGAATGATTTCTCTCAATCAGATAATATGAGTTACAAGTTTATATGAGTTAATCAAATTACAGAGAAATTTTTATGAGTTATATCTCGCATATAGAATTAAATGATAAAAATAGCCCGCCTCCTACTTCTGAGATCGAGAAAGAGCGAAAAGTTGCTTTATATGACTTGCTCGAGGAAAATAAATTTGAAGTACCAACAGTGTCTGGGCCTTATCATTTAATTTTATCTATCAAGGAAAAGCGATTAGTTTTTGAGGTTTCCAAAGAGGACCGTAGCCCTGTCATCGAGTTTCATTTGTCACTCTCACCTTTTAGGCAGGTAGTAAAAGATTATTGGGCTATTTGTGAGAGCTATTATGATGCAGTAAAAAATTTACCGCCTGGGCAAATTGAAACAATTGACATGGCTAGACGCGGTATCCATGACGAAGGTGCACGTATTTTGCTCGAGCGTTTAGATGGAAAAGCTATTATCAATAATGACACATCGCGCAGATTATTCACCCTGATTTGCGTCCTCCATTTTGGTATTTGATATGGTTAAGGAGTTACCACAATCAATACTTTTTTGTTGTGACCATAATGCAGTTCGATCGCCTATGGCAGAAGGAATTATGAAAAAGTTCTATGGCCTAGGTACTTATGTTCAATCAGTTGGGGTTTATAATGATTTAGAAATTGATGGCTTTGCTATCGCTGTGTGTGATGAAATTCAGGTTGAGTTGTCCCGCCACAAATCGAGAAGTTTTGATGAAATGGCAGCTTTAGGAGATGATTTATCGTCATTTGACCTTGTGGTTGCACTATCTCCCGCAAGTCAAAGGCGTGCATTAGACTTGACGCGTTTTTTTCACATGAAAGTTGAGTACTGGCCGATAATGGACCCAACGGGTATTGGTGAGACCCGTGAAATAAAGTTGAGTGCTTACCGCCAGAGTAGAGATCAAATAGTAGGACAATTCTCGAAACTATGGGGAAAACCCTCAGAAGTTTAAAAACATGAAAACTTCAATAGTAGTAATGAAGTTTTTTTAGCGAGAATTAATTGTCTCTAAAAGCTGCCATGCAGGATAAAAATTTCTTTATTTCGCTTAAAGTATTATAATGACAAATAGACACTCTAACACAATCATCCCAGCCAAGTGGAGTAAGGATATTTTCTGAATAGTGGTCACATTTACGCGTGTGCGTTCTTATACCCTGATGATTAAGGTATCTCACAATCTTTTCCGATGGATAATCTTTAATTCTGAAACTGACTAATCCCTCCCTTGATGAGTTATTCACGCCACCAATTATCTCTACGTCTTCGAAATCAGCAAGGCCCTTAAGGTTTCCAAGTCCGTGCAGAAGCGCATCTGTCATTTTTCTTTCATAATCTTGAATTGCTGCACCTGCGGCTTTTATTTGCTCTCGACTGTCGTTATTTTTTGTGAATTCTTTGCCTAGCCAACACATATATTTTTTCACATCCGACATTGTTGCATAGGCTCCAGTGTCTCTAGTGCCAAGTTCCCAATTATCTGATGGGCCACCGTCTAATTGTTCATGAGGGGCATTTCTTAGTCTGTCTGATACCCAGGCTATACCGAAACCATGTCTTGAAAACATTTTATAGGGCGATATTACATAACCATCGATATCATAACTTTC
>CACFLX010000036.1 GCA_902567235.1 uncultured Pelagibacteraceae bacterium
AAATTCAAAGAATGGAGATGCGCTAAATGAAAGAGGAAGAATTATAAAAATTGGAGCAATTAAAAAGAAAAAAACAAGACCGCAGTAGGTTAAAAAAGAATAGTAACCTACTTTTTGTCCAGTTGTTGCATATGCGGGTAAAGCCATAGTTATCCTAATTTAATATTTTCTATTCCTACTATTTTATTATAAGCCCAGTACAAGACAGTCATCATTGCTAAAAGTATAGCTCCCAACGAAGCACAAAGTCCCCAATTCAAAGTTGTTTTTAGATGATAAGCAATCCAGTTTCCTACCATTTGTCCATCCTTACCACCTACAAGTTCAGGAGTAATATAATATCCAATTGCAATTATAAATACGAGCAAACACCCTGCGCTAACTCCTGGAACTGAATTTGGCATATAAATTTTATAAAATGCATGCATTGGAGAAGCTCCAAGGTTTAAAGCTGCTCTCATATATGTTGGCGAAATAGTTTTCATTACACTGTAGAGAGGTAAAACCATAAAAGGTAGTAGAATTTGCGTCATCACTATTACAACAGCTGTTTGATTGTACATGAGTTGGAAGCGGTTTTCATCTGCAAGCAAGTTTGACATAACCAATAAGTTATTAAGAACACCTTTTTGTTGTAACATTACCATCCAGGCAACAGTTCGAACTAGTAAAGAGGTCCAAAAAGGTAGCAAGACACATATCATTAAAAGATTGCTATATTTCATGGGCAATGTTGCAAGCAAATATGAAATTGGGTATCCCAAAAGTAAGCAAAACAATGTAACTAAAAGACTTACCTTAAAAGTTTTAATCCATGTTTTGTTGTAAATACGTCTATTTTCTTTTTGTTGAACTATGTTTTTGCTTGAATCGTATTTTAAATCAACGGCATTTAAATAATATCCCATTGTCGTAGGATCTACCATTTGTCCAAGAGCTAACCAATATTCAGGGTCTGCCCATTTTTTATCAGTAGCAATCATTTTCTCTTTGAAAGGACCCTCTTCAATTTTTTTAAATTTTCTTTTAGATTTTTTTAATAAACTTTTCCAACCAGATTTAGAATAATTCATTCTGGTACTTGCTTTACCGACTGCATAACCTTCGCTATTTTTTAATTCAAAAAACATTGTTTTGTATACTTCTTCAGAAGGAAGGCCTTGTCTGTCCCATTTTTTATAAACCTCAAAAGTTTTTGGGAAAACTGTATTAATCTGTCTGTCATCAACACTTCGAGCCAGCATGTCGCCAATTGGGACCAAGAATGTAATTAATATAAATGCTAAAAGTGGGAGTACTAATAAAAATGCTCTTATTTTATTTATGCGTTCTGCTTTCTTAAGACTGACTTTTAACGGAATTCCATCAGTTGTTAATATTGGACCTGTTGATGTCTGAGATTGATTCATAAAATTATTTTATTCAATAAAATTATTATACAATAAAAAAAAAAGGCGAGATAAAAATCTCGCCTTTTTTAAATTATACTACGAATTATTAGTTACCTTTCCAAGCACCAAATCTTTCGTGAACTTCAGCACCGTTATCAGCCCACCAAACTGGGTCTCCTATTACAGCTCTTTTTAGAACTTTTGGAGTAGTTGGCATGTGAGGTAAAATATCAATATTACCACTTGATGTTATGAACCAAGGTTCACCTTTTTTGATAATACCGATACTAGATTTTCTCATAGGGCCGTATGGAATGTATTTAGCTTGTTCAGCATTTGACTCTGCTGATGAAGCATGCGCCATGAACGCAAGAGCTTCAGCTTCATTTCCACCTTTGATAGCTACAAGATATTCTTGTTCAAGAACTGTAGCGTCCCAAATGTATTCGAAGTTTTTACCTTCTGAAAGGATAGCAGCACCAATTCTACCGTTGTAAGCTAATGCCATAACAACTTCACCGCTCGATACTAGTTCAAGTGGCTTAGAACCTGCAGACCAAAATACAACATGATCTTTAATTGTATCTAGTTTTGCAAATGCTCTGTCTATTCCTTCAGGAGTACTCATTACTTCGTATACTTTACTTGCTTTAACACCGTCAGCAACTAGTGCCATTTCGATTAAAGCGTTTGCCCAAGTATGTATTCCTCTTTTTCCAGGAAACTTTTTAACATCAAAGAAATCTTTAATGTTTTTTGGTTTTTTTCCTGGGAACGCTGCTTTGTCATAAAATGCAGTGTAAGCCCAAAAGATTTGTGGAACAACACAGTCAGAAACTGGTGGTACAACCATATCGTTGATAAACTCACTTTGGTCTACTTTAACAAATAAACCTTCGTCGCATCCTGTGATCGCTTGGTCTGGAAGTA
>CACFLX010000037.1 GCA_902567235.1 uncultured Pelagibacteraceae bacterium
AGAAGATCCTAATTTATATCTTGTGATTGCGGGAGAAGGTGAGCAGAGAAAAGATATTGAAAATTATATAAATAAAAATAATTTAAATAATAAAGTTATTTTATTAGGCTATGAAAAAAATATTCATAATTTATTTAAAAAATGTTACTGCTATATTCTAACATCTCTTTGGGAGGATCCGGGTTTTGTAATAATTGAAGCAGCTGCGAATAATGCAAGTATAATTTCAAGTGATTGTTCAAGCGGACCAAAAGAAATTTTATCTAATGGTAAAGGAGGAATCTTATTTAAATCCGGAAGTGTTGATAGTCTAAAAGAAAATTATGTAAAATTTAAAAGATTAAATGAGAAAGAAATTTACCTTCAAAAAGTTTGTTCTAAAAAAGTATCAGCGAATTATACAAAATTTCGCCACTTTAAAAAATTAAACAGTTTTTTTAATGAAGCCTAAAAATATATTAATTTCTGTAGTTATTCCTTATTTTAAAAAAAGAAAATATATAAACAGTTGTATAAAATCAATTTTGAATCAGAATCATAAAAAAATTGAAGTGATTATTGTTTATGACGATGAAAACCGTGAAGATTTAATATATTTAAAAAAAATTGTTAAAAGAGATAAACGTTTTAAAATTGTTCTTAATAAGAAAAATCAAGGTGTTTCTATCTCTAGAAATATAGGAATTAAAAAAACTAAGGGAAAATTTATTGCTTTCCTAGATGCAGATGATTTATGGGAAAAAAATAAACTTAAATTTCAATTGAATTTTATGATCAAAAATAAAACAGATATTACACATACTAATTATAAAGTAATTAATGATGAAAATAAAATTATAAGAATAATGAAAGTTGAAAAGTTTTTAACATTTAAAAAATTACTAAATTCATGTGATATTGGCCTATCTACTGTTATGATAAGTTCTAGAATAAAAAAGCTTATAAGTTTTAAAAAAATTAAAACAAAAGAAGATTATATTTTGTGGTTAAATTTATCAAAAAAGTACCAAATAGTAGGAATAAATAAATTTCTAACAAAATGGAGAAAATCAGAAAATTCACTTTCTTCATCAACAATTCAAAAAATAACTGATGCATACAAAGTTTATAATAAATATTTAGATTATAATGTAATATATTCAGCTTACAGAACTTTTATATTATCAATTAATTATACTTTAAAATTATTTAAGCAAAAATTTATTTATAAAAATGTTTGATAGATTAATTTTTAATAATTTATATTTTGAAATAGTATTTTTAGCTTTAGTATTTATATTAATTAATTTAATTTTGAAAAAAAATTCAGTTCTTCTAGATAACGTTGAAAGTTCGAACCATAAGAAAAAAGTTTTTAGCAATTTAGGGACCCCGTTATCAGGAGGATTGTTATTTATTATATTTTTTTCAATATATTTTTTTAAATATAATTTTAACTTAGTTATATTTCTAATATTAATGTACTTAATAGGATTAATGTCTGATTTAAATTTTATTAAATCTCCTAGAATTAGAATTTTTTCTCAAGCATTTTTAGTTGTGATATATATTGTTTTTACAAAAACACAAATAACAACTCTTAGCGTACCTTTATTTGACGATCTATTAAAAAACCATTTTATAAACATTTGTTTTGTAACTTTTTGTATTCTGATTTTAGTAAATGGATACAATTTTATTGATGGTATTAATACCCTTGTGATTGGAAATTTTATTTTATTTGTAGGATCAATTTTACTTTTATCAAATCAAAATAATCTATTTGTTGAGTTTAATTTTTTATATTTAATTTTAATAATTTTTCTAATTATTTTTTGTTTTAACCTAATAGGCAAGTCTTTTCTTGGAGATTCTGGAAGTTACTGTATTGGCTTTTTAATTTCTGTAATCGCAATAAGTTTTGCTTATAATAATTTTAATAAAGTTTCTCCTTATTATATTGCAGCTTTATTATGGTACCCAGCATTTGAGAATTTGTTTTCTATAATAAGAAGAATTTTAAATAAAAAAAAACTTTCCAATCCAGACTCTAAACATTTACATCAATTGATTTATTTACATTTAAGTGAAAAACTTAGTATAAAAAATAAACTATATTTAAATTCTTTAACAGGAATTATTATTAATTTGTTTTTAACAATTTCAATATTTATTACATTTTTTGTTTATGCTCATACAATCAGTCTCGTAATATTGATTTTGACAAATGTATCAATTTACTTATTGTTATATTATTATTTATAT
>CACFLX010000038.1 GCA_902567235.1 uncultured Pelagibacteraceae bacterium
TTTTTTTAATTATTTCAATAACATCATTAACTGAATTTGGATTGTGAATGTGGTTGCTTTTTAAAGGCTTTTTAGTTTCTTCCAAATTATCTTTTACATTATTGGAAATTAAATCAATTAAACTAATTACAGGTGTTTTAAGAAAATAAGAGTCATAAATCATTGTACTTGTATTTACCATAATTAGTGATTGATTTTTAATCCATTCGTAAGGAATTATATCTCTATTTATTTCTAAATTTTTAATTTTTTTAGCCAAATATTTTGCACCTTTAATATTTTCTTGAGGGTGTAGTCTCCAAGAAAATTTAATATCTGGATTTTCATCTATTATTTTTAATAAATTTAAAAAACTTAATACTTCAAAACTATGAAAAAAAACATTTTTTTCAATAGAGTCTTCAAATCTATTTTGATCTGTTAAATTTTTTGTAAATAGCAATCCATCTAAAAAAGAATTAAAATGAATACCAAAAAAAGTTGATTTAAACGAAGATGCTATTCCTATCGATATATTTTTGTTTTCATTAGTGATAGAATTAGATATTTTTTCAAACCAGAAATCAGACGATATAGTGCCTGTAACAATTATTTGATCTTCTAAAAATAAACCAGATTCAATACAATGGTGTTTATACTTTTCAGAAGGAACAAAAATTTTTTTAATGTCTTTGTAAAATTTAAAATTATCTAAATTATAATTATCTTTATTTTCATAACCTACCAAAAAACTTATTATTCTTTGCCTTTCACCAGCACCATGTTCGCATGGAAGTAAATAAATTTTAAAATTATATTTTTTTGATAAATTAAATATTTTTTTAAAACCATGTGTTATCCTTGGAACTATTACTGCTTGAGGTTTATATTTAATTATTGCATCCTCATACAAATGTTTTGATATAATTCTTGAATTTAATTTTTTTTTTGAAAATACTTTTTTAAGTAGCTTAAGATTTAATAGTTCTCTATATGGATTATCAATTATAATTAAAATATCTATCATAAAGGCTTATCCAATAATTCTAAAAATACCTTTGATTTTTCTTTTAATTCCAAAAAACTTCCTTTATCAACCATTCTTCCTTCATCAAAAATCAATATTTCTTCAAAGTTTGATAAAAGTCTAAGATCATGTGTAATAAAAAAAATAGTTTTACCAAGAACAATTTTTTCAAGATTATTAAGAATTTTTTTTGAAGTAACCATATCTAGGTTATTAAGAGATTCATCAAAAAAAACAAACTTTCTATTTGCAAATATAGTTCTTGCAATGTTAATTCTTTGAGCTTCTCCTCCACTAACCCGAATACCTTCTTGTCCAATAATAGTATCTATTCCATTTTTTAAATTTTTAACAAAGTTATTTAGTTCAGCAATTTCAATTACTTTCATAAGTAATTTTTCGTTAAAATCTGAATTATTCGTTTCTAAAGTAATGTTATTTTTTAAAGTATCATCGATAAGTATTGTTTTTTGAGAACAATATGTGGAATTAGATATTAATGCTTCATTATTTAATTTATTGCTTTGCCCATTTATTAATATTTTTCCATCAGTTGGTTCTATTAGTCCACTAATTATATCTATAAAAGTTGTTTTTCCTGATCCTGATTTTCCACAAATTCCAATAATTTTATTTTCCTTTAATTCGTAATTAATATTTTTTAAAACATTAATTTTTTTGTTATAAGAAAAAGATACATTACTAAGGCTCACACTATTTATTCTTAAATTGCTTACAATATTTTCTGAATATTGGTTTTTATTTGTTAATTCTTCAATAATTACTTTTAAAGAATTGGAAGAACCCAAAAAAGAAAATATATGAGTATAGATTAGGTGAAAAGAGGGTATTATTTTGTACGCTGCAAAAATAAAGAGCCCATATGAAATTAAATTACCTACCTCAATAGTACTATATTTATATAAAACAATTAATACTATTATAATTAAAAAATAAATTTCAAATAAATTTTTAATTATTCCTCTTATTATTTGTTCAAAGGCATTAATTTTATAGTTGCTTTGCAAAATAATTTCTAATTTCTGATAAAATTTTGATTTATTTGCCTTAAACACCAAAGTCTTTATGACTGAAAAAATATCATTTACATATTGTATGGTATTTTTTTTATATTCAGAGTTTAATTTGGATGCCCTAATAAGTTTATTTCCAACAATTAAAAGATAAATTAAATAAAATGAGATCAAGACTGCAATTATCAAGATTGTGACTTTA
>CACFLX010000039.1 GCA_902567235.1 uncultured Pelagibacteraceae bacterium
TTTTGGCAGAACGAGCCGGTCTCTTTTATCCCCGTATAAATTGGTCCTCAATAATGGCTGTAGCTGATGAGCTAAATGTAAAAGAGTTTCATGTTCAGGTTCCAAGCTGCGATGAAACGGCTATTAGTTTTGCAGAACAACGAAAAGATGATGCTGAAAACTTTAATTTAAAATTTGTAATTAAAGTGCCTTTGACTAAAGAAGGTTTGCGATTGGTGCCGGAAATGAAAAGGATGGGGCTCTCTATCCTAATGACAGCATGCTATCACTCTAAACAATATATTACAGCAGACGCTATAAAGGCGGAATACATAGCGCCGTATTATGGTAGAATGGAAGAGTCTGGATTAGACGCTTTTAAGCATCTGTGTCAAATGAAAGATTTTGCGACTCACTCGACGAACGGATGTAAAATACTTGTGGCCTCTATTCGTTCTGTTGAGCAAATGATTACTCTTGCAGCACAAGGGCACGTATATTTTACAATTGCACCTCGTATTGCGGAAGAGTTAGTAAACGATGAATTAACGAGGAAAGCAGTTGGAGAATTTAATGAGGCTGCATCCAAAGTAGAAACTTAAAACAAATGTTCCTGTAGTTTTTGAGAAGCACTAAGTAAAATTTCTTTTCTTGCAATGGCATTTTCGATTGAAATCCGTTGGGTTGGGCCATGAAATGCCAATGCACCTACGAAACGATCGTCTCTATCTTTTATTGGGACAGCGATAGCAATCATACCCTCCATAAATTCTTCTCTATCTAAAGCGTATCCCTGTTTCTTTATTTGATTTAGTTCCTGCATTAGACCTTCGGGTGTGGCATGGGTCTTTTCCGTAATTGCTTCAAGTTTGATTGAAGACAAAATTCCATTTATCTCCTTTTTTTTTAAACTAGACAAAAAGCATTTGCCACTTGCTGTGCAGTGAAATGGGACGTTTGTGCCGATTGGTAATTGAATTCTGAAGGCCCAATCTGTTTCAACACGGTCTATATAACTCATTCCATTATCTTCTGGCACTGCAAAGTTCACAGTTTCTCTCACTTGTTCGGCTACGTTTTTTAAAATTTGTCGCCGAGTTATATGGTCCCTCGATGTATACAATAGCCCAGCACCAAGGTCTCGTAAACGACGGGCGGGCAAATAACGTTTTGAATTACCGTGACGTGTCAAAAAATTTTCTTTTTCAAGAGTGGCACCAGGAATGGCGGTAGGCGACATAAGTTTAGTTCAACGATTACTAAAAAAAGACAAAATTACTTATTTGATCGTCCACCCTGAACAGCCATTGGACCAAACAGAATTAGAAATTATCGTTCCTCATTTAACCATAAAAAAAATTCAACAAATGACAGATATCTCAAAGCTCACAGATAGCTTTCATTTAAACTTGTCAGCATTTGGCCTACTAAGCTTCGCCGTAGGTTTATTTATTGTACATAGTACAATTGGCCTCGCTTTTGAGCAGCGAAGGGCAATGATGCGCTCAATTAGATCTATGGGAGTGTCACTCAGAACACTTATAATAATAGTCACAATTGAAATGATAGTTTTAGCCATTATTGGTGCAATTATTGGGATAGTTTTAGGCTACTTAATCGCAGGAATTTTACTACCAGATGTTGCAGCGACCCTAAGAGGCCTATACGGCGCAAATATTTCTGGAAATCTCCAGTTGAGGCCAGATTGGTGGCTTTCAGGTTTGATAATAGCTTTACTAGGTACCGCTTTGGCAATGTCATCGCAAATCTGGCAGATAACTAAGCTACCCATCTTAGCCAGTGCGAAACCTAGGGCGTGGATGCTTGTGACGACATCACATTTTACTTTGCAAATGAAAGGCGCAATCTTATTTCTCACATTAGGCGGTGTTTGTGCTATTTTATTTGACGGACTGATTGCTGGCTTCGCTTTGCTTGGTGCTTTGCTCGTTGCTGCTGCAGTATCACTACCGGCATTATTAGCCTGGTCTCTACGGAAACTTCAAAAATATTCCCGGGCACCTTTGTGGAGTTGGTTCTGGGCTGATACGCGCCAGCAATTGCCAGGTCTAAGCCTAGCTTTGATGGCCTTGTTACTTGCTGT